>JAYEOK010000332.1:0-6663 GCA_034722915.1 Thermodesulfobacteriota bacterium | reverse complement strand
TCTTGATCTCCTGACTCTTGGCCAAGATTTTTGGAGGAAATGCTCGTGATACAGCTCACACCGCAGATGCGGATTTTTGTGGCTGTAGAATCTGTTGATTTCAGAAAAGGTATCGATGGATTATGTGGACTGTGCCGAAGCATTTTAAAAACCAATCCCATTACAGGGGCAGTATTCGTTTTTCGCAACAAACGTCGGACTGCTATCAAGATTTTAGTCTATGACGGCCAAGGATATTGGCTCTGCCACAAGCGACTGAGCAGTGGGAAATTCAACTGGTGGCCACAGGCCGACGACAGTAATGTTAGGCAGCTTGCCGTACATGAACTACAACTGCTGATCTGGAATGGTAACCCTGAATTCGCAGAGGTAGCACCTCCCTGGAAAGAAATCTGATTTCTTCTTTGGTTGAAAAAAGCGTGCGTTCCATCGCCTGTTAAGATATGATACTTTTCATGTCGAAAATATTGTCATACAGAGGACGCACAGTCACTCAAGCTGATATTGTTTTTCTTAAGGATGTTATTGCCGCACACCCTGACGATTCCCGTCGTGCCTTATCCAGAAGAGTATGTGAAGCCTGGGAATGGACACAACCCAACGGGCAGCTAAAAGACATGGTCTGCAGAGGATTGTTGCTCCATCTTGAGCGGGAGGGACATATCGTACAACCTCCTCCAAAACGCATAATCGGACAATATCGACGTAAACGACCGGAACCGGTTGAGATAGATACAACTCTCATTAATGTCCCCTTAAAGAGAGTCCGCTCATGCCTCCATTTTGAGCAGGTGCGGCGTACACCAGACGAGAAACTGTTCAACAGCCTCATCGAGCAGTATCATTACTTGAACTATGCTCAGCCGGTGGGGGAACATTTAAAATATATAGTTTTTTGTGAGCAACGTCCCGTGGCCTGCCTGGCTTTTTCATCGGCTGCCTTTGCACTTAATGTCCGAGATGTTTTCATTGGTTGGTCCAAAGAACAACGGGACAACAACCGACATTTATTGGCCTATAACACCCGTTTTCTTATTCTGCCTTGGATTCAGGTGAGATTTCTAGCCAGCCACCTGCTTTCAAAATGCGCCCGCCGGATATCTTCAGACTGGGAGGTTGTGTATAATCACCCCATTTACTGGATGGAAACCTTCGTGGACACAGAACGTTTTGCTGGCACCTGTTATAAGGCCTCGAACTGGCATTATCTTGGCCAAACCAAGGGCCGTGGCAAATATAATAAAAGCCATAAACAGCTCACTTCAATCAAGGATATTTACGGTCTCCCCCTTGATTCCAGATTCAGGGACAAATTATGTCTGTGAAACGGAAACTCAAACGGCGCAAAAAGCGGGGCAAAAAGATCAATCTCGACATGGATCAGCTTGATGAGTTGCTCAAACGGGCTGAAAGTGGCAGCCTTCAAGAAAACGATATTGCACTTATCAAAGGAATGGCCGAGTGTATCGCTGTGTTGAGTCAGGCAGTTGACGACAAGGCGTCCTCTGTCAAGAAACTGCTCAGAATGGTGTTTGGCGCAAAGACCGAGAAAAAGGCAAATGTCCTGAGTGGCAACGACAAAAAGGACAACAGCACAGATAACGAGCAAAACGATCAGCAATCAACTGCCACAGAAGATAAGGATGGCAAGAAGAGACAGGGAAGCAATAAAGGCAAAAATGGAGTTGATAAATACACCGGTGCTGATCAGATTGAGATAGAGCATCCCGAACTCAAGGTCGGTGATTCCTGTCCAGAGTGTACAGATGGCAAATTGTATAAAAACAGTGAGTCAGGGGTCGTGATTCGTGTCACGGGAAGTGCTCCTTTACGTGCAACTGTTTACAAGCTCGAAAAACTGCGCTGTGATCTGTGTGGAAAAATATTCACTGCACCATTACCGAAAAAGGCAGGTAACAAAAAGTATGATACCGCAACGGTGGCAATGATTGCCCTGCTCAAATATGGAAGTGGGTTGCCATTCAACCGAATACAAGGGCTTCAGGCCAACCTGGGGATCCCATTGCCATCTTCAACCCAGTGGGATATTATCAACAGGTCGGTTGATTGCTTCAAGCCAGCATATAAAAAGATGGTAGAACTGGCTGCTCAGGGTGATATTTTCCATAATGACGATACTACAATAAAAATCCAGAGCCTGATAAAAGAAAACAAACAGGATTTCCCTGCCCGCAAAGGTATGTATACCACCGGCATTGTCTCCATTATGGATGGTAGAAAAATAGTCCTGTTTCTTTCTGGTCGTAAACATGCCGGTGAGAACCTGAACAAGGTGTTGGCCAAAAGGGATACAACGTTGCAAACCCCATTGCAAATGTGCGATGCTTTAAGCAGGAATACACCCAACGAATTTGATACCATTCTTGCGTTTTGCCTCGTCCACGCAAGGCGTCACTTTGTCGATGCGGTGGTGAATTTTCCGGAAGAATGCCAATTTGTCATCAATATTCTGGCAGAGGTCTATTATTTTGATGCTGAGACCAAAGAACAGGACATGACACCAGAGCAACGGTTGCGATATCATCAGGAAAACAGCGCAGAATTAATGGAAGAGCTTGAATTATGGCTGGATGGACAAATTGAACAAAAAAATGTGGAACCAAATTCAAGCCTGGGCGATGCCATTTATTATATGCTTAATCATTGGGAGGAGCTGACAGCCTTTCTGAGAATCCCAGGTGCCCCTCTTGATAATAATATTTGTGAACGTGCTCTGAAAAAGGCTATACTGCACAGAAAAAATTCTCTCTTTTATAAATCTGAACATGGAGCCGCTGTTGGCGACATGTTTATGAGCCTCATCTACACTTGCGAGCAAGCAGGAACCAGCCCCTTTGACTACCTCAAGGCACTGCAAGATCATGCTGAACAGGTCAAAACCATCCCCTCGGAATGGATGCCCTGGAATTTTTCCGCAAATCTTACAGCCCAATAATCCACCCCAAATACATTTCTAACCCTTTATTCAATTTAGATTCGTGTTTTTTCTGACCGACACTGGCTCACCGGAAATACACGGTGTATCGGGCAGACATTCTGAGCCATGCCTTCCATCTTGTTCATGCCAATAAAGGAGCACCGGGAATCGACGGTGTGGGGAATCCGGGGACAGGATACCGTTTCTTTCACAGATAACTGCTTAACCCAAGTTTGTGGGATTCATTCCCAAACTCCTCTGTAACGCTGTATTTTGATGAGTCTTGAAAATATATATCCCGTAATTCAAGCCAGTTATCAAACCCAGCGTTCCCTGTAGTGCCAAGGAATGCCGTCAAGGCATTGACGAAGTGGTATTATTATGTAATCCTGCTTGCATGTTTATACGAAAAACTCAATGCCAACAGAAAAAATCCGGGGGCCATTATTATACCTACCGGATTGTTGAATCTCAGCGGATCGGATCCACGGTTCGCCAACTCACTTTATTAAATCTTGGTATTGATTTCTCGCTTCCAAAGGAGCACTGGCCAATTCTGACGAATAGAATTCAGGAAATACTAACCGGACAACAGTCTTTTTTAACAATTGATATCAGTATTGACAAATCAGCACGTAATTATGCACAGCAAATACTTACAGCAAAACAGGACGATGAGAAAAAAATTGACAAAGATTACCGCACAGTAGACATTGATACTCTCAATATCTATAATCCTCGCAGCATTGGCTGCGAACATGTCACTCTGGAGGCCTTGCGTTTCCTTGAGCTTGATAAAAAGTTAGCAGATTTAGGCTTTTCTCCACCCAAGGTTGCCTTGGCAATCGGTGCTATCGTTGGTCGTGCCTGCCACCCGGCCAGTGAACGTGAAACACATCGGTGGCTTCAGGATCAAACTGGTCTTGGTGAATTGATTGATTATGATTTTCAAAAACTCAGTTTACACAAAATATATCCAATTGCAGATCAATTGCTTAAAAACAAATCAGCCATTGAAAAACATCTTTATCAAAAAGAACGGAGTATCTTCTCTTTACAGAATACAATAACGCTATACGACCTCACAAATACCTAGTTTGAAGGTCAATGTCTCGGTAATGCGTTAGCAAAACGGGGACATTCCAAAGAAAAACGTACAGATTGCCCCTTGGTGACGTTAGCGCTTGTCCTTGACAGTAGCGGTTTTCCTAAATGTAGTCGGGTATATGAGGGTAACGTGAGTGAACCTCATACATTATCTGAAATAATCCGTGATCTTCAAAAAAACGCTACCCACGAAGATCAAAAAACCACAGTGATTATGGATGCTGGTATCGCAACAGATGAGAATATTACCTGGCTCAAAAAGCATAATTATCATTACCTGGTGGTCAGCAGAAAAAAGCATCGTGAATTTGATGAATCACAATCAGTCGTAGTTAAGCAAAATCCAGAATGTACAGTTAAAGTGCAGAAAGTAATTGATGAAGAAAACAATGAAACACTGCTCTACTGCCATTCCAGCCAACGAGAAAAAAAAGAACGATCCATTCAGCAGCTTTTTTCAACTCGCTTTGAAGATGCCCTCCAATACCTGGATGATGGGCTTACCATCAGGAACCGACTAAAAAATTATGACAAAGTGATTCATAAAATCGGACGATTAAAACAACAATTTTCAAAAGCAGCCAAGCTCTATACTGTAACCGTTACCAAAAATGAAAAAAACAATAATGCCGATAAGGTAAGCTGGAAACGTAAACCTGCTCCAGAGACAACAGATACATATCCCGGAGTATATTGTTTACGAACAAGTCACTCTGGTTGGGATGAATCAACACTATGGACGACTTATACTATGTTAACTGATCTTGAGGCCGTATTTCGTTCACTGAAATCTGAACTCGGCTTGAGACCAGTTCACCATCAGTTGGCAGAGCGTGTATCGGGACATCTTTTTATCTGCGTGCTGGCATATCACCTTGTTCATGTTATTAGAATACGCCTTAAACAGACAGGAATTAGGGATTCCTGGACAACATTGCGAAATATTTTGTTGCCACATAATAGAGCTACAGTGTCAATGCAATGCAAGAACGGAACAACAGTGCATGTTAGAAAAAGTGTTCAGCCCAACTCTGAGCAACAGAAAATCTACTCACTATTAAATATAAAACACCACCCTGGAAATATTGTCAAAACAACTATGGTGACAAAATGACAAATGTAGTGCCAAACTTTCAGCGACGCATGTCGTAACTAATTGTAATTATGGGACATGCCGTTTTAAACCCACAAAGTTGGGTTAAGGGTATTGTGTCCCCGGATTTCCCAGAATGTTGTGAATCTGATGGTAAAAGATTAACAAACACACCATTGCAATAATTGTGATAGAAGGGGAAAATATGTCACGGCCTTTTTTTCTTTTTTTTTGTAGCAACATGCCATTATTCGCCATGTTAATGTTGGCTATAGTGTTTTGCTGCTTGGTTTTAGGGAAATTATGTGAAGTGGCCTTTGCGCTGGACTTTAACTTTGGGTTTTTATTGCAATTTATTTTTGAGCCAATATTGATACTATCTATTCTTGTAACTACTGTCGTTTCTTTAGTTGTATATGTATATTTTTTGATGGACTTAAAAAATCGTGATGATATTGATGATAAAATAAAAAAAGAATGGAAATTAAAGTTTTTTCGTATGGGTGTCTTAGCTAATTCACTTTATTATGAATTTAAGTATGAAAAAAATGATAACAGCTTTTTTCTTGAGGAATTTATTATAAAATCAAGAGATAAGTTACTAGGTCATTGAGAGGGCATTAATAAAAGGGTCAAGAATCCGGAAACAGGATACCGTTTCTTTCATAGGTAACTGCTTAATGGTATTGGGTCCCCGGATTTTAAACATTAAACAAGCGTCGTACTGATGAAACTCGACTCAAGATATATTAGAAAAACATACATTTATTTAGCTGGGACGGTTGGATGTGTGATTTTGTTTTTTTTGTTGATTCATTTGAACCCAAAATCGCTGTATGTATTGGCTGGCAATGCTTCAACGGACTCATTTTTCTATAAATATGCGATGAAGAGGATTGTTGTTATTTATGACAAGGATCCTGATACTGTCCTCGATATAGTATTGAAAAAATATAACGTAAATGATCCTCATTTTTATATTGACACTGTATTGCTAAGCATATTCGCAGATAATGTATCCATTGATGCTTTGAGGAAAAAAATAGATATAATTGGTGACATCGAAGATGACATATATGTTGATTCAAATGTTAGTCTATTAATAGAATCGATTGGCATAAGCATGATAAGCGATAAAGAAGTTTTTCTCGTTGACATGCTCTCAAGGCTTAATGGAAATAATAATAACCGGTTAGGGGGGGTAATTAATTATATAGTTGCGCGAACCTTGTTTTTTTTAACAGGAAAAACATATGAATACAGAAGTGGAAATAATAGTAACGCAACTGTTCGCTTGACTGATGATATTATTGAGACATCAGCAATTCCCGGAGCCACCTGAAACCCTGCAATAGCAGCGTTTGCTAAATTTGGTTTCGTAAATATTTTATTAAATTTAAAATTTTCCTTGACATATCAATGAGATAGGGATTTTTCCTTTTTGTAAGGATATTAACCACTTACAAGGAGGACCCCATGTCCAACCAGATTAAAGCTATCGTGAAAGCACGCAAGAGAGACATCG
>JAYEOK010000331.1:0-23543 GCA_034722915.1 Thermodesulfobacteriota bacterium | reverse complement strand
TATCATGACCGATAAACTAGCCTGTTGTAAATTGACTTTTAGTACCTTATAAATTCTTTTCGTGTTTTTTTGAAAAGAATTTGGTGAAGGTACTTATGCCGGCTTACCGTTCATCACCGGTGTTAGTGCCTTACAGAATATTTTCTTGTTTTTTTTGAACATATTCTGATAAGGCACTTATCCAGTGAACTGAATTGTTTCCGGTTGAACCGGGTTAATACCTTATAAACTCTTTCGAAGTCAGAGTTTATACCCCTCGAGGGGGTACTGAAAAGAGTACCCTGGCTCTTCAGGGTGCTTACCTGTGGGGTGTTAATTTACAACTCAATGTGAAATGTTCACCGAGAGGAGTACAAAATGAAAAAATTTAAAATCTGGACAGTCTTGTTGATTATGGCTCTGGGACTAGCTGCGTGTGCGTCGCCTGTAGTTAAGTGTCCTGAATGCCAGCACATTTTCGACTCTGAGGGGCATACCTTCGAGAACTATGGAAAATAATCGTCTCTCTTCCTCCTGAAAGGCCCTTTAAATAATTTATTCCACAAAGGGCCCTTCAGGTGCTGCCTCTCCCCCCCCCCGATTGTTCCTGCACCCCCATTGATTTTCCCATCTTTTTTTTGTTATGCCAGGCTTTTCCTTTACACTTGTTCCCCCCCCCTATATGACGAGGGTGAGTAGATTTGCGGTGTATGGTGTGCAAGTTTAGCCAGGCGTTTAATCACCTCGATTCACAGTCCGTGTCAACATTGGCTTTTTAATTTGCCATATCCCGGTCAAGAACAGTGCGAAAATCAAAACTGCTTGGGTTCTGGAAAACACGAAGCCCGAAGTAGGGAAGAGCAGCCAGGAGGTGGTCAAAGATATCAGCCTGGATCGCTTCATAGTGAGCCCACACCTGATCTTTACTGAAAACATAAATTTCCAGCGGCAGGCCGGTTTCAGTGGGTGTGAGCTGGCGGACAAGGAAGGTCATATTGGGGTGGATTTGCGGGTGCTGATGCAGATATTCCTGAACGTAGGCCCTGAAAATACCGATATTAGTCTGGGATCTGCCGTTCATGACAACATCATCGTTCATCTCGTGGCGTATGTTGTAGGCTTCGATTTCTTTCTGTTTGGGCCGGAGATAGCGTTCAAGGATTTTGATTTTTTCCAGTTCTTCGATTTCTTTTCCGGACATGAAATGAATTGTGCTGAGATCGATGTTGATGGCACGTTTAATCCTTCTGCCTCCGGATTCAGACATTCCCCGCCAGTTTTTAAATGAATTGGCGATGAGTGCGTAGGTGGGGATGGTGGTAATGGTTTTATCCCAGTTCTGAACTCGGACACAGTGGATGGAGATATCTATGACATCACCGTCTGCTCCGTACTGTTTCATCTCAATCCAGTCTCCAATGCGAACCATATCCGTTGTGGAGAGTTGGATATTAGCCACAAATCCCAGCAGCGTATCTTTGAAAACTAAAAGAAATATAGCGGTCAGTCCACCAAGCAGGCTGAGCAGGCCCCATGGAGAGCGGCCAGTGAAGATTGCAATGAGAAAGATGCCGCAGAACAGATAGGAAACAATACGCGCTGCGTCAGTGTAACCGCGGATGGAGCTGCTATGTCGTTTGGAGACTTTAGTGTAAATAGGATTGATTGAACTGAGCAGGGCGCTGATGCTGAAGGTGGCAACAATTACAACTCCTGCCAGGAGCATTCGGGATAAAAATATGGAAAGTGTGGAGTTGTCCTGAAGGAGAAGATCCTGAGAAATATGGATAACCGACAGGGGCACGAACCAGCTGAGTTTGTGGAAAAATTTGAACTCAATGAGGGGGTCATCCCAGTGCAGGCGATTTTTGTGGATAATGTTGACCACGAGTGGCAGCACAGTTCGGCGCACAAGCCAGGTGGCCAATAGAGCCAGAGTGAGAATTCCCAGTACGATGAGAGTCATTGCGGAAATTTCAGCAATGTTTTTCTGTAGTCCGAGCTGAACAAGCAGGCTGGTCAGGATGTATTCATTCATCAGCAGATTCCTGTTTTGATTCTTTCATAGTCACTGTAGAGGAGGTCGCATTGCAGCCATCCGTCACGTAATGGCGAGCCGGTTTCCAGGATCAGTTTACAGGCTTCCGTTGCCTGGAGAGAGGCGACAAGGGAGGCTGTCACAGGGAGTACATGGGGCGGCAGAGTGTTTTCTGTTGTTTGATGGTAGAGTGTGTCGATAAGGCCGTTTGCTGATTGTTCAATACCGACCTGTCCGCACCATTTTTTTACCGCACCATGAATCATGGGAATGGAATGTTTCCGGCAGAGTGCGGATAGTTTTTTTCTGGCTGTTGCTGAATCGAGCGCATCAATTACAATATCAGCTCCATTGATGGAAAGCGTATTCAACGGGCTGACATGAAGGTCAGTTTGCAGTACGGGATTGATCTTTTGTAACTCACGACCCACAATGTCAACCTTATTGCAGCCAAGGGTTTCAGTGGTGCAGAAAATCTGGCGGTTCAGATTTGATTCGGAAAAGACGTCAGGATCGGTGAGGATGAGGTGGCCAACGCCTGTTCTGGCCAGGAGTTCAGCGGTTCTGCCGCCAAGGCCGCCGCAGCCGATGATTGCCACTTTGCTCCGGAAGAGTTTGAGCTGATCACTGCAACTAAGCCCGTTACGTTGAAAGCGTGCAGGGAGAATGGAATGACTCAGGGCGATTGTTTCAATGTCGCGCAGGGGACAGTCAAAGGTTCCGGCTGCCTTTTGTAATTCAACCAGACCAATACACTTCCCCTGTGCATGTTTACTAAGAAAACTGAGGATTACTTTCGTGTCAACCACCACCGATTACCGGGAAAATAGCATAAATATCACCTTCCTGAAGTACGGTTTCAAATTTGCAGTGTCGTGAGTTGAGCATCAGCACACCAACCTCTTCCCGGTCGATATTCAGATCATCTACCACCTGTCCTGCGGTGGTGCCTGTGGGAAGCTCTTTGTCCTCCTTGATGAAACGGCCCTCACGAAAGAAGGCAAAGAGCTTGACTTGAACCTGCACGGAGAATCAGAAGTCCCAGAAGGTATCGATTTCTTCGCCAGTGAAATCCCACACAGCGTTGTGAGGGGCAACAGGCTCCAGCTCAAAGAATTCAGGCAGTCTGTCATCCAGGTTGGTGAAACCTGCAGCAAGGTTGAATTCATGCTCGGTTTTCAGGATGGACATACCAAGGTTTGTCACATCATCAGCTGTGAGGGCGACACCATAACGGGCATTAATCATATCTATCAGCGCAGGAAGGCAGGCGCCATCATCAAGTGCTGCAAAGGCGATGAAGAGACACATGCCGGTGGAATCAATGGCTGCTGTTGCAATCTGCAGGTTTCTGGAAAGTTCAACCTGTCCCTCTTTAGAAAGAGGATCTGCAGATCCACCAACACCTAAAATTTCCGTGGCAATGGTATAGCCCATGGTATGATCGGCGCCTTGAGTGGAGGTGGCATAGGTGATGCCGATTCCTTTGATGGCACGGGGATCGTAAGCCGGGATGGCCTGGTTTTTTACAACAGGTACCCTGATTACACCGTATGTCCTGCCAACGCTGGCAGCACCATTACCAATCACCCGGCCAAGGGCTGTTCCCTTTGCAATATCTTCTTTCATGATGCGAATCATTTCGTCAGCGTCACCAAATTTCAGTATGCCTCCTTCCATGGCCACACCAAAGGCCACGGCAGTTTCAATGGAATCAATTCCAATATCATCCATTATGTGATCCATTTCAGCAATCTTGTCCAGATTGTCAATGGTACAGTCAGCACCCATGGCCCAGATAGACTCATATTCAAAACCGGATGTGAGGTAATTGCCCTTGAGATCATTGTAAATTTGTGAACACTGAATGACGCAGCCTGTGTGGCAACCATGTTTGGGTTTTCCGCCACGTTCAACAATGAGGTCATGCATGGTTTCACCCGAAATCTGCTCGTGCCCCTCAAATTGTCCGGTCGTGAAGTTTTTGGTGGGCAGTCCACCCGCTTCATTGATGATGTTGACCAGAACATTGGAGCCATAGGTTGCAAGGGCTTGACTCACAGGATGAGTAACCAGGGCCTTGGCAAATGTCTTGTTGGCAGCTCTAAATGCATCCATGTCAGCGATTTCAACTTTGCCACCCCCGGCATCGAGTGCGATAAATTTGATCTTTTTGGAGCCCATTACAGCTCCGAGACCACCGCGTCCAAGAGATCGGACATGGCTGTCAGGGTCTTTCACAGAAATATTGGCTGCAGTCATCTGCATCTCGCCGCTCTGGCCAATGGAAAGAACGCCGATTTTATCAGAGAATCGTTTTTCAACGGTCTCCACCACGGCAAAGTTTCCCTTGCCGATCAACTCTTCTTCTGTGGTAATTGTCACCCCATCAGGCGTGAGGAGTAAGGAATACCAGCTGTCGTTTTCAGGCTGTCCTTCAATGATGAGAGCTTTGCAGCCTATTTTCGCTAGTCTCTGGGCAGATGTACCACCTGAGTTCGATTCCTTGATGGTGCCTGTGAGCGGGCTCTTGGCGCCAGCTGAAAGGCGGCCTGAGTTGGCAGCAACAGTACCGGACAAAAGGCCTGGTGCAAAAATCAGTTTATTATTGGGCCCAAGAGGATGACAGGTGGGAGGAACTTCAGCTGCTACAATGGTGGAAGTGAGACCGCGGCCACCGTGACCTGCCCATTCAGCAGGAACGTCTTCAATGGAAGTGGAAAGGTTTGTCATGTTTACGCGAAAAATTTTATCAGCCATGGTGTCTCCTCAGGATGGGTTGATAGTAAAAATAATAATTCCAATAATATATAAATTTTTCTGTGAAAAGAGCAAGAAGAATTTTCATCACATGTTGTAGTTTGTGCTTCATCCGAAGTGCCGTATTTGTGGATATCCCAAGGGGTCTTGCCAAATTTAATAGCATGGGGATTTTCATTTTTGCCAATAATAGTATGGTGTTAACGAATCTGGAAGATATTTTTTATTTTTGTTTGCTATACTTACAGTATGCAGATGGCTACTGCTTAACACTTAACCCACTCGCCAGCTCTCCTGCTCCAGCCAGCCATTCTCAACACAAAACAACAATTCTTCCCTGAATGGAAAATCCGGCTGGGTGGCTAATATATTCAGACATGTATTTTTCTGCTTTTGCGTAAGTGGCAGAAGGTGTTTGTGAAGTTGACGCAAGGTTGCCAAGTCACAGCGATAGAGCTGTAAAGGGTGCAGAGCATACATGATCGCAGCGATGCGCAGGCCGGCAGGGTCACTGTCACCCCAGTGGTAGCAGTTTGCGGCCTGTGGTGACAGTAATTGATAGAGCTTTTGTACAGCACTTGATGGAAAGCCGCTGGTAAAAAGGAGACAGCTGTTTGTCTTTTGTTGTATCAGGTTTGTGAGGGGTGCTTCGTTTTCGCAGGTGATCAGATCCGGCGCATTAATATGCCCGTCTTTGAAAGAGATCTTTTCAATATTTTGTATATTGGACCAGCCAATGGTTGCGGCTTCACCTGCTCTGTATAATTGATCTATCCAATCATATTGTATTCCATTTTTCTCATAAATCACCGGGCCATAGAGAACAGCGTTCACGGTTAAGCGATCATGGATTACATGGTATTCAGCAAAGAGTGCGGCGTCATTGGTATAATCTGATCCCGAGCGGCAAAGTGCCAGCCAGCTGACAAGCAAGGTGTGCAATTCTCCTTGCCGCAATGCTTTTGAATTATTATAAAATTTTGCCCCCAGGTCTGACACGGTGATTACTTTTTTGTTTGCAGTCAGAAAAGTGACAATTTCAGCTGTTGTGAAACATATTTTTTTTACACTCTCCCGGCTGTTTCCCTTAAGCATGGTACGCAGTTGATTAGGGTTTTTCCTAAGAGCCGCAATGAGGTTCTGCAAATCAGGATAGGCGAGTAAGAGGCTGGCTAGAATAGTTTTTAGAGATTCAGAGTTGCTGCTGCTTTTCTTTTTCTGTTCAAGGGGATACCCGAGAGCATCCCCGATTTTTATCAGCCATTGCGCTTCGGATCCGTTACGCAAAAGATCTGTGAAATAGAGCCGTACCTCCTCTTTAGAGTTCACCCGCAAAGGATCCAGGCCAAAGAAATTAGCAAGGGTCGAGAGTTCGTCACTGTCAAGGTGCTGCCCAAGCTTCATGGTACCGCTTAAGGAACCTTTCAGTTCATAGCGTCTGGCAATTTTACGAAAAACAACCTCCATAAACACCATCAGAGTTCCTCGTCAAAAGCAACCGGTTTTACAGGTTTTTCCTGATCAAACAGACCAACCTGCTGATTGGCTGGATTTTGCCAGTGAAAGGGGTACAGGTGGATATCAAAGTTTGTGTCTTTTTTAACCAGTAATGTTGTGGAATGTTTGACTTCCCGGCGTACTCCGTCCTGATCCGGCGAGGCAATAAAGAGCTGCAATCCAAGGTCAGTCGCAAAACCAAGAAGTTGGTCGCGCCTGCCCGCATCGATTCCATAAAAGGCTTCATCAAAAAGGAGGGTATGGAGACGTATTTTTTTCCCCTGGTAAAGGAAGTGGGCAATGGTCAGAATCAGCAGATAATTTGGCACTGCCTGTTCTCCGCCGGAGCCGATGCTTTTTGTGCGCCTGTCCATGACCACTCCCTGGTCGCCAATGGTGGAGACTTCCAGCTCATATTTATACCAGTTTCGATAATCCAGCTCTTCCGGGATGGAACCGGTTTCAGTGGAAATAATGGCATCACGATGGTCTGCAAAAAAGGTTTCCAGCTCTTTTTCGGCAGCAGGATCAAAGGAGCTGATTTTCTTAATGATCCTGATTAAACGTTTATACTGATCCAATGGACGCAGACGAAAACGATAGCGCTGACCGCCAAACGATCGTTCTCCAAGCCGTGCGTTGATGCGGCGGATCATCCGATCCAGCTCTCCCACGTGGCCCCGTAGATAATCAAGCAAATCTGTCATGATGATCTGTTTGAACAACTTTCTGGTACGCTCGTTGATTACTTCTTTCTGCTCATCCAGGGCTGTGCGTTGCTGTTCAAGGATGATGGGAAGCACCTGTTCCCGAAAATCTCTGAGCTCGTTCTCCTCCTCCTGGTAACTGAAACGAAATGCTCCGCCAAATTCCGGATCATTTACTTTTTCTCTTATCAAATTTGCCCCGGTTCTTGCTGCAACTGTACTGTTGGTTTTTTCTTTTTCTATGGCTTCATGACTTTTAAACTGCTGACCTTTTCTGGATTTTAATACATAATGGGCAATGTCTTCCACATCCGGCAGAATTTGGCGCAGTCTTTCTTCTGTCTCTGCTTTTTGTTGTGTCTTCTGTTGCAGTTCTACAGCCAATCGTTCAAGTCGAACGTTCAGCTGGCCAAGATCACGTTCATCACCGCCAATTTTTTGATTGAGTTCTCTGATTGCGGCCTGGTTAGTCTCTTTTTCTTTTTTAAGTTTTTTTATACGCCGATCCAGGTTGGCAAGTCCTTCTCCCGCAATACGTGCAGCCAGTTCTTTTTGTCTCGTGCTGAGGCTTGCAAGCTCCTGCCGGGACGTATCTGTTCTGCTTTGCTGCCGGACAAAAAGTTCCTGCCTGTGGTTTCTGTTCTGCAGGGCTTCCCGGCCATTTGCAGAAATAGTCTGTAAGCCGGAGATAGTGTCATGGAGGAAGGATTTAAAGTTGGTAAGATTTTCCAGATTTTGGATTTCTGCTTTGATTTCACGTAGAAGTGCGCGCCTCTCGCTGCCAAGTTTCTTTAACTCCTCTTTGATTGTCCGGATATCAACAGCCAGTGCCTTTTTTCTGCTCTCTCCGCCAATAAGCCGGGCCGGATAACCATAAAAGGCGCGTTCATGCCCACGAAACGCAAGGAATGCTTCACCATCAACAAGGGATACCTGTGGCTGTAATCCATCGCTTTCCATTTCTGTTGCCAGACAACGAAGACAATCGGGATCGGAATGCTGCACATCAAAGACAAGGCGCATCCAGTCCGGCAGGCTTGCAGCCATTCGTTTTTCCCGGCTGATGCGGACACCGGGATAATGGACTGCAATTTTTCTTGCCTGCGCGTACTCATTGTCTCGGAAAAAGAGGGTGGCCAGAACGTCTTCGCCAATACACTCTTCAATATGGTGTTGTTCTTTTTTCTTTACCGTGGATACCCATTCAAGACCAAGGTACAACGGTCTCGGATTGAGGAGGTTCTGCTGCATGGCTCGGAGACAATCCTGAAAGTGTATGATATCGGGATATACCTCACTCTGTTTCTCAAGATCAGCCAGATTCTTTTGGTGCAGCTTTTCTTGTTCTGCCAGTTGTTTTTCCAGATCCCTGTGCCGGACAAGGGCTTGATTGACTTCCTGCAGGTGGCGATCACTCTCCTCTGTCACATCATTGATACTGAACTCAGCCGGCATAAACGTATCGTTATTGCGGGAGAATTGATCAAGCTCTGTCTGCAGAGTGGAGATTGAAAACGGCAGGGACGTGGCACGGGAAGTGAGACCGGGCAGGAATCCGGCCAGTCTTTTGTGGTACAAGTCGTGTTGTGAGGCAAGCTCTTTTTTGCTATTGCGTAATGTGTCGGTTTCAGCCTTCAGCGCCTTTTTTTCCTGGACAAGCACTCTTTTTTTGTCAGCCATATCTGCCTGGACTCGTTTTTCCTGCAGCACAAGTCCACTGGTATCTTTGGCTTTTAAGGTGTCCAGCCGTTCTTCAAAATCTCTGTCAGCTTTTTCAAGGCCGGTGAGTGTTGTCCGATCCCGGAGTAACTGCTCTTTGCCGGAGAGTTTTTTTTGTTGCAGTAATTGCTGTTCATCTTCAATTTGTAAGATAGAAAAGCGGCAAAGCAGCCAGTCGTAGCGCTGCATGGCCTGACGCTGTTCTGCTATATCCTGCACAATGTCATGGAGAACAGTCAGCCAGCTGAGTTTGCGATCCAGATCATCGAGAATGGTTTGCGATTCGTCAAGGGTTCGCAGTGCCTCGATAATCTGGGAAAATATTGCAGTTCTTGGTTCCGGGAGCAGACGTTTAAAGAGGGCGTGGTAATCGGCCGCACCAGCTGAAATCTCCCGATAGGCCTTGCCCATTGCCAGAAACCGGCAAATATCCAGGTAGCTCTCTTCACCGCCAAAGAGACGTTCACTGATTTCCCTTCTGTAACTCTTCTTATTATTGATAAACCCGCGGCTGTTACCAAGCTGATCCTTAAACTCGCGGCGTGAACTTGGGCGCAGACGCCCATCTTCTTCAATGAGAAAAGGAACATCACTTAAAGAACATTCACGGATAATTCCCCAGAAACGAATCCGCTCATCCAAGGCTGTTGCCGACATCCCTATACCAATGGTGAGCGGTTTGCCCTGTCTGCCGATTATTTCAAGGGCCACATAACAGATGGCTCCGTTTTTGTTAATTATGCCGGTATCAAGGTTGTCGCGTAGAATGATCCCCTGCACCCGCCTGCCATAACGTTTTGAGCCACTCATCCTGGCTGCGGAATTCCATTCCATTGCAAGCCCGGCTGTGAGGACATAGTGCACAGCATCAAGGATGGTGGTTTTGCCGCAACCATTATCTCCCAGCAGAAAGAGATGGCCGCCTTCCCTCAGATCTATGGTTTCGTCTGTGAAATTGTGGAAGTTAATCAGGCGGATGGAGCGTATGAGGTAGGGTGTTGCAGGCATCTTTTATTTCCCTGCGGCAACAAACGTCTCAACTGTTATTCCAGCTTGTCTGATAGCACTGCGCAAAGTACCAAGTGCGAGTTCTTTGTGTTTTGGAATTACACAGCCTTTGTCACCTCTACGCAACACCACATGACTGCCTTTCTGACGAACTTCAATAAAACCAAGTTTCTCAAAAATTCTGATCGCTTCCTTACCGGAAATTCCAGGTAACTCAGGCATGGGTGCCGATTTCAAAGGTAGTCAAAATTGGCCGGAAAATTTGATCGACAGGGAATTCTTTCAGGTACAACGCAGTGGCTTCCTGTAAGTTCTTGATTGCATCTTCAATTGTTTTTCCCTGACTGGCTGTTCCGATTTCCGGGCATTCAGCAACATAAATTTCATTTTCTTTGTGCACAACTGCCGTAAAGGTTTGCATTTTTATCTCCTGAACACGTAAATTTAGTGGTTGGGGGTGTTTCCATGTTCAACCTGAATATTTAGGAACGTACATTAAATAACCTGAACATCTTTCTTGCCCTTTGTTCCGCCAGCAATACTTTAAAAACCGTTACATACAGGGAGTATGCAAAGCTTTTTAAAGTGTCGCTGACGAAAAAATTGCGGCGAAATATGTTCAGGTTATTTAATTCCCGTTCCTTACCTGAACACAGTAATATGTTTTAATGAATCACCAAGGCTACAAATTAATATTAGCAAAACATATGATAATTCGCTAACTTTCATTTACAGAAAGATCCGGAATCATACGAGCAAGGGCAGCACCATTATAATGATACAGTGCGGGCATGGCCTCATAAATAAGATCCTGTTCCGAAGCCTGCAGATCTTCAGGGGGGGCGATTTTGGTGAGGAATCTGTATTTTTCAAGTTCCGGCATAACAGGTTTCCAGATTTTGGCCCGGATATAGTCCTGACTGTAGTGTTGTTCCTGCTCCGGAAACAACTCCTGAAAGCGTTTATGGCTGTAGTCCAGCAGATCGCCAAAATGAAAGCGCAGGTTGTCTTTGTCTTCAACCGTCATACCGTTTTCTTCGAGCTGCTGTTCAAAAAATTCAAGAAGTATCATGAAGGCGAGACATTCATCCCTTTTGCTGAACTTGAAAAGTGAACGGTTGCCGGGCGTGATTGCCGGATTATACCATTCTGCTTTGTAGGCACGGGCGCACTTGGAATCGATGATAAGTGTCCAGCCATAAAACTGTTTAAAGAAATCAGTGAACTCACTGCGGTAACGACGCAGAAAAAGAAACAGATCATGGTCATCGGCGGCATAAAAATAGGGGCTCTCAAGGAGAATATTCAGTACTGTCTGCACCCGTTCGCTATTGCGTTTTAAGAGTTTTGCAAGTTCTATTTCCATGGATTCTTTTGTTCTCATCCTGTTTTTTCGGGTGTCACTATCAGTTCCGGACAACCAAGAGTGCAGTCATCAATACTGAGAACCACTGTATTTTCTTCTGTTGTAAGCGTGTACTGTATACGTCCCAGCCGCTTGCCATCTGCCAGAAGTCCTGCCTCTGCAAGCTCCATTACTTTATGGGCGTCTGCAAAACGTGCATACTTTCCCTTGGAAATATGGCCGATTTGCTCTCCGCCTGCAAAAAGTATCCTTTCAAGCCATTCTTTCAAAAGCGCCAGCCTGGCTTCATCCATTGACTGTACTGGTTTGTCAGCAGGTGTTTTTCTGGAAAGAAATTGTTTGGGAAAAGAGGATTGCTTTACCATCTTTTTTTTGGGTTTAGGCGGCTCGGCTTTTTCGTAAGCATCCCAATAGTTGGAGTCAAATTTTGCAAGTGGCTGGGCGAGTAACGTATTAAAAAACAGAGGAACACAATGGCTGTTATCCAGTTGAGCGATCTCCTGAATCCGGGCACCAATATCCTGCAGCCTGTTATTTTTACGCTCCAGTTCCCGCAAGTGGCTACGCAGTTTCTGCCAGACATGAAGAGAGGAACTGTTTATGCGGTGCAGGAGACGATTCAGCCCGCCCTGTTCTGCAAAAAAGGCCTGGAGACGGTCGGGAATTGTGGCAAGCCCGGCATCTCGTCTGGTTTGCAGTAAATGCGGTGTGCGCAGACGTTCTTCCTCCATTGTTTTGTAGCAGTGCATCATCTTTGCCAGATTCTTTTCCTGCTGCATACGTTCCAGCAAGGGCAGGATTTCCAGGCACAAACCATGTGCCTGTTTTAAAAAGGTTTCCACATAACTGTCCACCTCTTTTATCATCTGGCGAACTTCATCTATTTCATAGCGTTTCACCAGAAAAAAGAGGAGCCGACCATTAAAATCAGCAAGTCCGGTGGTGATCTCCTGACACAGATCATTTGCCTTAAATATCTGAAAGAGAACACGACGGGAAATATCTGTCTCTTCTCCGGCCTTGTCATGCCCGGGGTGGAAATTATGCAGCAGCCGTAATAATTCACCAAGGCTGCCGCGCATCTCGCCCAGAAGATCCCGGGTGTCGTTGGCACTGTGTTGAATGTCGTCCTGAAAACGCTGCTCCAGCCATTCGAGGAAATGGCTACTTTCTTCGCTCAAGCGGTAACGAAATTTTCGTTTTCTGTTATCCCGATAGCCGCGTAAACGCTGTCTTTCAATCCGAAAACTGACAAGATCCCAATCAGCAATTTGATCCATATCCGTACGAAACCGATGCTGGTCATACTCTGATCCCTCCACCGACAGAACAGCCTGAATGGATCTGTAGATGTCGTCATACAGGGGTTCGAGTTCATACTCCCGTTTAAAAAGAAGCATTCGATAGAGGATGGTAAGATAGGGGAGGGCACGCTCAGCCTTCAGGAGTGAACCGAGATTTTTGTTTCGGCTCTGCAGAAGAGTAGCCATGCCCCCCTGCTCGAAGAAAGAAAGGGTGGAAGAGGTGAAGAGATTAATTATTTCCTGGCGGCTGTCATTGCTCATATATAACATTTCCTGAGTCACGCAGGCTGTAGCCGCCCAGGCTGTTGACCAGAGTCTTAAATTCATCGCTGTTGCGAATCAGTTCAAGAAGAGCCTGTATCTTTTTATCATCCATAAACTGTTTGGGAATAATAAGATCGTAACGTTCTTCAGCAACCGGAACAAAAGCGAGGCCCAGGGCATTTGCTGCAGCCAGGATACCCATACCGCAATCCACACTTCCATTGGCGATGGCTGCGGCCACACTCATGTGGGTGTATTCTTCATGCTCGTAGCCATTGATATCAGAGGGATTCAAGCCCATATCCTTGAGTGTCTTGTCGGTGAGCAGTCGTGTGCCGGCCCCGTTCTGTCGATTGATAAAGCTGAGTTTGCTTTTTGCTACATCTTCAAACCCTTTGATTTTTAAAGGGTTTCCCTGGGCAACAATCAACCCCTGTTGACGATAGCAGAGATTGATGAGTTGCAATTCTGTGTCTGCCAGAAAGCGTTTGATGAAAGGAATATTGTATTCACCACTTTCCTCGTCCAGGAGATGGCTTCCGGCCAGGTGGGCTTCCCCGCGTCGCAAAGCCATGATGCCGCCCATGGAACCAACGTGAGCAGACGAGATGCGTATGGCTTTTCGTCCCTTGTGCAGCAGATTGGCAAGAACATCAATGATATTGTCGTGGCTGCCGATGACAACGAGAGTGGATTGTACGTCTGTGAGAGGGCGCAGCAGTTCGATTTGTACTTCTTCACCAGCACCCACACCTTCTGATCCTGCTGGTAACGTAAGGATACCATCGGCACGAACAAGTGACATCACTGCGCCGGCTCCTTTTCCGGCAGGGGTTGCCATGAGTTCCTCGCCCACCTGGCCAAGCGTGATCCGCACAAATTCATCCACTCCCATGGCTGAGTGTATGGGGCGTGACATAAGGGCTGTTGTCCACTGGGCTAGTGGCTTCTGCATATCCATGAAGCTATAGATCATTTCATGAACAAAAAGCCGCATGGTGAGGATGGCCGAGACCGGATAGCCGGGCAGGCCGATCACCGGGGTGTTGTCAACGATTGCAAGTATAACCGGCTTGCCGGGTTTGATGGCAACTCCATGAACCACTACCTCACCTAGTTCGGCTAAAACCGTTGATGTGTAGTCACGTGTTCCGGCAGAGGCTCCGGCATTGATGATGAGGATGTCATTTTTTTTGACCGCATTGCTGATGGCTGTGCGGAGTTTTTCTTTATCATCAGATACAGGGCTTGTTCCAGCGGCCTTTGCTCCCCATTTATTAAGATAGCCGGCAAGGATTCTTGAGTTAAATTCTATGATCTGGCCGGGAACTGGTGTTATTCCGGGTTGGATGAGCTCTGATCCGGTGGGAATGACCAGCACTTGGGGAGCTTCTTTAACAAGTACCTTTGTGACACCAGTGGCCAGCATGGCACCCTGGTCAATGGGACGGATTTTATGGCCAACGGGCAGAATCAATTCAGTTGCCACAATGTCTTCACCAATGGTACGAACATGCTGCCAGGGCGTGGCAGGGATCGCAAGTTCCACTTCATTTTCACCCAGATAATGCACATCTTCTATCATCACCACCGCGTCAAATTCCTTTGGAAGACAATTGCCGGTGTTGACTGCTGCGAATTGTTTATCTGTTAAACGAACAGGTGCAGCGTCACTTGCCGCGGCAAGATCTGCAAAGTGGACGGCAATGCCGTCCATGGCAGCGGCATTATAGGCAGGGGAAGAGTGAGCAGCAAAAACAGGAGATCCGGTTACCTGGTCGAGCGCATCTTCAACAGCTAGCTCCCTGACTTTCGCGCTGTCAAAGAAGTTGATCTTTTGCAGAGCATCCTGCCATTTCTCCCTGGCTTCACCAAGGGGCATATTTTTTACATAAATATTTTTCTGATTCATAATAAGAGCTGTACGTGTACTTTTGTGTCTTTATTGAGTCCCTGGGATGCTTCATCAATGAAGAAATAGCCATGGGCACGGGAAAGGGTGGATATTGAGCCTGATTTGCCAAGAACAGGAACAGCCAATGGCAGGCCGTTCTCCTGTTCCTGCAGCTGCACCCGGACAAGATCGAGCCTGCCGGCAGCCGAATTAATATTTCTATCAAGTATTGCATCCACAGTGGCCTTGAAAGTATTCTCCGGATCAGGAATACCTGAAAGTAAACGCAGAGCCGGATCCACAAAAAGCTCAAAACAGACCATGGCCGACACCGGATGCCCGGGCAGACCAAAGATTGCAGTTCCACTGCTCAGGCCGATGATAATTGGTTTTCCGGGTTTTAACGCCACACCATGAACGAGAATACCAGGGTTGCCCATTTGTTCAATCACCCGTTCCCCGAGATCCCGCATACCCACTGAACTGCCCCCGGAAAAAAGCACCACGTTGTTTTCCTGTGTGGCCTGTTCAAGAGTGGAAAAAAACATATTTTTACTGTCAGTGACTATCCCATAGTCTGTGACCTGAGCACCTAATCGTTTACAGAGGGCGGTAAGGGTTATGTTATTGATATCCCGAATTTTTCCAGGAGGTGGGGACTCAGACCAGGGTACAATTTCATCACCTGTGGAAAGAATTCCAACTTTTGGCCTCTTGTACACCTCTACTTCGGAAATGCCAAGCCCGGCCAGCAATCCTAAATCCTGAGGACGCAGGAGATGACCTTGCGACAGTGCCGGGCTGTTTTTTTTTATATCTTCGCCACAGTCGATAATATTGACGCCAACTCCAACACTTTTCACAACCTCAAGCATCTGTCCATCAATTGGAATGGTATGCTCGAACATGACCACAGCATCACTGCCTTTGGGCAAGAGGCCGCCGGTTGCGATGCGGAAACACTTGCCTTGCAGCACTTCACCTTCAGGCATCTGTCCCATGGCAACTTCACCGTCGATTTCCAGATAGCAGGGCATGGAACTGCTCGCTCCAAAGGTGTCACCGGCACGTACCGCAAAACCATCCATGGTGGATCTTGGATGATTGGGGAGATTTTCCGGAGAGAGGAGGTTGTTGCTGAGTACTCTGTCCAGGGCATCAGGAAGCGCACATTGCCTGGTGTTCCCGGAGATGTCTGCCAGTTCTCTCAGGAGAATTGATCTGGCCTTTGCAACAGGTGTCAGGCTAACGCGTCCGAGCATGTCTTTTAGTCCATCAGCTGTCATGACTCTCCTTGACGGTAAGCTGAATCATCTTTTCAGATTGAAGGAGGCTGGTTAATGTGTGGGGATCAGTCGCCCTGCCGTTTATTGTGATTGTTTTAATGGTTGAAAGAAGTGGAGGACGGCGGGCCAGAAATTTCCCAAGAGCTGAAGCCATAATTACACAGCCGTCACCCAGAATTCGTGCCCCTCTTTCCATGGTAATCATATTGAATAATTTCAGGCGAATTGTCATGGGCTGAGCAGCCTGATTTGTTTCGGAAAGATTAGGGGCAGTCTCAGTACGAAGAGATGCATGCACGCCATCCTTCCGAAAGATAGCACCGGCAAGGCCGGGCATGGCTGCAGAGAGAGCAATCACTGCCTCGGTTCCAAACAGCCGCTGTTGAAGATCATCAGCAGGCAAGCCGTTGAGAAAAATGGTTTGCACTCTCTGGTTGACATACTCTTCAGTAAATCCGGGCAGAGCGGTCAGCAGACCACCTATGGTCTCGCCTTGTTTTCCCTCCAGGTAAATTCCGCTCTGGAGCAGGGTGGTGAATTTAATCAACACTTCTGTCTCCACCAGTAACACTATCTGTTTCATTTTTTTACTTATCTTTGTTGAACCGGGTTGTCATATTTTGCAAGATAGATTTCCGTCAAAGTAAGGAACGCCGTGACAATAAGAGGCCCATAAATAATACCCAGCACTCCGTATACGCTGAGGCCACCGATAATGGCGAGAAAAACCAGCAGGGTATGCATCTGCACCTCATTTCCAACCATTTTGGGTTTAACTAGATACTCTATGGTGAAAGAGAGGGTGAGATAGAAACAAAAGAGAAAAATACCCGCTCCAACGCTGTCGCTCAGCACGAGAACAATAGCTGTTGGGATCATTACAAGGCCAATGCCAAAGATGGGAAGAAAGGCAAGGATGGCCATGATACCACCCCAGAGGATAGGGGAGCTAAGTCCCATGATGGCAAATACGGCACCACCCAGTATTCCCTGGATAATGCCGCAAATTCCATTGCCCTTGAGAATAGCATTGGCTATTTCCTGAAATTTTGTAACCAGTAATCGGTCTTCGTCGTCCGGCAGGGGAGAGACCGCAATAACAAATTTGATCAGCCTGTCCTGGTCAATGAGAAGGAAAAAAATGGTCAGGATCATCATAAAAAACAGGAACAGAAACTGGAGAATATTGGCGGCCCAGGAGCTTGCCTGATTGTAAATAAAAAGCCCGGCCATTTTGGCAATGTATGAAAACATGGCAGTGATCTGAGCCGGTTCAAAATGAAAACCAAAGTCTTGCAGATAGTCCTGAAACTGCAAAATCATAGGGCTGTCCTGCATGAAAAGCTGAAATTTCATTCCGACCTGGGTGTTGCGCCCCCAGTGATACAGCCCAAGAGCCTCGCTGGAGAGTGCCCCCACAAAAAAGAGGAGTGGGATAAAAACAATGAGAATAATGAGCAGACATGTGAGAATCGAGGCCATCTTTTCCGGCATTTTGTTATTAAAAAACATGTACATCGGACGGAAAATATTGGTGAGGAGAAATGAGAGAACCAGAATGGACCAGAATGGCCAGAGGATACGGCCAAGGAAAAGAATGGAAATGAGAAAGACCAGAAGAAAATACCCCATTCTTATGGAACTCGGGCTGTTTCCGGGGTTGCCTGGCGTCGTGGCGTGGGCTTTCATAGTGTCTTGAGCTTTTTTGTGCTACCTGCTGCAGGGCAGGAAAATGTTGCAATTTTCACGGAGTTGAGTACCTTTATTTCCTTTTTGGATAAATTTGTAAAGCAGACTGACCCAGTTGTTTTGGAATAAGTCACTACTATATAATGGACAGCGGTTGAAGAAAAGAGAAATACTCTTATAACCGAAAAAGAGGCACGTCATGTGGAAAGATGTAGATATATCGGTATGTCGATGCGACTCCGATAAACGTAAGGACAAACCGGATCAGGATAATCTTGGCTTTGGTGCTCATTTCTCCGATCATATGTTTCTCATGAAATGGAATCGGGAGAAGGGCTGGCATGAGGCTGAAATTTGTCCCTATAAGAATTTCAGCATGGATCCGGCTGCCATGGTGTACCATTACGGTCAGGCAATTTTTGAAGGACTCAAGGCCTACAAGGGTGACGATGAGCAGATTTTCATGTTTCGCCCCGAAGATAACCTTGAGCGTATGAATAGTTCGGCGCTTCGAATGTGTATGCCAAGAATTCCGGTAGATACGGTGCTTAAGGCCATTAAAGCCCTGGTATATCTTGATCGGGACTGGATCCCAATGGGTGATGGTGCCACACTCTATATTCGTCCCACCATGATAGCAGTCGAACCGGCTCTTGGCGTGCGGCCTTCCGAGCAGTATTATTTCTTTGTGATCATGTCGCCTGTTGGTGCCTATTATGCCGAGGGCTTTAACCCAACCAAAATCTGGGTGACTGATAAATATGTTCGTGCTGTCAAAGGCGGCGTGGGGCATGTCAAAACTGCAGGTAATTATGCAGCATCCATTATGGCAGCCGAGGAGGCGCATAAGGCTGGCTACACTCAAGTGCTCTGGCTTGATGCCTGTGAACGTAAATATATTGAAGAAGTGGGCACATCTAATATCTTTTTTAAGATTGGTGATGATCTGATCACTCCGCCCCTTAACGGATCCATTCTCGGTGGCATTACCCGTGACTCTGTTATTCAGCTGGCCCAAAGCTGGGGTGTGAATGTGGTGGAAAAACAGCTCACCATAGATGAAGTGATTACTGCAATAGAAGACGGCAGTTTGCAGGAAGCCTTTGGTTCCGGTACTGCTGCAGTGATTGCACCCATTGGAGAGCTTTGCTACCAGGACAAGAAGTATGTGGTGGCAGACGGAAATACCGGTGAGTTATCTCAGCGGCTTTTTGATGAACTGCAGGCCATTCAAAATGGAAAACAGGATGATTCTTTTAAGTGGATTGTTCGTGTCGGGTAGTTTCTTTTCCGCCTATCGCGCAGATCGCGCAAAATAAATACACAAAAAAATCAGAAGCTTGGGGCGAATGCTGTTTTTTTAGCATTCGCCCCTTGATTTTCATAAAAGCAAACCTATAGTTTTGCGCAGTTTGATAACAACTGGTATTTAACCAAAATATTAATCATAGCTTGTATGAATGGGACGCAGGTTCCCGAACATCTATAAGCAAAAATACGTTTTACAGGAGGAAGTACATGAAAATCCGTCCATTAAATGATCGTCTTCTGGTCAAGAGACTGAAAGAAGAGGAAATGACAGCAGGTGGTATCATCATTCCTGATAGTGCCAAAGAGAAACCAGCTGAAGGTGATGTTGTAGCAGTTGGACCTGGTAAAGTTGCTGATAATGGCGAGCGTGTTGCTCTGCAGGTAAAAGAGGGAGACATGGTTCTCTTTTCTAAATACGGTGGAACCGATGTTCGACTTGATGGTGAGGATTTCCTTATCATGCGTGAAGATGACATCCTTGGAATCGTTGAGAAATAATAAGGAACGGGAGATAAATAACTTGAACAAAAATTAATAGGAGTTTTTTTCGTATTCAAGGCGCGAGGCGGGAGCATAACGGGTTACGTGAGCAACGAGCAACACAGAAGACGGAAAAAAATACATTAATTTGTTCAAGTTATTTATTGTACGTTCCTAAACAATACCTGTCAATACACTTACATAGATAGAGGAGAATTAAATTATGGCTGGAAAAGATATAAAATATGGAGTAAAGGCCCGCGAGTCCATTCTCGCTGGTGTCAATACTCTTGCTGATGCAGTAAAAGTAACACTTGGTCCCAAAGGACGTAATGTCCTGATCGAGAAATCTTTTGGCGCACCCACCATCACCAAAGATGGTGTGACTGTTGCTAAAGAAGTTGAGCTTACCGACAAAGTCGAGAACATGGGCGCACAGATGGTACGCGAAGTTGCTTCCAAGACCTCTGACGTTGCAGGTGACGGTACTACCACCGCCACAGTACTTGCTCAGGCTATCTACCGTGAGGGCGTAAGACTGGTTGCCGCCGGTGGTAATCCCATGGAGATCAAACGTGGAGTCGATGCGTCTGTTGCAGCTATTGTAGCTAAGCTTGCGACCATCGCTAAACCCACCAAAGAGCAGTCAGAAATTGCTCAGGTTGGAACCATCTCTGCAAACAGTGACGAGACTATCGGTAATATCATTGCCGAGGCAATGGACAAAGTTGGTAAAGAGGGTGTTATCACCGTTGAAGAAGCCAAATCCATGGATACCACACTGGACGTTGTTGAGGGTATGCAGTTTGATCGCGGTTATCTCTCTCCTTACTTTGTGACTGATGCTGATCGCATGGAAGTCAACATGGAAGATCCTTACTTTCTTCTTGTTGAGAAAAAAGTTTCCAATATGAAAGATCTTCTCCCAGTGCTCGAAGCTGTAGCCAAAATGGGTAAGGGACTGTTCATTATTGCTGAAGATGTTGATGGTGAGGCTCTGGCCACACTGGTTGTCAATAAACTGCGCGGCACCTTGAATATCGCAGCTGTTAAAGCTCCTGGTTTTGGCGATCGTAGAAAAGCAATGCTTGAAGATATCGCAATTCTTACCGGTGGACAGGTTATCACTGAAGATCTCGGCATCAAGCTTGAGAACGTAACTGTTAATGACCTTGGTACTGCCAAGCGTGTAGTTGTCGACAAAGACAATACCACCATCATTGATGGCGCCGGAGATAAAGTAGCCCTTGAAGCACGGGTTAAACAGATTCGCACCCAGATCGAAGACACCTCTTCTGATTATGATCGTGAGAAACTTCAGGAGCGTCTTGCCAAACTGATCGGCGGTGTTGCTGTGATCAATGTTGGTGCTGCTACTGAGATCGAGATGAAAGAGAAAAAGGCCCGCGTTGAAGATGCATTGAATGCAACTCGCGCAGCTGTTGAAGAAGGTGTTGTTCCTGGTGGCGGTGTTGCGTATCTCCGTTGCCTGGCCGCACTTGATGCTGTAACTCTTGAAGGTGAGCAGGAACTTGGTAAAAAGATTCTGCTTCGCGCTCTTGAAGAGCCTGTTCGTCAGATTGCAAGCAATGCAGGCTGCGAAGGTTCTGTTGTTGTTGAGCACGTGAAAGGCCTTGAAGGCGCTAACGGCTTCAACGCTGCTTCCGAAGAGTATGAAGACTTGATCGCAGTAGGTGTTATTGATCCTGCTAAGGTTACTCGTATTGCACTGCAGAATGCAGCTTCTGTTTCAGGTATGCTCCTGACCACAGAGTGTGTTATTGCTGATTCTCCTGATGAAGGTGGAGATGCAATGCCTGCTATGCCTCCAGGTGGAATGGGCGGCATGGGCGGAATGGGCGGCATGGGCGGAATGATGTAATTTCCCCTTCGTTCAGTTCAGCTGAATTATAGAAGTACAAAAACGGGCCTACTTTGCGAGGCCCGTTTTTTTGTTGTATCAAAGAGGAAAAAAGTTGACAGCGAACGCTGAATAAGGTATTTAATTTCCTCTTTACACATGGCGATGTAGCTCAGATGGTTAGAGCATACGGCTCATATCCGTAGTGTCCGGGGTTCAATTCCCTGCATCGCCACCAGTTATATAATGATTTCAGTTAGTTAGAAGTCATTTCGACATAGTAGCCCATAAATTGAGATACAAATCACAGTTTGCCTGTGATACAAATTTCAGCTTATGGGTTTTTTTATGTCAAAAATTCCTACATATCTTCATTGTCGTAACAAAATCTGGTATTTTCATTATCGGATACCAACTTGCATCCGCAAACGCTATACTATCCAAAAGCAATTTATCCGAAAATCACTTCACACAGCAGACAATCGTGAAGCGATTCTGTTATCACGAAATTACATGGCAATGGTTATGGCAGATGAAAAGAAGTTATTGGATATGGAAGCATCCATTGAACGTCACGATGATATGATGGCTCTTGGTAGGCGTATTTTGGAAGAGTATGAAGCAGTACAGAAAGATGGTCATCATGCTGAAAAAAATGATTTTATCGTAATGTTGAAGCCATTTGAACTTGAAGCACTGCAATATGTAAGCAAGGTTCTTTCTGAAGAGGATGAACAGAATAAGCAAAATCAAATGAACGATCTGAAGGTGTATGGGAAAGAACTTGCAGGAATAATATCAAATAATTTCAAAGACCAACCCAATAGTCAAAAGGAAAGTGCCCCTGAAAGTATTACTTTGGAAGAACTTATCATAAAATATATTGATCATAAAAAAAGGAAAAACCAATGGAAGTCTGACAGTCGAACCTTGTCAGGAAAAACAAGACAACTGAATGTTATTAAAGAGTTTCTTGGACATTTGATATCAGATGACAATCCAATGATCCACATGTTTGTCAATGAACATGCCTTGCAATTTGAAGAAAAGTTCAAGTTGTACCCTGCAAACTGCAAAAAGAAATATCCGAACAAGTCGATGCAAGAAATCATGGCTATGATTGCAAATGGTAAAATTTCACCGGATAAACGAATATCGACACGTACATATAATAGTTACGCTGAATTGTTGACTGGAATGTTCAATTGGGCAAAATCTAATAAACGTGAGCAATATTTGAGTGGTGACAATCCTTTTGTCGATATGAAACAAGCTGTCAAGCAACACAGTAAACGAAACCCATTCACCCCAGTTGATTTGACGATGTTTTTTTCGTCAGATATGTACACAAAAAAACAATTTGAAAAGCGATTTTCATGGAGATATTGGGTTCCGATTTTAATGCTTTATCATGGCACAAGGGTGGAAGAATTATGCCAATTGCCAATTAACCATATCGAAAAAAAGAATGGTATTTGGTGTTTCGTTATTAAAGCAGAAGTTGATAAGTCAACGGGAACGATCATCACAAGCACTAAAACCGGTGATAGAATTGTTCCTCTTCATCCAACAGTAATAGATATTGGATTTTTGAAGTATGTGAAGAATTTGCAAAATGACGGCCATAGCAAGTTGTTTCCGAACCTTTCAAATATTAAGAAATCCACAGGCGGTTACAAACAAGCGGGCAGTACGGTGTCAAAATGGTTCAATGAATGAAGATAATGGGGTCAGGTCTTGAAAGGTTAGTCTCTGTGGCTTTTCAAGACCTGACCCCATTGTTTGTCAATAGTTTACCTGTCTGAGAATCCTTCCTCCTGCCCAATTTCAAGGGCACTTGTACCCATAATTTATACAATGTACAGAAGGTTTTAAAAACGCATATATTGTTTATTGGGCTGGGTAATTGTACCGCAACTGTAGATATATAGGAGGAAGGTAATGTTTAATGATTTTGTGAGATTGCAAAGATTTCTGTCAAAAATATTTCAAGTATGATTTAATAAATGTAAAAGAATTTGTGGAGAGGGAATAACCTTACTGAGTATCTCCTGTAAAACGGTTAAAATTGCCAAAGGATACAAAAGGATATACAAAATACCGCTTTCGTGGAAAGTGAATGAAGGTTCATTTTAAAAAACCTTCATTCACTCATTCATCATGAAAAAACGCACAATCTACTTACTGGTACTCGCTGGTTCGCTTTGCGGGCTATCTACTGTTTACGCGACAGATAAAAGTAATCTGTTACTTATGGTGTCTTTCCGGCAAGCCTGTATAGCTCGTCCGCATTAGATGTTGTATGATCTGGAGCAGTAATGTTTGTTTTGTGTTACGGCTTAAATGGTCGGAACAGTGAGATTGGCTTGATAATTCCAGG
>JAYEOK010000330.1:0-56008 GCA_034722915.1 Thermodesulfobacteriota bacterium | reverse complement strand
GCCCCGCAGGAAATGCCCTTGGGGTGCGTAGCCGAGCTACGTTGAGGATTAAATAATCGCATAGCGTTTTTCTAAATGTTTATATTGCGCCTCAGAGTACGAAGTTATTTTTGAATGAGCCCTAAGTATGACGATGGATATTGAAAAAACATAGACAAGCGACTCCCTCGGAGTACAAGATAAGTGCCTTCACAAAATCCCTTATCTGCTTCGTTGCGACTTGTTGACCAGATGAATCTGGCTGTACTAAAAGGACAAACCCATGAATCTCTTGATATACGGTACGACTGATATGGGGTATTTGATTACCTTAAGCCTGTCTCAAGGACACAGTATCACTCTTATCGACAATCTGGAAAAGCTGCCTGAAAAATTTAATACCCTTGATATCAGTTTTGTCAGCGGTACCGGATCAGATATTGATGCTCTCGAACAGGCCGATGTGGAAAAATGTGACCTGTTCATCGCATGTTCCCTCCTTGATGAAGCCAATATTGTTGCCTGTTGGACTGTTAAAAAAATCCAGGATATAGAGACCATCTGCTTTGTCCATACTATGGAACTCTACCGCAACCTTGTTTCCGCAAGACAGAAACACTATCACACCCGTTATGACATAGACACTGTTGTCTGGCCGGAACTGCTGCTAACCGAGGATGTTTTTCGTATTGTCTCTGTACCTGAAGCCATCGATGTGGAATATTTCGCCGATGGCCGGGCAAAACTTTTTGAATACCGGATTAAGGAAAATTCCACACTTTTAAACAGCAGGGTGATGGACTGTTCCTTCCCTGCAAATGTTCTTATTGTTGGCATTACCCGGGATCAGCAACTTTTTATTCCTAATGGTCTAACTGTTATCCAGGAAGACGACAAGGTCATTTTTATGGGACTTGGTCCGGCTCTGGATATTCTGGCAGCCAGTATATTTAAGTCCGCTAATCAGATCAGGACAGCCGTTCTTATTGGCGGCGGCAGCATTGGATTCATGTTGGCCCGAAAACTTGAAGAAGCAGGAATCCGGGTTAAAATAATCGAACAGGATGAGGAGCGTTGTGTTTTTCTTGCCGATAATCTCGGAAAAAGCCTTGTCCTCCATGGAGACGGCACTGATCTGGATCTCCTTGAACGTGAATCGGTTAGTGAGGCCGATGTGAGTATCTGTATTACCAATAACGATGAGAAGAACCTGCTCTGCTCACTTCTGATTAAACAGCTCGGATCAGAGCGGCGAATCATTACCAGAGTGAGCAATACTGCAACCGCACAACTCTTTGAACAAGTAGGTATTGATGCTGCTGTTTCCTCCAGAGCGTCCGCCTTAACAGAACTTCTTAACCGTGTACAGGCTCGTGATGTAAATATTCTTGCCCTGGTGGGAGGGGAGCAGGGTGAAGTTCTGCGTGTGACCTTATCTGAAACATTTCCGGATACCAGGGTGAGGGATCTTAAATTTGAGGCTCGTGCAATCATAGGAATAGTCAAACGGGAACGACAACTGATTATTCCTTCTGGAGAAACCCTTCTCCAGGCTGGTGACCAACTGAAAATATTTACTGTGGCAGAGAATAGTGAAATCGTCAAGGATCTGTTCAGCCGATGAAACCCGCTAATATTTTCAATGCTCTGGGAGTTATCCTGGTTGCCTTTGGTGTTATCATGCTGACACCCATAGCAGTGGCGGTTATGGAGCGCGAATTCCACTCAATCATTCCCTTTGTCACCGGTTCTTTTACTTCCATTGCGCTCGGTCTGCTCTTTCAGAAATATGGAGGCTTTTCTCGTAATTTTGACAATCTAACACGCAATGAAGGATTGCTGATTGTCTCGTTAGCATGGATTGTCACCGCAGCCATGGCGGCTATCCCCTATCTGTTTTATGGGTTGTCTCCTCTCGATTCCTACTTTGAGGCAGTGTCCGGCATCACCACTACCGGTGCTACTATCCTGATGGACTTTTCGCTCTACCCAAAAGATTTCTTTTTCTGGCGCAGCCTCAGTCAGTGGCTCGGTGGAATGGGGATTATCGTCTTATTCGTGGCCGTCCTGCCACAATTTGCCGTGGCGGGCCGCCAGATATTTTTTGCTGAAGCCCCGGGACCCACAGAAGAGAAAGTGACGCCGCGTATAACCCATACTGCAAAAGCCCTCTGGCTGGTCTACGCCTTGTTGACCCTGCTGGAAATAATCCTGCTCGTTCTTGCCGATATGCCTCTTTTTGATGCAGTCTGTAACGGACTGTCAACCATGGCCGCAGGTGGTTTTTCCCCCAATCCGCTCTCCATTATGGGTTATGACAATTCAAAGGTTACCTGGATTATTATCTGCTTTATGTTCCTGGCCGGCAGCAACTTCGCTCTTCAATATCAGATGCTTTTCCGAAAGAAACCCATGGCTCTATTCAAGAATGAGGAGTTTCGCTTTTACACTGCCATTATCCTGCTGTGTTCGGCAAGTCTCTGTATCACTCTTCTTATAAATAATTCAGGTAAACCGTTTGACGCGCTTCGCGACAGTCTCTTTCAAATTATCTCCATCATCACAACGGCCGGCTTTTCATCTGCTGACTTTGCTCTGTGGAGTGTTGCTGCCCAGACGATTTTGTTTACTGTTATGCTGGTCGGAGGATGCGCAGGATCCGCCGGTGGAGGAGTTAAGGTAATACGCGTCTTGTTCGGCTTCAAATATCTTAAGCGGGAGATGGTTCAGATTGTTCACCCCCAGGCAATAGTACCGATTAAGATAAACCACAAAACAGTACCGGATGAAATCGGGCGGCAGATGCTTGGTTTTTTACTCTTTTATCTTGTCTTAATGACCGGTTCCAGCCTGCTCGTTACCATTATTGAGGGTGATGCCGGTATCGGGCTGATGGGTACTGTCGCCACTATTGGTAATATCGGTCCCGGTTACGGAGAAATTGGTCCCATGGGAAGCTTTGGAGGCTTGTCGGTTTTAACCAAAATTATTTTTATTATTAATATGATTGTTGGCAGGCTGGAACTGATCCCTTTTCTTGTAATGCTGCATCCCGACTTCTGGGGTTTTCGAAAATGAATTTCAGTACTTCTATTTTCTTCAATATTGTACTACTGGTGTACGATCTATGTTTCATGCAGGTATAATTTGTTTCAAACAGACATTGCGATCCCTACAGCTTTCAATAGGATGGTACAAGGCGTTTGCAAAAAGCAACTCAAAAATCGAAAGAGGCATAAGTCTGATTATCCTGGGATGTCTCGCATTTCTGAGTGTTCTTGGTATATTTCAGATAGTAGATCCCTATCCTCTTGAGAACTGGACCGCACTGAAAACTACTTTGAATGGTATGGGGATTTCCGGTGTGTTGAGTTATCTCTGTATGGTGGCAGTTGTGCCTTTGTTTTCACCTCTCACACTGGTAATTGTAACCGGATCCGCACTCTTTGGCCCTTTCAAGGGGTTTTTCCTCTCTTATCTCGGATGCCTTATTAACGCTAATATCGTCTACCTACTGGTGAAGGCCCTTTCTCTTGAAAACGCATGGGGAAAGAGTCCAAGAAGTGTTCAGATAAAAAATAGTATTCAAAAACATGGCTATATCATCGTGATGAGCCTGCAGCTGATAACTATAATCCCGTTTACCTTGATTAATGCAGTGGCAGCCGGAGCCGGCATATCATGGAAAGAATTTATGAAAGCGACCAGTATCGGGCTCTGTCCCTGTATTCTGCTTTACTCCTTTATGGGAAACGAACTCACAGAAAATATGATTTCACCCCGTGTTTATTTTGCCGGGGTTTTTGTCGTGGCAGTGCTCCTCGTTGTAATTGGCCTCCGCAAAAATGGGGCTCAAAGGGCAGGAAAAAAATCCTTTTGAGATGCGGAGAGTCACATGATAAAAGGAGATATGAGTACCTTACAGAATATTTTCTCGGAGTCTACGCTTACCTGTTTTTTTCAAAGAAAATATTCTGACAAGGTATTTATGCCGGCTTACCGTTCATCACCGGTGTTAGTGCCTTACTTCTGAAAAGCTGTAATAAAAAACAAGAAAATTTGAGAGTATTTTAACATGAATAAGTTCCAAGTATAACCAAGGCATTTATACCCCTCGAGGGGGTACTGAAATGAGTGCCGGCCTCACTTACAGTTTACCGGTGTTAGAGCTTTTGCAATACAGTTGCATCTGATGATAAGGTATAGTTACATGCATTAAGATGACAGCAATTTTTCCAGGGAGAAAAAATATGTTTCAAGAATTAAGCAATTGGGTTGAACAGCATCCTGATCTTGTCTACAGCCTCTTTCGCAGCTTCCAGGGACAGGGCAAAAATTTTATCCTTGGCAGCCAGATATGGGATACCTTTGTTGAATTTTGTGAAGAGGATCAACAGAAAGAACTCTTTCACTCTCCCCTTGCTCAGGTATTAAAAAAGTGCCAGGAAGCAGCTGTTGACGATCCCTGGTTGTATATTGATGTTCGGCCGGGCGTTGCCCGCTGGCATTACCTGCGGTATCATTTTGAGACAATGACCTTTGAGGAAGTGTCTGTTACTGAATTTCTTAGTTTTAAGGAAAGCCTGGTCAATGGCCACTCACAGGAGGCAGTTCTTGAGATTGATTTTGCCCCTTTTGAAAGGGATTTTCCCAAGATGAATCAGACCCGCTCCATTGGCCATGGAGTAGAATTTCTCAACCGCAAGTTTTCCAGTCGCCTGGGCCATGATCTGGGTCAGGGCGATAAACTGTTATTTTCCTTCCTCAAGGTGCATGGATATCAGGGGAAGCAGTTTATGATTAATAACGGTATCTCAGATGTTAACGCACTTCGACATGCCTTGAACCTGGGCCTGGAATTCCTCGACAGGCAGCCTGACAAGCTGCAATGGCCCGGGCTGGAAAACGATTTGCGGGGCATGGGTTTTGAGCCCGGCTGGGGAAGGACCATCACAGGCATCAGAAAAAGTATGCTTTTACTGGCCAACCTGCTTGAAGCACCGGATCATCAAAATCTTGAAAAATTCCTTGGCCGAATCCCCATGATATTCAACATAGCGGTTCTCTCTCCGCATGGCTATTTTGGCCAGGATAATGTGTTGGGGCTTCCCGATACCGGTGGCCAGGTCGTTTATATTCTGGATCAAGTACGTGCCCTTGAAAAAGAAATGAAAAAACGTCTTTACAATCAGGGCTTGGATATTAGCCCGCAAATAATGATTATTACCCGCCTGATTCCGGATGCCGGGGAAACAACATGCAACCAATCCGAAGAACATGTGCACGGAACCGACAATGTTCACATTCTTCGTATCCCCTTTCGGGACAAGGACTCCGCAATCGTTCCCCACTGGATATCGCGCTTTGAGGTGTGGCCTTTTCTGGAAAGATTCAGCCTGGAGGCGGAAACGGCAATATTGGCCAGGCTGGGCCGAAGTCCTGACCTGATCATTGGTAATTATTCGGATGGGAATCTGGTGGCCTATCTGTTGGCAAGGAGCCTGGGCGTTACCCAGTGTACCATTGCCCACGCCCTGGAAAAAACAAAATACCTCTACTCGGCCCTTTACTGGCAGGACATGGAAGAGCAGTATCATTTTTCCTGTCAGTTCACTGCTGATCTGATAGGGATGAACTCGGCAGATTTTATTATCACCTCAACGTATCAGGAGATTGCAGGTTCCGCGGATGTGGTGGGTCAGTACGAAAGCTATGGTTCTTTTTCCATGCCCGGCCTGCAGCGGGTTCTCCATGGAGTCGATGTCTATGATCCCAAATTTAATATCGTTTCACCGGGAGCAGATGAAAATACGTATTTTTCCGTGACGGAAGAAGAGCGCAGGCTGTACGGCCTCCATGAAGAACTGGAGCAGTTGATTTATGGTGAAGCAAATGGGGAGTGCCGTGGCGTCTTCAGGAATCTGGACAAGCCGATTATTTTTTCCATGGCCCGTTTGGATCACATTAAAAATCTTGCCGGCCTGGTCCAGTGGTTTGGGGAAAATGAGCAGTTGCAGACCCTGACCAACCTGCTCATAATCGGCGGCACAGTCAATCCGGATAACTCTTCCGACAGTGAAGAACGGGACCAGATTATTCGTATACATGAGCTGATTGATCAATATGATCTGGGCGATAAGATACGGTGGCTGGGGATACGGTTGGATAAAAACCTTTCCGGTGAACTGTACCGCTATATTGCCGATACCAGGGGAGCTTTTGTGCAGCCCGCCTTTTTTGAGGCCTTTGGACTGACCGTTATCGAGGCCATGGTCTCGGGTTTACCCACCTTTGCCACACGTTACGGTGGGCCGCTGGAAATTATTGAAAATAATATCTCCGGTTTTCATATTGATCCCAACCATGGAGAACAGGCCTCACAGATTCTGGCTGATTTTTTTGAACAGTGTAAAACCGACCCGACCTATTGGCAGAAAATATCGGAAGGCGCACAGCAGAGAGTTGAAGAACGCTATACATGGAAACGATATGCCAAGAGACTGTTGTCACTTACCTGCATCTACGGTTTCTGGAAATTTGCAACTAACCTGGAGCGGGATGAAACCAACCGTTACCTGGAGATGTTTTACCATCTTCAATTTCGTCCCAGGGCGGAACGCGTTCGATTAATCCGATAAGATTCAGCGCACCCCATCACAGGGTAAATTAGTGACTTACAGAGTATTTTCTCGGAGTCTACACTCACCTGTTTTTTTTGAATATATTCTGATAAGGCACTTATCCAGTGAACTGAACTGTTTCCGGTTGAACCGGGTTAGTATCCCGTATCTTATACATCCAAGCTGCAAGCTGGCACATGTGCTCCAGACTTGCGTACTCGAAGTTTCCCTGCGGCCCCGCCGTGCTTATTCCATTCGCTATAGTATATATCCCTCTCGATGCGGACGGACAACCACGTGAAGATGTAAGCCAGAAAGCTGGCGGTACTGTTACATCGTCTTTGGCGACACGATGAGGTGTACGATCTTTTCTTTAAAGCTCAACCACGGTTGCAGGCATAAGCCGTGTGAGTACAAAGACTGAAACGTAACGCTGTGTTTCCAGAGAAAATCGAAAGTTTTGAGATACCCACTTATTAAAGAATGTCCAGTCCTGAAGACTACGTTCGGTTCGTCTCATCAGCCAATGACATATTAAGGACCGTACACGCAATAACTTGAACAAATTAATGTCCTTTCGGAGTCTGCGCTTACCTGTCCATCTTCTGCGTTGCTCGTTGATCACATGGCCCGCTATGCTCCTACCTCGCGTCTTGAATACGAAAAAAATGCCTATTAATTTTTGTTCAACTTATTTTATTCCCGTTCCTAAGTGACCGCAGGTAGGGTTGCAGCTTCAACGACGGATTTTACAATGCATTGAGTTTATGGCTAAACTCAAAATAGAATGCGAATTGAAGCGCAGACTCCTTGAGTACCTATGAGACGGCTTGTAAAATTTTTAACAAAATGTTATTGTTACATATTATTTTAAGGAAAAGTATTTTGAAGAAAACAATTTTCCGCCGCTCTTTTCCTCCCTCAAAATTAAAATTAGCAGCATAACTGTCTATAATCACAAGTGATTCAGTGCAAAACCACGCCGACTTATTGTGTTGTTTAAGGAGATCCATGTCATGAAAATGCAAACTTCAATGCAAAATACTTTCCCACGAGAACAGATAATCATCTCACGGACACCAACGCAGCTGTTGACCTATAAGCCAGCCATTAATCAAGATTTTGTTGAACGATTACTGGGACGACGGCAAAAGTGTAATCTACCCCGTACTACCCAAAAACGTCTCACTATTCAGCACAACCGTTTACAGGAACTCATCAATCCGCGAGTAACCTGGAAAGAGTTCTCCATTGCCCAAATTGAAAAAACAGGTGTGACCCTGGACAGTGGAACCTCTTTCAAGAGTCGAAAAATGTCTCGTGCCTTTCAGGGCGCCACCAGTGTGGTGGGTTTCATTGCCACCATAGGCCAACGAATTGATAGAGAAATTGAAAGTCTGATGAATGGAGGAGCGCTTGCCCACGGTTATGTTGCTGATTCTCTGGGTTCCGGTGCGGTGGAAAGCCTGGCTGATCGTTTTCATAATGACGTGGCAAAGGAAGTTGGCCGACAGGATCATTCCGTTGGTCTACGCTTTTCACCTGGCTATTGCGACTGGCCGGTGACTGAGCAGCAAAAGCTCTTTTCCCTGCTGGATAATAAGGCGGTCGGGGTAAAACTCAGCAACACATCTCTGATGACACCGAGAAAATCGATTTCTGCACTCTTTGGTATTTTTGAAACAAAAGATGGATTACCCAAAAACAGTAAACATAATCCCTGCAGGCGTTGTGGAAAAAAAGATTGCATAGCCCGCCGGGTTGAGGCAGTACCGCCATTACATTAAACTGATTGTATAAGGAGTAAGCAATGAAAGTACGTAAAGGGCTAGCCGGAGGACAATACACTCCGCTGACCCGGGAAGATATACATAAAATCCACCAGGCCTCTATGGAGGTTTTTGCAGAGGTAGGAGTGCAGGTTAATTATCCGGCTGCGCTTGAACATTTTGCTGCGGCAGGGTGCGAAGTTGATGAGGCCACCAACATAGTCCGGATGAGTGAAGAACTGGTTGAAACTCTTCTGGAAACCGCCCCTGAAAAAATCACTCTCTGCGGCCGGGACGAGTCGGGTTGCCATGATCTGGATATCGGCGGCAACAAGGTTTATATGGGCACGGGCGGCACTGCTCTTAATGTTCAAGAGCCGGGATCCACTGAAACCCGTCGTTCCCGGTTGCGCGATGTCATGAACATGGCCCGCATGGTGGAAACCCTGGACAACATCCATTTTTATATGCTCAATGTTTATCCCGGTGATCTGTCGGTTGAAGACATTGATGTCAATCGTTTCGGCGCCGCTCTCAACCGCACCCGGAAGCATGTCATGGGAGGTGTCTATACGGTGGAGGGGGTGCGCAATGTAATCCGCATGGCTGAAAAAATAGCCGGTTCTCCGCAGGCCCTGCGGGAGCGTCCCTTTATATCCATGGTCGCCTGTCCTATCAGTCCGTTCAAACTGGATGAATCCTATGGTGAACTGGCCATCGAGGCGGCCATGAATAATATCCCTGTGGTTGTGCCGGCCGAACCTCTGTGCGGAGCAACGGCGCCCATCACTCTGGCCGGGAACCTGGTTATCCAGAATGTCGATACCCTGGCCGGTATTATCATGACTCAGCTTGCCAATCCCGGCGCTCCGGCTCTGTATGGTTGCATCTCCTCAATTACCGATCTGCGTGACATGAAATACCTTGCTGGTGCGGTGGAGATGGGGTTAATGAACGCCGGCGCTGCTCAGATGGCGCAGTTTTATAAACTTCCCTTTTATGCCACGGCCGGCATGACCGACTCCAAGGCCATTGATGCCCAGGCAGGTTACGAGTCAGCAATCACCTCCACCCTGGTTGCCCTGGCAGGTGCAAATTTTATCCATGATGCGGCCGGGTTTGTGGAATTTTGTATGACAGCCTCCTATGACAAGCTGGTGGTGGATAATGAAATAATCGGTATGGTCATGCGGGCGGTGGAAGGTATTGAGGTTAATGACCGGACCCTTGCTCTGGATGAAATCAAAAAGGTGGGGCCGGGTGGCCATTTTGTTTCGTCACGCCATACCAGGAAATATATGCGTACCGAGCAGTTTAAACCTTCTCTCTCCAACCGGGACACCAGAGAACAGTGGCAGTCGGCAGGCAGCAAGGATGCCTGGCAGCGGGCTACGGCATATGCCACCGACATCTTGAACAGTAAACCGGAAAATGTGCTGCCGGAAGAGATTCGGACTTGGATAAAGGAGAATATTCCGACGGTGCGGCCCTTTATTATGGAGTAAAAAATAATGATTACCATTGCAGAAAAAATAAACGCCACTATCCCGTCGGTTAAAAAAATTATCGAGGAGCAGGATAAGGAAAGCCTCATTGAACTGGCCCGCAGCCAGGCTGATGCAGGAGCGAATTATCTTGATGTTAACGTTGGTACCGGCAGCGGCACTCAGGAGGATGAAATGGAGGCCATGGCCTGGGTCGTAACAACGATTCAGCAGGAAATAGACACTCCTCTCTGTATCGACAGTGCCGACTATAAGGTACTCGAAGCAGGCCTGAAGATGCGCGGTGAAAGGCCTGCCATGATCAACTCCACAAAAGGCTCGGATAAATATATAAATGATGTGATCCCCCTGGCCAAAGAGTATGACCAGCCTCTGGTGGGGCTGGCCATGGATGAGGAGGGAATCCCGAAAACCGTTGAAAAACGGGTTGCTGCCTGCATGAAGATTGCCGATGCCTGCAATGATTTCGGGGTGGATCTTTGCAATCTCTTCTTTGATCCTCTGGTACTGCCGGTGGCTACCGATGTCAGCCAGGGCAAAGTCACCCTGGAAACGATCACCGCTATAAAACAGGCAATTCCCCAGGCGAAAACCATTATGGCCGTTTCCAATGTCTCTTTTGGCCTGCCGAAACGAAAAATCTTTAATACGGCATTCCTCCATATGGCCATTATGGCCGGACTTGATGCCGCTATTTTAAGCGTACTTGATCGAGATCTCGTTGGTGCTGCCAAGACCGCCGAGGCGATCCTGGGATTCGATCGCCACTGTCGCAAATATTCCCGCTTCTGGCGAAAATAATAAGGAAAAAATATGACATTTCGACAAGGAAATATTGTTAAACCCTATGAACGTTTGAACCTGGAGCAGATGACCAGGATTCATACAGCAACCCTGGCCATCCTGCAAGACCCCGGCATATGGTGCTATAACCGGCGGGCAGCTGAACTTTTTGAAAAACATGGCGCCCAAAGTGTTTATGAAGAACAAAGCGGCACTCCCTGCTGGAGGGTGCGCATTCCCGCCGGTTTTATAGAGACCGCCATTAACATGGCACCTTCCAGGGTGGTGCTGGGTGCCCGTAATCCAGACAATCGTCTGGAACTTGACGCTGAAGTACCGCGGGTCTATTTCGGCTCCGGCTCGGAAGCCAATGTCTGGCTTGATACCGAATTCTCTGAATTTGTGGGTGTAAACGACGCTACACTAAGTAGAAAACTGCCAAAGTTTACCGAAAAACGTGGCTCAACGGAATTGTTGGCCCGGGCCGCCCATCTATGCGAGCAGCTGGAGCATCTAGATTTTTTTATCCGGCCGGTCAATATCCAGGATGAAGGGATCAACGAAGATAATCATGACGTCAATAAATTTTTTGCCAGTCTTAACAACATTACCAAACATGTCCAGGCCGGGCTCACCAGCCTTGATGCACTGAATGACGTAGTGCGGATGGCTGAAATTATCGCCGGCGGGCCTGAAAAGCTACGGGAAAATCCACTACTCTCTTTTATAGCCTGTGTTTTTAAAAGCCCTCTGCAACTGGTGGATGATACTGCCGACAAAGTCTTTGCTATTGTCGAGCAGGGACTGCCCCTGGTAATTTCCTCTTCACCCCAGGGCGGCTCCTCTGCTCCCATTCAGGAAACAGGCATGGTGGCCCAGATCAATGCCGAGATCCTCACCGGAATTGCCTTGACCCAGCTTATTAAACCAGGTGCGCCGGTGTTGTACGGTTCAGTACCGGTACGGGCCAGGCTTGATGACCTTCACGATCTTTATGGCTGCCCGGAATTTAACCAGTACAATATTGATTGCGTGCAGATGGCCAGAATGTACAAGTTGCCCTGTTATTCCAGTTCCGGGGTGGGCAACGCCAAGGTGCCGGGTGTGCAGGCCACTTTTGAAAAACTCTTTTCCCATCTCTACATGGCAGCAAGCGGTGCTCAATATATCCATTACGGCTTTGGCCTGCTGGATCGGACAAACACCTTCTGTCCATTGCAGGCCGTATTGGATAACGAACAGATAGGAAAGGCCAAGCATTGCATGCGACCTGCTGTTATTGAAGACAAAGATGGTGAAGAGGCAGTGGAGATGGTTCGTAAAGTAATGACCACCTCGCATAAACTCTTTACCCGTCATACCAGAAAACCGGTCAAGGCCGGACTGATCTCGGAACCGTATCGCTTTGAATCCAAGACAGCCGATGATCAGGCCCTGGAAAAAGCTTTATCGTATATGACAGAGCTTGAAGCCAGGCCAGTCAAACATTTGAAGAAAACTACTGTGGAACAGATTTTCAAAGAAATACCGGGGTTATTACCCAAACTGAAAAAATCTTAAGGAGAAAAGATAAATGTCTGAAGAATTACTTGAAAAAATAGCCATAAATGTGGTGCAGGGCCGGGTTGAGGCCGAAGATGAGGGCTTTGATGAAGGCTTTGAGGGCCAACCGGCAGTAATCGAGCTGGTGGAAGAGGCTCTTCGGCAGGGAGTTAATGCCGATGATATCCTCATCAATGGACTGACGGTATCCATGGAAGAGGTCGGTAAAAAATTTGAAAGCGGTGAATATCTTATCCCTGACATGCTGGCTGCTGCCGAGGCCGTGGGGGAAGGCATGGATCTTCTCACTCCTCATCTGATCAAGGCCGGAGTGAAATCCAAGGGAAAATTCGTCATTGCCACGGTGGCCGGGGATCTGCATGATATTGGCAAGAATATTGTGGCCATCATGCTCAAAGGTGCCGGTTATGAGGTGATTGATCTGGGGGTTGACGTATCTGCCGACAAGATAATCAGCACGGTTAAAGAGACACAAGCTCCTTTCCTCGGTCTTTCCGCTCTGCTTACCACAACCATGCGTACCATGGAAGAGGTTGTTGACAAACTGAAAAGTAACGGAATGCGAGATCAGGTAAAGGTATGTATCGGTGGCGCCCCTACCTCACGGGAATTTGCAGGCAAAATCGGTGCTGATACCCATTGCGTGGATGCTTTTGCCGTGCTGGATTGGCTTAAGGCTGCATAGGAAATACTATGGCTGAACTAAAGGCATACAATCAAGCAGCAGGTACCGGCAGATACGCAAAGGCCAGTGGTTTATCCGGAAAGTACGATAATGTCCGGCGATTCTGGGAAGATCAACTCACCGGCATCTTTCTTCGTCCGGTCCTTAACGAATTGGTGGACTATAAGCGTAGACGCCTGGAGCGCCTGCGGATTCTTGATCTGGGCTGCGGCAGTGGTGATGGTTTTGATCTCATCATGGCGGTGACGTCAAAAGACCCGGCTCTCTACGACTATATCCATCAGGCCATCACCCCGGATATTTTTCAGGAATACCTCGGGGTTGATATTAACGACAATCTGCTTAATCAGGCCATGGAATATTATGGCGATAATCCCAAGATGCGTTTTGAAAAGAATGATATCGGTCAGCGACTCCTTTTTAAGAAAGAGAAACCATTTGATGTTTACCTGAGTTCCTATGGCACCATGAGTCATTTCAATGATGCTCAGGCCGTTGATATTCTCTCTGATTTATGTCGTCATGCACCGGACAAGGCAGTTTTTGTCGGTGACTGGCTGGGTCGCTATTCCTACGAATGGCAGGATCTCTGGCATAAGTCTGCAGGCAAAGAGTTTTTTATGGACTACCGGATCTCCTATATCTATCCACCCGAAGAACGTGATCGTGAGGATATTCCTGTCTTTCCTCTACGGCTGATGACCAAGAGTGAGATCATGGCCATAATTAATGAGGTAGAAGAACAGACAGGCATCACCATACGTCCGGTTAGCTTTTTTGATCGCTCAATCATGGTCGGCCGTCATCTGGAAACCGGTGATTACAATAAACACTGCCCCGATCTGCGTCTGCCCATCAACTCGCTTTTCGAACCATATACCAGAACCGATCTGGAGCGTTTACTGGTGGATTATGCCCCCCGTCAGAACTTTGGTCATCTCAATAACTTTTTTGAGTCATTTTTCATGTGTTCCAATACCCTGGTGGAACAAACCAAGGTCATGCTGGCGGATTTTGACAACGGCCGGATAGGCGGTCCCCGGGTGGAGCCCTATTTTCCGGAACCGTTAATTGAGACTCTCCATACTATGCATCAGGTAGTAGAAACAGCCGGCCTGCTTCAATACGGGGATCCACGAGCAAATATCATCGAGCCTCACTTGGGATATTCACTACGAAAACTCGAGATGGAGCTGCAAACAGGTACCGGAATGGGACACAGTCTGGTCGGAATTTTTGAGATTAATAAAGGAAAATAATCAATGTGTGGAATAGCCGGCTGCTTTGGCAGCCAGGATGAAAAAACAGTCAACCGGATGCTCGACGCACTTACCCATCGGGGCCCTAATGACCGTGGTATTCATGTGAACGGTAATATGGTATGGGGCCATACCAGGCTCTCCATCGTGGATGTGGCCCACGGCCATCAACCCATCTTTAATGAGGACAAATCAAAAGGCGTAATCGCAAACGGTGAAATCTACAATTTTCAGACAATCCGGGAGCAATTGCGAAACCAGTATACTTTCCAGACCCATTCCGATTCTGAGGTCATTCTAGCCCTCTATGATCAATTTGGGTCTGGTTGTGTACAGGATCTGGACGGCATGTTTGCCTTTGCCCTGTTTGACGCAAACCGGGACACCTTCATGTTGGCCCGTGATCCCATTGGGATTAAGCCTCTTTATTACGGTTATCATAACGGCACCATCTATTTCACCTCGGAACTGGGAGCTATGAGCCTGGCGGAAGTGGACGAAGTCCATGAATTTCCGGCAGGCCATTTTTACACTCCTGAAGAGGGTTTTGTGCGCTATTACCGGTTGCCGGAGGTGAAGACAAAGCCGCCGGTTGATACCAAAATAATCACCGGCCAAATCCGTGATATCTTTACCCGGGCAGTAAAAAAAAGACTGCTTGCCGACCCGCAGGTTCCGGTGGGATCCTTTTGCAGCGGTGGACTGGATTCCTCTATTGTTGCGGCCATTGCCGCCCGGGAAATCCCCCATCTCCACACTTTTGTCGTCGGCATGATTGATGAACACGGCAATGAATCCGATGATTTCATTGCAGCCCGACTTGCCGCAGCCCATATCGATTCGACGCACCATGAACTGGCATTCAATGTAGATGAATATTACGAGGCGCTGCACCGGGTTATTCATAAGCTGGAAAGCTACGATCCGTCCCTGGTTCGTTGTGCAGTGCCCTGTTATTTCACCTGTAAACTGGCAGCGGAACATGTCACGGTGGTTCTCACAGGTGAGGGTGCGGATGAACTCTTTGCCGGCTACCATTACATGAAGCATTTCCCCTTAACCGGGGTGAATGAAGAGGGTAGAAGATGTCTCGGTACCCTCCACAACATCAACCTGCAGCGTGCCGACCGCATGGGTATGTATTTCAACCTGGAACTGCGAGTACCCTTTCTTGACCGGGAACTGATTGATTTGGCCATAAATATTCCGGCTGAACTGAAGATTAAAGAACAGAAAGACGGATCAAAGATCGAAAAATGGATCTTCCGCCAGGCCTTTGCCGATAGTGGTCTGCTGCCCGATGAAATCCTCTGGCGTTATAAGGTGCAATACACCCAGGGGGCAGGCTGCGAGTCGTTAGGTGAACAACTGGCTGAAAAGGAAATTAACGAAGAAGATGTCGTCCGTCTCCAACATGATCATCCGGGAGCGATTATCAACTCAAAGGAGGCTGCACTCTATTTCAAAATCTTCCGTCAATTTCATCCCCAGGACTCTATTCTCAGCTCTATCGGTATCTGGACCGGCTTCGACTTTACTGAGGAACGGGAAAAAGTTACCGGCACCATGGATGGCGGCCTGAAACATTCCACAGGGAGATAGGGCGATAAAAGTTCAGAACATCACCTGTTTTTATCCAGGCCACAATGATAACTGAGATACCGGAGATTTTTCATATCCTCTTGGATGCAACGAATCCTTACCAATACGTCTAACACCGGTAAACGATAAGTGCATTGATACTAAGGGGACACAGGAAGTCCTTTAATTTGAAGAGGGGGCTGAAACTAATCTTTAGCATGAAAAATAAATGGCAACAGAAAAGCAAAACAAGAAAAAAGTTCGATCTGAACTTTTACAATTAGATACAGAATCAACAGGTGGTATAGACCTTGATTTTGTGGCAGTTGAGGCCGGGGACATCTCTCTGGACGCTTCCGCTTCCCGGCAACACTCCACCCTCAAGCGTAAGCGGGGAGAAAAAGTATTTTCAGATATGCTTTTTGTATTAACACATCGACATTTTCATACCGAAGAAGCTAAAAAGCTATGGTTTAGAATTGTGCAGCACAAAAAAGAACTCAACACAATTTTATCCCGCAATCCCGGTATTACGGTAGCTGCTCTTGATTTTCTTTCAAACATTGTTGATGAACCCAACATTGCATTAATTTATGAAGATAAAATGTCCCATGTGAGAGAGATCGCCCTGCAGGACGGTATGACCGGACTTTATGACCACTCCTCTTTTCAAACCAAACTAAAGGAAGAGATAGCTCGTTTCAACAGGCATGGAACAGTGGTTTCCCTTATCATGGCCGATGTGGACTTCTTTAAGAAATATAATGATACCTACGGCCATGAAAGAGGGGATCAAATTCTGAAAAGTATCGCTGCCATAATGATGCATGAAATACGGAATATTGATATCGGTGCACGCTACGGTGGAGAAGAATTTGCCATAATTGTAAACAGTTCCCGTGCAGATGATGCGTATCTGTTGGCAGAAAGGATTCGTAAATGTATCAAAAAAGAATTTGCAGAGACAGGGAAGGTCACAGTAAGTTTTGGTGTTGCTGACTGCACACAAACAGATGCCACCCCTCCTGGCTTAATTCGGGCAGCAGACGAGGCTCTTTATGCTGCGAAAAAACAGGGCCGGAATCGTACGGTATTATATAATCCCTCCCTCCATAAAGAAATGAGTGGATAGTAGATGTCTGAAAAGAAATTTCTGATATGAAGCGTATCCATACCATGCCGTTCGGCGCGCGTATACTTGACGATGGCAGTGTCTTGTTTCGCTTCTTTGCACCTTCAGCCCGGGCGGTAGATCTTTGCCTGGATGATGATTTTGGAGGGCAAAACCTGTACCCCATGGATCTCCTGCCTGACGGGTGGTTTCAAATACAGCATTCGTTGGTAGGCGCAGGCACCCTCTATCGTTTCCGTATTGATTTTGGGATACTGGTACCTGATCCGGCCTCCCGTGCACAACGTAATGATGTCCATGGCCCAAGTATCGTTGTGGAGCCGAGGGATTTTCTCTGGAAGGATGGTGACTGGCAGGGAAGACCGTGGGAAGAGGCAATTTTCTATGAAATACACACCGGTACTTTTTCCCCTGCCGGAACCTTTGCCGGAATTAAAGAACGCTTACCCTACCTGGCGGATCTTGGCATAACCGCCATTGAACTGATGCCCATTGCCGCTTTTCCGGGAGTGCGGAACTGGGGCTATGATGGTGTACTGCTCTTTGCGCCTGATACATCTTATGGCAGTCCGCACGACTTAAAACAACTTGTCCAGACCGCACATGCAATGGGCATAATGGTCTTTCTGGATGTGGTCTATAATCATTTTGGTCCGGAAGGGAACTATCTCTCTCTGTATGCCGGGGATGCCTTTTTTACCACAGAGCATCATACGCCCTGGGGGGCGGCGATTAATTTCTCCGGCAGAAACAGTAAAACAGTTCGTGAGTTCTTCATCCACAATGCGTTGTATTGGCTTGAAGAGTATCATCTTGACGGTTTGCGTCTCGATGCAGTGCACACACTCTTTGATGAATCACAGCCTGATATTCTGGAAGAAATTGCCTCCTCAATCAGTGAGGGGCCTGGCAAAACAAGACAAATTCATCTTGTGCTGGAAAATGACAACAACGAAGCACACTATCTGCATCGAGCCGCCGACGGTTCCCCCCAATATTATACTGCCCAGTGGCATGATGATCTGCATCATGCTTTCCATGTTCTTCTAACCGGTGAAAAGACAGGTTGTTATACGGACTATACAGATGATCCGCTCCAACTCCTGGGTCGGTGCCTGACAGAAGGCTTTGCGTTTAAAAGCAGCCATCTGCCGCCTCAGGCTTTTGTTTCTTTTCTGCAGAACCATGATCAGACCGGCAACCGGATTCTTGGCGAACGCTTGACAGCTCTGGTGTCAGAACCTCTCCTGCGTATTGCTGCTGCTTTAGTGCTTCTGGCACCCTTGCCACCACTTTTGTTTATGGGGGAAGAGTTTGCAGCTACCACTCCTTTTTTCTTCTTTTGTGATTTTGCACCGGAACTTGCTGAGAAAGTGGCGGAGGGTCGGCGACAGGAATTTGAGTGGCCTTTAGAATATACAGATTCAACTGTACCGGGTTCCATTCCGGATCCGGGAGCTATTGAGTCTTTTCACCGTTCCTGTATAAACTGGCGGGAGAAAGAAATGCAAGCGGGGTGTCGTTTTTTGCAACTCTACAAAAACCTGCTTAGCCTGCGGCATAAACATATAATTCCACATCTCAGCAACATGAAAGGCGGTAAGGCGAAGTACAGGATTATTGGTTCCAGGGTACTGCACGCCAGTTGGATTTTGGGGGATGGCTCGGAGCTTCAGGTTGTTGTTAATTTTGCTACGGAAGCAATATCAACAGACACCATTCCATCGCTTTCAGAGACAATACTTTACAGTGATCCTGTTATTACTGAATCTCCCGGAAAGCATGGGATCATAGCGCCGCAAAGTATTCTATGGCTTTCTTAATGTAGCTTTATTCTTCATCGGCGTGGATAGAAAGGCTGCGCAAGCGGTTAAGCGCGCCTGCCACCTCAAGCATGTTGATCTGGGCAAAAAATACCGGAGCAGACTTGGGAGGCTGCAATATGCCTAAGCCCTTCTCACGAACAAGAGTAAGCAACTTGCCGGCTAACACAGTGGGTGAACATCCCCCTGAGTGCAAATGCAACCGCCTGGCCAGGAGCAGGAAATAACCAATGGTAAATATTTGATCCGGATCAACGATGCCATGTAAACAACGGACATCAATTCTATCCATACCATATTCTATGATTTCGCGTTCTTGTCCTCGTAGAGGTTTGATACGTACAGGTACAGCCTTTCTTAATCGTTTATTGATGTATTCAGGATTAAAATTCTCCCGGGAGAGAATTCTTCTATCTGTGATTGATAAAGGCTTTCCAGGTGGATGCTCAGCTTGAAGGTTCAAGGCTTTAGCCCGGGCAGTCATATCAACAGGCAGATATTCCCTCATGGCAATGACGTGGTCTGCTACACCAAAATAGTTGGAGCTGCCGCTGGCAATAATCAAAGTGCTTACACCATAGTTGTCATATAACTCCCGCACCCTGTCAAAAAGAGGGATTATTGGATCTTCCGGAATTAATTCTCGCAGGTGGCGATCACGATAGAGAAAGTTGGCAGCAGAGCTATCTTCATCGATGAGTAGGAGTTTTGCACCCGCCAACACGTACTCTATAACTGTCGCAGCTTCCGATGTACTGCCGCTGGCATTTTCTGTAAAAAAATTTCCAGGATCTGAATCCTGTGGCAGCGTACTAAAAAACGAGGAGATATCCAGGCCCTTAATTGATCTCCCATCTTCAGCACAAACTTGCACAGAATTCCTGTTGGCAACTACCTGCTCTCGTCCGTCACCCGGGATATGAGGATAAATGGACTTTGTCAGGGCTGTTAAGAGCGTTGACTTGCCGTGATAGCCTCCACCGATAAGGGTCGTTATGCCAGGCCGTATACCCATACCCCCTATTTTACCGGCGTTTGGCAAATCAACAACAACTGCCAATTTCCGAGGAGCCACGAAAGGAACCACAGGATAGCGAGCCGGTAAGTCGGAAACGCCGGACTCTCGCGGCAAAAGAGAACCATCTCCCACAAAGGCAACCAGTCCTTTGCTGCTCAGAGCGTCCTGGAGCGTCAACATATCTTCAACACATTCACAATGTCTCTTCAACCCATTCTTTTTTGCAATTTGTTCTTTGATGAACAACAGAATAGCTGGTAGCTCAAAGTTGAACATCTGTATGATCTCTTCGTACAGAACCTTCTTTTTCAAAGATCCCGGAAGGCTGATCCGAAAGGCAAGCGACAGACTATTGCCGGAAATCTGGACGATGTTGCGTTTGAGTACCTGCTGCGGCATGGAGACAGTCTGGAAGGAGCCACTCCCCTCCTCACCTCTGTTTTGTTGCGCATGGTGGGCTACCCCTTCATTAAAGGTACGCAATATATAGTCTTCTGCAGCGGTGATTCGGGCCGAAGATGTTTGAGCCCACTCAGGGATCTGAAGATACTTGCCGGAAACATCTACTTGACAAAAAGAGGCTGGAGACGCACCGGGACTCCCCTGGATGTGTTTAAAATGAACGGAATAGTGTGGGTAAGAAACGACAAGGCCCAGAAGTTTTCCGTAGATATTAAAGGCCTGTCTGTCCATGTCTTTAAGCAGTTTTTCAAAATCATACTGATCCGGCACATTTCTCCTCTTCGTAGTTTTATACTCTTTCTATGCTATACTATTTACAAAAACGAGCCATATTGTCTTTGCCTGCGGGAAAAATCCTCTTTCATCTAATCCGGTTCAACCGGAAACAATTCAGTTCACTGGATAAGTGCCTTATCAGAATATGTTCAAAAAAAACAGGTAAGCGTAGACTCCGAGAAAATATTCTGTAAGGCACTAAAAATGTCTTTTGGGGAGGCAATATAAATGTAATAGTCACTATTAACAGGCAGCTCACAGCAGAAGTAGCAGCAGCAGCACTGTATGGTCTGAATTTTGCTTTGAAGTTTTTATTTCCAAATATCCATGGAACAGTGTTGCAGAATATCCACCAGAGTCAAATCACCAACTAAGTGTTCTGTCTCATCCAAAACTGGTATTTCTTTAATACCGGCTGAAAGCATACGCTCAAGCACGGGTTCAATAGATTCAGAAAGATGTGCTGCTATAGTTGGTCGATCTACAAAATCTGCAGCTGTCTCTGAGGTGGCCATGCTTATAAGATGCAGGTTGTCTATTGCCTTGTTGCAGTGATGAAAAAACAGGTGCCTGGACAGGTTGCCTAAAGAAATAACACCGGAAAGATGTTTATCATTATCCACAACATAGACGAGGCGTGCGTGTTCCACCCTGGCAAAGGCGGAAATGATCTCTTGTACTTTTGCCTTGGGGGAGACGTAGGCTAGCTGACGTTGTCCTATAGCTGTCAAAAGTTCTGAAACGGTGGTGGAAAGATTTTCTTTTTGAGTCTCTTTCATAATTATTCCCTCGAAATTTCACCGGCTTTTCGTAAAGCATATTTCGCAGCCAGCGGACCGATGATCTCAAAAATAATTGAGGTAGCAGTGATGGTGGAGAGGACTTGTAACCCTATCATTTCCGCACCTGGAATCTGGCTGAGTTCCTCCTTAACCAGCAGGGCCAGACCAATGGCAACTCCAGCCTGGGAGAGGATACCAAAACCGAGGTAACGGCGAATCTTTTTTTCCATTTTGCAACAATTAGCTCCAAACCAGGCTCCAATAAGTTTTCCAATCACCCTGGCAATAATATAAACCAGACCTAGTAGGCCCAAGTCAGGCAGAAGAGCCAGATCCAAGTGTAATCCTGCCAGACCAAAGAAGAGAACAAAAATGAGCCCCATTATTTGCTGAAGCGGTGCTCTGGTATCTCTGGTGAGGTGTGTCTCGCTTACATTTACAAAGAGAAAACCCACCGTCAGGCAGATCAGAATAGGTGATAGATGCCAGCGGTCAGCTAGCCCCACACCGATTAAAATGGCCCAGAAAATAATAATCAGTTTGTCAGTGGCTTGAGTAGTTTTGCGAATAATCAGGAAAAAAGCTCCGCCAATCAAGGCGCCTAGGACGATACTTAAGCCAATTTCGCGTAACGGTAACCAAAATCCGGAAATGATCGCAGACGAAGTAAAATCTGAAGAAGTAACAAGAAATATTTTGGCTGTGGCCAGGGCAAAACCAAAAATAATAACGGCAAGCCCATCATCAAAAGCAACTACAGCATAGAGTGCTTTTGTTAACGTCCCTTTAGCATTGTATTCCTGGATGACGGCCATAGTCCCTCCCGGGGCACTAGCTGGAGCCATGGCTCCCAAAAGAAGAGCCAGGGAAATATTTCCGGTTAAAAGAAAAATAGTGGCAGCAACCATCACAAAGGCCATAAGGGATTCCGCCAGAATGATAATAGCAATACCGGAGCCTAGTTTTTTTAAGGAGGCAAGGTGCAGTTCCGACCCAATGATAAAGGCAATGCAGCCCAGGGAAAGAGAGGTGAGGAATTCAAGGTTATGCCGTTGGACTTCGTTCAACACATCCAAAATTGACGGCCCCAGTAAGACACCTGTGGCCAGATAACCGATCAAAGCCGGTAATTTCAGATAACGAGCCAGATGGCCGCAGAAATATCCGCAAAAAAGAAGGAGGCCGAGGCCAGTGACGGAAGATAAGTGAAGGTTTGCCAGCATAGTCAGTTATTTTATAAAAAAATCGGTATCTGTTTAGGAACGGGAGATAAATAACTTGAACAAAAATTAATAGGAGTTTTTTTCGTATTCAAGGCGCGAGGCGGGAGCATAACGGGTTACGTGAGCAACGAGCAACACAGAAGACGGAAAAAAATATGCCCCGGAGGAAATGCCCTTGGGGTACATTAATTTGTTCAAGTTATTTATTGTACGTTCCTTAGCGATAAAAGTGGAGCCCCTGCCTTTTCTCATTCTCCTTTTTGTCAGTCATGAGTTATATAAGTGGCAACGGAGAAAACGAAACAAGTGACCTGCTTTGCCGGGATACTCTTCAATCACCAGACCAATATCCTAATCGATATCAATCCACCGATAGCACTCCCCAGTAGTGGGAGTCCGACCCGTAGCCCCATCTTGCGGCCACCTATAAAGATAGCCATGCCGCCTTTGACAAGAGTATTGACGGCAGCGGCAATCATAATTCCGGTTACCGCAATGCGCAAGCCAAGTTCATCCTGACTCATGCGTGCGAGCGAGAGTGTGATGGCATCAACATCGGTGATACCAGAGGCTGCTGCAAGTGCCAGCACCCCTGTATCGCCAAATTGGTTTTGCAGGGCTTTGCTGAGCAGCATCACCAATGCAAGCAACAGACTAAAACCGAGAGATGTTTTCAGTTCCAACGGGTTTTTCAACGGAGAATCCGTATCGACTTTATCATCTGAGTGTATTCGCCAATATACCAATGCGGGTAGATAGATCAAAAACGCCATCACTGCTGCCGGTATCAGCAGTAGCTTGAACAGCCCGGGATTTATCAGACTTGCAACCAGAACCATGCGCGGCAGCATAGTCCCGCAGGCAAGTAAAACTCCTGTGGCCAGCATCGGTATTAATACTTTGTTTTTTAGAGAGAGACGCGAAAAATGCAGAGTAACGGCGGTGGACGCAACCAAACCACCAAACAATCCGGTCAATACCGGCCCGCGACGAGGTCCCATTATTTTACTGGCGAAATAGCCCGCAAAAGAAATTCCTGAAATCAATACCACCATCCACCAGATTGCATGGGGATTAAGAGCCTTCCACGGGCCATACCCTTGATTGGGAAGAACAGGTAGAAGCACGACTGAAATAAGCAGTAATTTTATCCCGGCGCGCAACTCTTTGGCCTCCAGAGCTTTTACCCAGTTGTGCAGCAGCGGTTTGTAACTCAGCAATAATGTGGTGACTACGGCAGAAGCAGCGGCAACTGCTACTTCACCAGTTACCGCCAGGGCACCGAAACTAAAGACAAGGAGGCCGACAACCAGACTGGTAATCCCCACATCATCATTTCCACGACGTAGATCCATGACGTATACTGTTGTCAGCATGCCCGTTATTCCGACAAACGCAAATCCCAGGAGTAACGGTCCGAAGTGTTCAGCAAGTAGAGCCATCCCGCCGCCCAGTAAGCTGATCAGGCCATAGGTGCGGAGACCGGCGACCCGTTCGCCCTCTTCTGCTTTACGTTCTTTCCAGCCGCGTTCAAGGCCGATTAACAGTCCGATGGCAAGCGCTACACTGAGATGGTAAAAGACCTGTTGTGTATTGCTCATGTATCGTTCTCCTTTACAGCAAGATCACCTGCGGCCTTTTTTATGCCTATACTTCCTCTTCTCCATGCGTCTGCCACCATCCTTGATCTGTTGCAGATTAAATATATTTCTTCTCCTGCTCACATAATTTCCTGCCCTGAGTAGCAGAATTAATACGAAGACCACGAGCAGCAAAATAACAAAAGTAATCATAAGGACTCCTTCTGAGGATATTATACTGATGACTGCGACGATCCATGCAACAAGACTTACTTGCGAGCATGTTCATCGATCGTACTAATTCTTTTGGATCTGCCTCTCTTTCGGGCTTTCCCCTGCCCGTCATATCATTTGTTTTTGGTTACAGCAATATTGTATTCTGTGATAACAAGGCTGTTATAAACATCAAACACGCCTGCAGAGGACAATGCGAGTTTAGAAGCCTTCTTTTTGGCATATAAGGAGAGAACCTCACCGACCAGAGTTACATATCCGTTTTCTACTTTAACCGTGATGTCCTCGACACTTGCTGCCAGATGGTGCCGGTCAATGGCGTCTTTAACATCTTGAGCGATATCTTTATCGCTCTTTTTTTCGGTAAATACCAGTGATAATTTATTTTTAATCTCAATAATACCGTGCAGATCTGAAAGAAGATATTCTGCTTTGTTTTTTTTCGGGTATGTGTTCACGGATCCCTTCAGAGTAAGTACGCCTTTTTCTACAATAATGGAAATATCAGCATCATCGAGGTCTGAGTTCCACATCATTATTGTTTTGGCCTTATTGCTGATATCCTCATCTTTATGACCCTGTGAAGCAGGCAACAAATCAACAGTGAGCAGATTGCTTACCTCGACAACACCGGAAATCTGTTCTGTATCTTTTAAGCACAAGTGAGAGGCCTTAATACTCGGCACAGTCCCTGCTAAGGACACCTTACCTTCTGAAACGCTCACTTTGACATTACTGGCATTAATTTCACTATCCCAGGTTAGTTCAAATTCGATATTTTTTTTGATTTCTTCATCTGTGTATCGCATTTCGTATTCCTCCTGAAATTGAACAGAGACTTACCGCTTCTTTGAGTCTGTATTTGCTCACTGTTAGTACATTGTCCTTAGTTTTCCTGTTTATAAAAAACGGAGCCATCTTTGAACATGGCTTCAAACGCGTTCTGGTGCAGGTAGGGCATATGGCCACCATGATATACCTTGAGCTGGATATTGTTGCGAATTGCTGTGTCAAGAGACATTTGCCTAATGGTGATAGCAGAGGAGAAGTAAGGTGTTACCAGGTCAAAGACACCGTGCATAATCAATACCTGCATTTGAGGATTGCGACTCATCGCTTTTTTTAGATCTGTTGCAGTATCGGCAAAACCCTGTGACCCCTGAATTCCGGAATGCCAGTTCCAGGACTTAAAAACGTCATCATTTAACAGCAGGTAGGGCAACTCAGTCTTAAAATGTAGTTCTTCGGAAATGTAGCTGTTAAATGCGGCAGTTACAGGAATGTTGAGTTGTTCGAGGTACAAGTCGCCACTTGTGAGTTCCTGGTGGGCAGGTTCGGAATCAATCAGAGTAATAGAACCATCATATAAACTCACCAGGCGCTGCTGATCGGATAAGAGTAGTTTTGCAAAACGTGCAGGAGGAATGCGGCCAGTGCTGCGCTGCAAAATCCGGGTATTAATTCCTGTTAAACAGCTTGTTGTCGTGAGCCATTCACCTTCCAGTTCACCACGAGCCAAACCGCTCAAATACTCGGATAGGGCAAGTTGTTCTACCCCGGCCAGAGAGGCCCGCGGTTTATCTGCTTGATAGCTGATTTCAGTACTCTGTTCATGGATGGCAGCCACTGCCGTATAGCTTGGCAACAGGGCAACCCAGGGCCAGAGACTGTGAGAACCTCCCCAAAGCAGGCTGAAATCAAGTACCGGCGAAACAAGCACCAGGCCTCTGGGGGCTATGCCGTAAGTGGACTGCAACAAGTTTGAAAGCCGTGCAACTCTAAAACCGCCATAACTCTCACCAACCAGAAAAACAGGAGAACGCCAGCGCTGTTCCTGTGTCAAAAAAGCGCGAATAAAACGGGCCAGACTGTTGGCATCTTCTTCCACGCCCCAGGCTTGTTTTTTCACTGGAATATCGTTTGAGTTGTTCCGGGTTTCTTTTTTGTTCTTGCCGTTATTTTCAGGGATTAGACGACTGTACCCTGTACCGACAGGATCGATAAAAATCAGGTCTGTAAATTGCAGCCAGCTCTTTGGATTATCATGCAGGCGTACCGGCGTAGGCAGTACGTTACCTTTTTCACCGAACAGAATTCGTTTTGGTCCCAGTGCTCCCATATGCAGATAAGCCGATGCGGCACCGGGACCACCGTTAAAAACAAAGGTGACAGGCCGTTGCGTCTTGGATGACTGGTCATCTGCGGCATAGTAAATATAGAAAATTCTACTGCCCGGTTCTCTATCTTCACCGATAACAGTGAGGGAGGCGGCAGTGGTCGAGTAAGTAAGTGTTGTGTTGGTGCCTTGTAAGGTATGGTTGGTAACAGCTTTATTTGAGAAATTGAGAACAGCAGTTTCTGCTATGTCCAGCACTGCTGTTCCTTCGCATTCCCCGGATACGCAAGGTGGCGTTGGTATAAATAAAAAATAAATACAGAACAACATGGCCAGTGTCAGCAAATAGTGCTCATCCAGCCGTCCTGATTTATGGCTGGAATCTTTCCCTGTTGATGATTTCATAGTGTCTATGGACTGTTTGTTTGATGTTTCATCTTACAGAAAAACCTTTCCCAGATCATGTGTCAGCTCATTCTTCTCACGTGTAACAGGATCTTTGCTGAGAAAATCGGTATCCTTAAAAACTTCGCTTTGGCGACAGGTAAATATTCTTTTTATTGCACTGTCATCTGGATTCATGGCTACAATATACAAATCCGGTTCTTCTTCTAGTGGAGAATCCAGGGAACGAACCTGCTCCAGATTAAAGATAAAAGAAACTTCACCGCTACTTCCGATATCACTTTCAGCCAGAAAGTCATCATTTACGATATCCTTATCCCAGAGATATGCTTGAAGTGTGCCTTCCGCTAACGGCTTTCCTGTCTCTTTATCCACTAATTCTGCATATATCTTTACCAGTTGTTCCATATTATTCCAGTATAATTTTTGAATTTCCCGGGGCAGTATATAGATTCCGGGGGAAGAGGAGTGTCCAGTTCCCCCGGTTACCGACTATTTTACTTTTCAGATTCAAATTCTTTTTCTGCTTTTATCCAGGCATCAAGAATACTGTCGTAGGCATCTGAAAAACCTTTTTTTAGATCTTCCCATGCTGCGCCGGAATCACTTTTCAGGCTACCGTACCATTCGGCTAGTTTTACTCTTTGCTTCTGCAAATTCTTAAGATTAGCACGTGCCTTTTCGCGAGCAGCTTTGTTCATGTTGTCCCAGTTTTGATCAATGCGTGCTTCAAGATCATCAATGCGCTTATCAAGACTTTCCAAAGCCTTTTATGTTTTACTAACCGCTTCGTCCTTCTGGTCAATGCTATACCCTTTAATTGCCTGTATTGCCTCTTGCACTTCCTGCTGTACTTCGTTCATGGTGGTTTTATCAGTAGAGCTTTTAGCGAAACATAGCGGGGACATAGTGAATACCGCAATGACCGTGAAGACAAATACTGGTCGAAACATTTTTAAAAGTATCATTTGTTTACCTCGCTTGGTTTGTATTATCAATCCAGTCAACTGTTATGATGAGATGTTATTTAAACCTTGACATAGCCGAACTCATCGCATCTTTAAGCGATGCCCCCGCAAGTTCAACGCCTGATTTAAGATCTTCCCATGCATCTTCACCAGCCCCCTTGAGTTCTTCTATTTTTTCTCGGGCAACGTCCTGTTTTACTCTAAGATCCTCTATCGCTTCATAATACTTCACTTTTTTGTCAGCCTCTGCCTTATCTGCCTTTGCTTTCAATTTATCGATTTCAGCTTTCCATTCGTTTAACTCTGCCTCAATTTTTTGTTGGTAGGCTTCTTTCATACTCATAGCTTTCTCCTTTTTTAATTTTTGATATAAACTGTCTATTCATTGCCTTTCAGTCCCTTATGGTACTCAACCGCTGTTTCTTCGATAGTGCTTTTAATTTCATTCCTAACACCTTCAACTACATCTTTAAGGTTTTCACAGATATCACCTCCAGTTGTTCCATAGTGTTCCGTAAAATCTTTGAATTCTCCCCAGGTGCAATACGCAGGTTCTCAAGGGAGGGACAATATCCGACCTCCCAGGTTGGCGACCATTTTTACTTTTCAGATTCAAACTCCTTTTCTGCTTTTATCCAGGCATCATAGAGATTCTGAAGTTTAGAGTTTCCTATACCTCTCCATCATTATGATGGGGGTGGATGAAAATCTGTTAAATTGTTCTTTGACATAAAAACCATATTGGTTTTCCGCCTTAGCTTGTTTTTTCAAAGGAGGATTGTGCCTATTTGGTGGCTCCGCAGGTGGCGCAGGGTCAAGCCTGGGCGGCGGCATATCATTATTCAAATGCAGAGAAACCATTATTCTCTCAACCCCCTTGATAAAGCCTTTTCGTTTAATAAACTGCTCCTCACGCCCTGGTAAACAAATTACTCCCAGTACTTTGGAAAATCATAATAATCATACAACTGCGATTCATACTCACGAGTTATCAGAGTAGAAGATGTATATTCCGGGCTCTGTTCAATTTGCTCTTTTGTCAGATTAACAATTACTTTTTTACTAATCCATTCTATGGACTCCAGCCAGTTGGGTGCTAAAAGTACCTTTCGTCCCGGCAACCAGTTTTTGGTGTCCACCACCAGATATTTAATAATCCAGCTGTCTGTCTCTATAATAAAATCGTCGATATGACCGATTTCACCATCCTTTGCACTAAGATGATATCCAGTGACCTCATGGGTAGAACGTAAGTGTTCATTTTCTTCTCCGTTTTCCCGATTATCCCAATAATGTGGGATTTTATGATTATCAAACAAAAGTCTCTCATACTGTCTCGATATAGGCTTGTCCGAGTCAAGAGAGGGGCTGTTTTTAATCTGTTCCCGGCTCAATTTGACTGGCAAGCGGTCTAAATTCCAATCCGGTTCATCAAGCAAAAAAGGGGAAATAAGAACCTTCCGACCCAGCAGCCATTTACTGGTATTGGCTACCATGTGGTGGATAGTCCACAATTCATCGTCAAAGAGAAAGTCGTTGCACCGACCGATTTCTCCATCTTCTGCCTCCAAAACATAATTGTGAATCTCACTTACATTTCGTAGCATTCTTTTTCTCCTTATTGATTAATCAACGTTTGCTTCGCTAGATGACCATTCCATTTGCTATGAATGCCCTTCCTTCAATGGTTATGACTAATTGTTCAAGCTCAGCTGATGTTACTTCTCCCAGATGCCTCTTTACCATCTTCTGATTACAAAAAATAAGAGTTTCCGGTGTCCCTATGACGCCGTAGCGTTCACGGAGTTCCGTTTCCCGGTCATAATTTTTCATCTGGATTTCTATATTGGAATCCGAAGGATTATTATTGCTAAAGCATTTAAACACCGACCTGGTTTTCAAGCTTATGTCATTAAATTCACTGTAAAAGTATATAATTTTAATCTTATTTATTTCTGACATACCAGCTCCTTATGAGGTGCTTATCTCAGCTTACTTCCCATTCATCTAAGATAATTTTTGTGTAGAGTAAAAAAATATCTCTGGATTTATCTGGTATGAATTCAAAAAACGTGCCAGAGGCTGTAGCTATCCTAAAAAGAGGGTTTTTGCCAAGGTTACCTAACAATATCTGGAAACAGTACTTCTATCGGCTGAATATGTGGTGATGGCAATTAGCTTAAAGATACAAAGAAGAAGACCAGATAAGAATAATAAAAAGGAAAGGAAAGAAAAATGTCGCAGAAAACAAAAACGTTGCAACGTAACAAGGCAATGTTGCAACATAAGACCGATCACTTTTTTCCAAAATGCTTATCGATCTTATATTCCCGCATTTTGCGCCACAGTGTGGATCGATGTACATGGAGGGCTTCGGCGGCTTTGTTTATTCTGCCTTTGGCAACAAGCAGGGAGCGTCTGATTCTCTCTTCTTCATCATCCGGGGCAATATTTAGCGCAGGAGCCGGAGGGTTCCCATCGTTATCTGCAAGACGAACTTCTGCAGGCAGATACTGTGCCTCAACCAGCGAGCCCAAGGTGAGCACAAAGGCGTGCTCCATGGCGTTTTCAAGCTCCCTGATATTTCCAGGCCATGAATAGTTCATAAGTAACTCTCCTGCCGTTGGACTTAAGCCTAAAACATTTCGATCATAAAGAGTGTTTAACCTGTTGATAAAGTGGTTCACCAACAGAGGAATATCTTCGGTTCGTTCACGTAAAGGGGGGAGATTGATTTTCATAACCTTCAACCGAAAAAACAAATCATCACGAAACTCCCCTTTGGCTATAAGTTCCGCCAGGTCACGGTTTGTGGCTGAAATAACACGCACATCCACGTCCACTCCCTTAGAAGAGCCTACCGGCTCAACAATCTTTTCCTGCAGCCCGCGTAACAGCTTAACCTGAGTGTCCAAGTGCAAGGTTCCCACCTCATCCAGGAACAGGGTTCCTCTGTGAGCCACCTGAAAACGGCCCAGTCTGTTGTTAGCAGCCCCGGTAAACGCTCCTTTCACATGACCGAACAACTCGCTTTCGACCAGATTTTCGGCTAAGGCAGAGCAGTTCACCGGGACAAAGGGCTTTTCCTTTCTATCACTGTTATTATGAATGGCTCGTGCGATTAACTCTTTGCCTGTCCCTGTCTCACCCTGGATCAGCACGGAAGTATTATAGTGTTTAAGGGATTCGATCATGGCAAAAATCTTTTTCATCTCCGGAGAAGAGCCGATGATTTCGCCATAATGCTGCATCTGCATGGCAAGCTTTCTGAGACGCGTCACTTCAGAAACATCATGCAGGATGAGGACAATGGCTGTTTCCGACATATCTATTTCTTCAATGATCGCTGTGCTCACCAGAAAGGTGTGCAGCTCTCCGGCAGGTGTTATATAATCAGTTGCATAGTTTCGAATGCCTTTTTTGGATTTGAAAGTCTCTTCTATCACTTCCACCAGTCCGGTGATATCCGATTTAAATATTTCAGTATATTTTTTCCCAACAATATCATCAGCGCGCATACCCAGCATCTTGGCTAAGGTTTTATTGGCCGTTGAGATATTCATTTCGGGGTCAAGAATAGCCACGATACCATCTGGAAGGCTATCAAAGACGGTTTTTAACTCTTCGAATTTTTGAATATATGTTGAAAATGTTTTGGGATTGACCATTTTTTCCTGAATATCTCAGCGCAGCTAAGTTCTAAAGTTTTCCTTCATGGACACTAGTGATTGCGTAACCATACTCTCAAAAAGATTTTTTTTCAAAGGGGATCAAAAATTGCATTGATTATTCAGAAGTCAACTTTCTAAATAATTAAATCAACCAGGAGAAAAAAAATGAACTCATCGGAAAAAACAGAAATTGAATCAGTAAAAACGAGTCTCGATGAAGGGATTGATATGATCGCAATGCTTAAAGAAATGCTGCATTATTCGCAAAATAACATAGAAAAATTAGCTGAGATGTGGCTCTTTATGGAAGATGAGGTAAAGAGAAAAGATTTTGCCAAAGATCTTGAAGAATTACAAGATAGGCAAGGTTCCATGCATCAGGCATTAGAAAAAATTGTTAATGATCTTGAACTTGAAACTAATCGTATAATAAACGAGGGTGGAAATTCTTTGTAATCAGCATGACCTGACTAAACTTTTAGAACACAGCCCCAGCGAACGATGGAAGAATTTCATGTGTTGATGTCTTAAACGATACTTTCAGGTGCTGCTTGTTTTCTGTACTGGCTGCGCTGGGGATGGGACTGTTTCAGCAGCGGTAGCAGTTGGAAATTTGGACCAATCAGAAAAAGGCTCCTCAAAAAAACAAAGAAAAACACAAACTGAGATATACTATGGAAAAGAAAATCATTGTAGCCATTGACGGTTCGACGCATTCGGACAATTCGCTTTCTTATATCATAAAGCTTTTTGCAAAAGAACAGGAGAGCCATTTCCACTTGACTTCATGGATCACCAATGCGGCAACGATCATGCCAACGATTGCTGATTCTAAAAATTCGCTTATCCCCAATGAAGGCCAGAACAAAAAAGAAGCGGTAACCAGGCGCTACTTAAATCAAGCTCTAAGACAACTTCAGGATGCAGGAATTGATTCTGAACGCATTGAGACATCCATCGAACTTTCAGGAGCCGCTATTGCTGACAGCATCCAACATCAGGCAGAAAAAGAGCTGGCAGATGCAATTGTCATCGGCAGGCGTGGACTGAATGGGATTTCAGAGATGCTTATGGGATCGGTATCCACGACCCTTTTCCGTAACTGTCACAGTACCCCTCTCTGGATTATTGATGGGGAAATAGAATACAAAGATTTTCTTGTTCCCGTTGATGGTACTGTTTTTTCGCTGCTGGCCGTTGATCATCTGGCTCATATTTTGAAAAACAGAGAAGATCTTCGTATCTCCCTGTTTCACTGTACGGCTCTCCTTGGAAAAAAGAGTACTTGTAAGCCTGAGCTGTTCTATGAAAACTGGGATAAGGAATGGTGTGACACCTATCTTTCCGGAGAAGATTGTCTCTTTAATGGTCCAAAACAACTTCTTCTGGAAGCGGGTATTCCTGAAGTAAATATACAAATACTGCCGGAAAAAACCGATCTTGAAGAGGGCCATGGGATTGTCCGTGAAGCCAAAATTCAAAAATGCGGCACTGTTGTTCTGGGACGAAGGGAAGCAAAGATAGCGAAAGGTTTTTTTGGCGGAGTCTCAGATAGAACCATCAAACAAGCACAGAATATGGCCCTTTGGATTGTGGGATGACGTCCAACCCCGACTAACCTGTAAGTGTTTACCAGTGTGCCATATTGGTTCATTTAGAACTGCGTGGCATACGTAGTTCTATGAGGGAAGGGCAAAAATCTTCTGCACATGTTTTGGCAACAGATGTCTAACTGATTCCGCAAGTTCTTTCAGACTGCTGTAAGGCATATTACTCTACTTGTCTGGACTATCCAGTTTCACCCTGATCTTGTTGCTTTTTTGGCATGTGTTGTTACAATATTACAATCTATTACATGTCAGCCTATCGGTTATTATGAGAATTCAGCACATATGATGCAAAATTTTTCTACAACCACCCACTCGCAGCATACGCAAGGCTCCATTGTTTCCATACATGGCAATGTGGTTGATGTTCTTTTTCCACCCCCTCTGCCACCACGCCGTAACGCCTTGCAGGCAGATAACGGCAGGATTCTTTTAGAAGTTCAAACACATTTCAGCATTGATACCGTACGCTGTATTTCCCTTACACCTACCCGGGGGCTTGCCCGGGGAACAGTGGTTTTGGATACGGGCGGGCCGCTGACTTTTCCCGTGGGTGAGGAACTGCTGGGAAGAATGCTCAATGTCTCCGGTGAGGTGATAGATGGTGGTGACCCGCTGCATACTGAACATCGTCGTTCCATACATCAAGAACCGCTTCCGCTGGCACAACAGGTTACCCGGCGTGAAATATTTACCACAGGCATCAAGGTCATTGATTTACTTGCTCCCCTGGAACGGGGCGGCAAGACTGGTCTTTTCGGCGGTGCCGGGGTAGGGAAAACAGTGCTTATCACGGAGCTTATCAATAATACAGTGGGACATTACCAGGGAATCAGTCTGTTCTGCGGCATAGGTGAAAGAAGCCGGGAAGCCGGAGAACTCTACCAGACAATGAAAGATGTGAATGTCTTGAAAAGCAGCGCCATGGTTTTTGGACAGATGAATGAACCACCAGGTGCGCGTTTCCGGGTAGGTCATGCCGCCCTGACCCTGGCTGAATATTTTCGGGACACCGCCAAACGCGATGTGTTGCTGCTGATTGACAATATCTTTCGTTTTATCCAATCCGGCTCCGAAGTCTCCGGTCTTATGGGACGTATTCCATCACGGGTTGGATATCAGCCCACCCTGGCCTCGGAGCTGGCAGAACTGGAGGAACGTATCTGTAGTTCCGCTTCTGCTTCCATCACCTCGGTGCAGGCCGTGTATGTTCCCGCTGATGACTTGACCGATCCTTCTGCTACCCATACCTTTTCTCATCTCTCCGCCTCCGTTGTGCTGTCACGAAAACGTGCCTCCCAGGGATTTTATCCTGCGGTTGACCCCTTACATTCCGATTCCAAAATGCTTAATCCTGCCGTTGTGGGCCAACGTCATTTCGATACAGCCCAAGCCGTTCGCACTACCCTGGCAGAATATGAAGAGCTTAAAGATATTATTGCCATGCTGGGACTCGAAGAGCTGTCCAGTGCAGATCGTCGGACGGTGAGCCGTGCCCGTCGCCTGGAGCGCTTTCTCACTCAGCCTTTTCATACCACCGAACACTTTACCGGCCATGAAGGACGGACTGTCTCGCTGGACAATACCATCGCCGGGTGTGAACGTATTCTGGAAGATGAATTTGAAGATATTGGCGAGAAAAAGCTGTATATGATCGGAGCTGTCGAGGAGGCAGAATCATGAAAACGATGAGCTTGAAGTTGATGCTGCCCACAGAGGTTCTGCTTGAAACACCGGTCATCAAGGTCATTGCCGAAGCTGAAAACGGCAGCTTCTGCCTGCTGCCTCGCCATATTGATTTTACCGCTGCTTTGGTTCCGGGCATTCTCCTGTTTACCGATCCCGATGGTACTGAACAGTATGGCGCTCTGGATAGCGGTATTCTTGTAAAATGCGGTAATGAGGTGCTTATCTCTGCATTCAATGCTGTCCTTGACAAAGATCTTTCCCGGCTTCAGCAACTGGTTGTAGAACATTTTGTCAGCCTCAACGAGCAGCAGCAGACAGCACGCAGTGCCCTGGCCCGCCTGGAGGCAGGTGTGGTGCGCCGATTTATAGAGGTTGAGGAACATCGTCATGGGTAAGCATAAAATACGTCAAAGCAAGCAGTTCGAGGAAAACGTGGCACGCAAGGCAGAACGAAAGCTGCAGCGCCGCAGGAAAAAAGAGAGTCCTGCCTGGTTTGGGCTGGGAATGTTTGGTCTGGTTGGTTGGGCAGTTGCCGTCCCCACCCTGGCAGGGATTGCGCTGGGGATTTGGATTGATAATCGCTGGTCAGGAAGCGTCTCCTGGACCTTGAATCTGCTTATCATCGGTGTTCTTGTCGGTTGCTTCAACGCCTGGTACTGGGTCAGAAAGGAGAGCAATCATGAGTAATTCCGCACAGGTATGGCTGCCTCTTGTTGGAGGCTTTACTGCCGGTATGGGCTTGGGGCTGATCTATTTTTTCGGCTTATGGATGACCACCAGAGGAATAGCACAGAGCCGCAATGCCGGCTTGTTGATGATCTCCAGCCTGGCGCTGCGCCTGGGGATTGTTTTGACAGGATTTTATTATCTTATGACCTGGACTGGATGGCAGGGGATGGTGACCGCTTTGTTCGGCTTTGCCTTGGTGCGTCTGATACTCACCCGTTTGCTAGGGCCTGTGTCAAAGGAAAACAGTAAACAGACATGACTATATCGCCCGATACGATAACGCTTTACCAATGGGGGGTAGTGCGTCTCAGTGCCACTGTTGCTTTCACCTGGCTGGTAATGCTGCTGCTGGTTGGCGGCTCCTGGCTGATCACCCGCCGACTTTCCACCACCGTTGAAATTCCACGCTGGCAGAACCTGCTGGAAGTTGTAGTAATTACTATTCGTGACCAGATCAGGGAAACGAGCCACCAGGATCCGGGGCCCTATCTGCCTTTTGTCGGCACGCTATTCCTGTTTATTTTCACAGCCAACCTGCTGGCAGTGGTGCCGGGTTTCATGCCTCCCACCGGATCATTGTCCACGACCACGGCCCTGGCTATCTGTGTTTTTGTTGCGGTCCCTCTGTTTGGCATCGCCCATGAAGGGCCGCTCAACTTCTTGAAACATTATGTCAAACCCACTCCCCTGATGCTGCCTTTTAATGTGATCGGAGAAATTACCCGTATCATTGCTCTGTCAGTACGCCTGTATGGCAACATCATGAGTGGTACGGTTATTGTCGGTATTTTGCTCAGCCTGACACCTTTTTTCTTTCCCGTTATCATGCAGATACTGGGACTCATCACTGGGGCTATTCAGGCATACATTTTTGCTATCCTGGCAATGGTTTATATCGCTTCCGCCACTGCCGTACATAAGGGTAAGTCAGATTCAACAAACAACAGTTCCAGGAACAACAATTCTAAACAAGGAGAAATACATGGAGAATCTTAGCTTAATCGCCATGGTATCTATCGTCACTGCCGGTCTGACCATTGCCATAGGTTCGGTGGGACCGGCTCTTGGCGAGGCTCGTGCCGTTGCCCAGGCATTGAGCGCCATAGCTCAACAACCGGATGAGGCTGGTACCATCACCCGTACCCTGTTCGTTGGGTTGGCCATGATTGAATCCACTGCCATTTACTGTTTTGTTGTGGCCATGATCCTGGTCTTTGCAAATCCATTCTGGGATTATGCAATTGCCCAGGCCGGAGGGTGAGTAGGTGCAGATTAACTGGCTCACGGTCATCGCCCAAATAGTCAACTTTCTGGTACTGGTCTGGCTGCTGCGGCACTTTCTTTATGGTCCTGTTATCAAGGCAATGGAGCAGCGTGAGCAGCAGATTGCTGAGCGTATGCAGGAAGCAGAGCAGCGTGAACAGAGCGCCGGGGAAAAAGTGCAGGAATTTGAGCACAAACAGTCGGAATTGGAAAAGAGCCGGCAACAGCGACTCGACAAAGCTGAAGAGGCGGCAGATGAAAAGCGTAAAGATCTGCTGGAAGAGGCACGCAGAGAGGTTGAGGAAAAACGGGAGCAGTGGCAGGAGCAGATCACACAGGAACATGAGGATTATCTCAAACAGCTGCGCAACTCTTCCGTGGAAGCCATTCAGAAGATCAGCAGACGAACTCTGGCTGATCTTGCCAACGCTGAACTGGAAACACAGATTGTCCAAGTTTTTCTGCAGCGCCTGCAGTCCATGGACCTGACAAAGCAGAAAAAACTGCAGCATCCTCACGGTGCAGTCCGTGTGATCAGCAGTTTTGAACTCGATAAAGACATAAAAGATCGTATAAGCGGAACTATCCATGACCACATCAACGAATCCATTGAGGTGGAATATGCCCATTCCGATGAGCTGCTATGCGGTATTGAACTGCGGGTCGGTGATTATCGGATAGGCTGGGCCTTCAGTGATTACCTGGATCATCTCGAGGAACTCATGAAAGAAAAGAGAGTCGTAGATGAATCATAGCCTGCTGCGCGCAACGCTTGAACAGGTGGAATCGTCCATTGAAAAAGCTGTCACCGGGCCACCACTGGAATTGAACATTACCGAGACCGGTACTATCACTCATACCGGTGGAGGTATTGCCCGGTTTCGAGGGCTTCATTCTGTGCGTGCCGAGGAGCTGCTTCTTTTTCCGGGTGGTGTGGCGGGTATTGCTCTTGATCTCGGGCCGGATGAAACAGGGGCCATACTGCTGGGCGATGCACCTGAGCTTGTTGCCGGTGCCCCGGTTCAGGGAACGGGCCGCATTGCTGACACTCCGGTTGGTAAATCTCTGCTGGGCCGGGTCGTTGATGTCACCGGCCGGGTACTTGACGGTGGTGCTCCATTACAATTTCATGAACGATACCCCATGGAACGGGAAGCTCCCGCCATCATGGATCGGGCGCCTGTCAAGGTGCCTTTGCAGACCGGGATCAAAGCTATCGACGCTCTTATCCCCATAGGTCGTGGACAGCGTGAACTCATTCTCGGTGACCGGCAGACCGGCAAAACTTCCGTGGCTCTGGATACCATAATCAATCAGCGGGATAACGATGTCGTCTGCATTTACTGCGCAATCGGGCAGCGCGCTACAGCGGTGGCACGTGTAGTGGAAACATTACGTGATCATGATCTTATGGATCAAACCATTGTTGTGGTCGCTTCAGGAGAAGATCCCCCCGGTTTACAATTCCTGACCCCGTATGGCGCCACCAGCATGGCAGAGTGGTTTATGGAACAGGGGAGGGATGTCCTTATTGTGTATGACGATTTGACCCGTCATGCCCGAGCCTATCGTGAACTTTCTCTGTTGCTCCGCCGTCCACCGGGCAGAGAGGCTTTTCCGGGAGATATCTTCTATATTCATTCACGTCTGCTGGAACGCGCCACCCATCTTAACCAGGAACTTGGCGGCGGTTCCCTGACGGCCCTGCCCATTCTGGAAACTGAGGCCGAAGATATCTCCGCTTATATTCCAACCAACCTGGTTTCTATTACAGACGGCCAGATTTACCTGTCACCCATACTATTTCGTAAAGGAGAGTTGCCGGCTGTAGATACAGGTAAATCTGTTTCACGGGTGGGGGGCAAGACCCAGTTGCCGGCTTATCGCGAGTTGGCAGGTGATCTGCGTCTGGCCTATTCCCAGTTCAAAGAGTTGGAAACATTTGCGCGTTTTGCCACCCGTCTCGATAAAGAGACCCGTGCCACCATCACCCGCGGCCGATGCGTGCGTGAAGTGCTCAAACAGCAGGAGCACGCACCGCTCAGCGTTACCATGCAGATAGCGATCCTTAAGGCAGTGACCGACGGCCTCCTGGATGACCTTCCCCTTGATCAATTTAGAGCAATAGAGCAGCACATTAGAAAAGATATTACCGGAAAACTGGAAGAAATAGACAGGCATATACAGGCAGGTGAACCCCTCTCTGAAACTGATTGGGATCGTTTCGGGGAAGTCCTTGTCGCAGCGATTGAAGGTTATCAGGAAGACAATGGAAACGATTGAACGACTGAACAGAAAACTTTCAAGTTATGGGGATCTTCGGGATATTGTCAGCACTATGAAGTCATTATCCGCTGCAAGTATCCATCAATATGAAAAGGCTGTCCATTCCCTTGAAGAGTATCAACGCACCGTGGAACTTGGTCTCCATATTGTTTTGCGGGAGAGTGAAATCCCGGCAGCCCGACAGCCCCGGAAGGATGAGCGGTTGGCGGCGGTGATTTTTGGTACCGACTATGGCCTGTGCGGCCGATTTAACGAAGAAATCACCGAATATGCCCTGCAGCGTATGGATTCTATGGTTGCGAATCCTGAACGGAACATACTTGTTGTCGGTATGCGTGCTGCAGAGTTGCTGGAACAGGCAGGACAGCCGGTTAACAAAACAGAAAATCTGCCCGGCACCGCCAACCAGATTACAGCCCTTGTCCAGGATCTTCTGATTCAAATAGATCACTGGAGGGACAATCCCGGCGTGGAGTGGCTCTACCTGTTTCATAACCGGCCCGGTGGCAGGTCTTCCTACAGGCCATCCAGCCTGCACCTGCTGCCTCTGCACATGAAACGGTTTCATCGTATAGAGGAAAAAGCATGGCCTTCCCGCAATCTGCCGACTTACACCATGGAACAAAAGGCTCTTCTCTCCTCTTTACTGCGCCAATACTTTTTTATATCCCTGTTCCGCACCTGCGCTGAATCTCAGGCAGCAGAATACGGCAGTCGTCTGGCAGCCATGCAGGCAGCGGAAAGAAATATGAATGAGCGTATAGATGAAGTGAACGGACAATATCGTCGAGCCCGCCAGGAAGCGATCACCACCGAGCTACTGGATGTTGTAGCGGGCTTTGAGGCCGTATCGGGAGAGAATCTTTAAAAAATCTTGAAAGTGTTGAAAGTGTTAAAAGTGTTAAAATTTCGACTTTTATGTAGAGAAATATTTACCCAACAACATTGGCTATTCGCTCGGTTTTGATTGCCATCAGCTGAACCCGTAATGCTTTAACCCATCAATAATTCCAGCCGCATAATTTTTCGGGCTAAAGTAGATATTCTGCTTCCCGCGCAAGGCTTCCAATTCCTCTGTATGATTACCAACCACCAAGCCCCTGGCACGACCGGCGATCATGTCTTCATCATTCCCCGAATCACCGGCTACCATCAGATGGCGTGGTGAAAAATCAAATTTATAACGAAGATAGTCAATGGCCCTGCCCTTGGATGCTCTGAAGGGGAGGATGTCGAGAAACTGGCCGTGGGAATAAATAACCTGACAGCGCAGCTTGTTTTCCTTCAACTGCTCCTGCACTCTGGCCAGGTTCTTTCCTTTGTCTTCCATATAATAACTGATCTTATGGCTCCTCTGCCCTTCCGCCTCCTGAAAAACCAGAAAGTCAAGGCTGGACAGAACCTCTTTGAGCTTTTCAGGTTTCCATTGCCTGGAAATATGTTGTTGCCAGCCCTTGTCGTGCCGCAGATCCGGGCCGTAATAAATCTCCGTGCCAACTGAGCAGATCAGGATATCCGGCATGGGGAAATTATACTCCGTCATGGCCTCAATGGTCAGCTCCAGGCTGCGACCGGTGGCCACACCCCAGGCGAGTTTCTCACGAGATTCCTGTAGCATTGAAAACAGTTCCAGCATACTTGAATCGTCACCAACAAGGGTGTTGTCTATATCTGTGATCATGAGATGTTTAACTTTTGTCAATCGTGTGCCGTAGGAAGGAGATTGCTGGACTGTTGTCTCTGTTTCCGGTTGTTTCATGGAATCCTTGAATTTCGGGAGAAGTATGCAGGCATGCTGCATGGTTTTTTCACAATGTGCCTGCCAGGAATAGTGATTGCGTACCCCATTTATACCGTTATTTGATAATATCGACCATTGTGGTTCATCAACGAGTATGGAGTGTAGCGCTTCGGAAATTTCTGTTGGATCAGCAGCATCAACCAGGATACCATTCTCACAATTTCCTACAATATCCACAGGGCCGCCATCATTGGTGGCCACAATCGGCAAACCGCTTGCAGATGCCTCAATCAGGGAAAGGCCAAAGGGTTCTATCATGGCCGGATTGACAAATACCCCATGGCTCTCGGCACAAATTCGATACAGCTCCGGAACTTCCGTTGCAAAATCATGTTTTTTGGGAATTGCCAGTTTACCGTACAGGTCATAACGATCCATCTGCAGGAGCATATCGGTAAGCACCTCCTGTTCATTGTCCTCCATAGTTGTGATATTACGACGAATACCAGCAAAAACAGCCAGGTTGGCAACGGCCTTTAATTTCGGACTGGTGCCATAAGCTTCCAGCAGGCCGGTTATGTTCTTGCGATGATCCGGCCGGCAGAGGGTGAGAATAAAGGGTTTTTCAGGATGGGTCCAGAAACGATGCAGTTCATTGAACAGGGTGAATCTGATTTGTTTGACCTCTTCGCTTAACAGGTCACTGTCAAGCTGAGAATCATAAAACGGGTAAAAGGTGTCCAGGTCTATACCCGGGGGAATGACCGTAAAACAATCACGGTGACCGTTATCATAGAGTCCGTACTGGTTCTCGATTTCCTGTTGGGTCGAGGTAATGATGAGATCAGCCTGGTGCATGATATCTTCCTCCACCTGAATACGGGTATCCATTTTATACTGCTTGTTAATCCTGGTTTCACTCAAACCATCACCAAGCAGTTTCTCTTTTTTGTTTCTTCCCAGTGAATGGCCTGTGAAAATAAAGGGTGCATCAAAGGCAGCAGCAAGATTCATGGCAACATATCCTGCATCAGCGTAATGCCCGTGGAAGAGATCAGGTGTTTCACCCTGTGATTTGATAAATCGAATTGTTTTGTCGATGAACTCTTCGAGATGGGGCCAGAGCAGTTCCTTGCGCAGGTATTTTTTACCGCCGCACTGTATACGTACAATTCGTACTTTGTCGGAAAGCCTTTCAATGGCCTGCCCATAATCCGATGCGACCGTCTTATCATCTATGAGCCTGGTAACGAGATCAACCTGTGCCACATCATCACGCGTACCAAGTGCTCTGGCCAATTCCACGACATACTTCACCTGACCGCCGGTGTCGGCATCACGACCGAGTTCCAGCATGTTTCCGCGTACTAAGCCGTGAATACTGAAGAGTTGTAAATATAAGCCTGATGTTTGCATTTGTTTTGGTTTCCTGTGGCTAATGAAAAGTAAAACTGTCTTTGACAGAGTAAAGAGTTGTCAAAGGGTGGTAGAAAAGTGCATATCATAGGAGTGAACTGAACCAGAGACGAGCGCATTAGTATTGAACAAAACTATATTATGTAATATAATAAGCAGTATACCCTTAAAATTCAAGGTCTAACAACGAAATAACTGTAAACAGGAGTAAAACATGACCCAGATACAGCCGGTTATTTTTGGTGAGGTACTCTTTGATTGTTTCCCTGACGGGAGTGAAGTACTTGGCGGCGCCCCCTTTAACGTTGCCTGGCATCTGAATGCCTTTGGCATGTTACCTGCATTCATCAGCAGAATAGGTGAGGACAGGAGGGGACGTAAAATTGAACAGGCAATGACTGGCTGGATCATGGAGACGAGCTTTCTGCAAAGGGATTCGCAGCGGCCCACCGGTATCGTAAAGGTGCACCTGGAAAACGGTGAACCCAAATACGATATCTCACCTGAGGATGCCTATGGTCATATTCAGATGAAGATTCCAAAACTACCCGAAGATGTTCCCATTCTCTATCATGGATCACTTGCGCTCTGGTTTCAATCCAGTCGTGATGCTTTGGAAAAGGTGAAACAAAAATGTCAGGCCCCGGTTTTTATCGATGTCAACCTGCGGCACCCATGGTGGCAGAGCGATACCGTCCTTAGCCTGCTGGAAGGAGCATCCTGGGTAAAATTAAATGAAGAAGAACTTAACCTGCTCTCTCCTCTGCCCGAAGGAAAGGAACAAAAGGTGGAAGTCCTGCTTGAACGCTTTCAACTTCAGTCCCTTATTCTTACCCAGGGGAGTCAAGGGGCTACCGTGTACCTTCAAGAAGGAACACAGCTCTCTGTTGTTCCTGCCTCCGACATCCAGATTGTCGATACCGTTGGTGCCGGGGACGCCTTCAGCGCTGTATTTATTCTTGGTCTGATGTCAAACTGGCCGCTGCAAAAAATTATTGATAGTGCCCAGGATTTTGCTTCGGCGATTATCTGCAAGCGCGGTGCCATCGTTACTGATCATCGATTTTATACATCTTTTGTTAATAAATGGGTGGCAACTTAAAACACACCGGTTGCGGACTCAAGCGGAAAAAAAGCAGCATAAGGCCTGAAGACATATTTGCCAGGTATAGGGGAAATCGTATCTCAGGTATTCTACGGATATACGCCGCAACGAATCCCGGCAAACGTTCGGTAAAATGTAAGCTGCATATTATTTCCCCTTATAAAGACCTTGGTTTACGGGTGGAACAGATAGAGGCAAAAGCAAGAAAAATGTACCATATCACATAATCAGGTGTTCCATTGAACAAAATATATCCAAACACAATGCTTGTGGGCTGGCGGGAGTGACTGGCCTTGCCGGATCTCGGTATTCCCGCTATCAGGGCAAAGGTCGACACAGGTGCTAAAAGTTCCGCTTTGCATGCCTTTGATGTGAACAGGATGAAACGGGAAGGACAGTATTACCTGCAGTTTAGCGTAAGACCACTGCGAAAACGGTCAAATCTCATTGTTCGTTGTGAAGCCATGTTGCTTGAGGAACGTCAGATATGCATATATCGCAGACAATCATAGACGTATACACTCTTTACCCCTGGCTGACTATTCTGGCCGGGGTTATGGGTACTGGCGGTTTCCTGGGACATTACTTGCCGTTCAGCCGTTCTTTTTAACAACGTTTCCCAGTACTTTTCGCCAGCGTAGAGCTGATTTGTGCTCCCCTCACTTTTACGTTTTTCTACGCTGCGATCTGCACTATTCTTTCTTTTTTTTCGTTTTTCAGTACCGATCAATGGTCGCCGGTTCTCTATCGTCTTCTACTCCTGCTTACCATCAGCTGGTATCTGGCCAAAACTCTCCACGCCTTCGTCAATCACAGATACATCACAACGGGAACAGCGACAACGCAATCGATTTCCGGTCTCCTGCGAGGAGTGATTTATGGCTCCTGTCTTCTTTTTGGGATGGGACTGTTTTTCCGGATACAGGGATATTCCTTTACAGGGGTATGGGTCTCCACCGGATTTGCAACCGCCATGCTCGGTTTTGCCCTGCAGCAGACACTGGGGGATTTCTTCTCAGGAATTGCCCTGAGCATTGAAGGCTCCTTTCGAATTGGTGACAGATTACGACTGGGAGATAATACTAAAGGGGAAGTCGTTGATCTCAACTGGCGGACCACATGGCTGCATGACTGGGATAATACCACCCATATTGTCCCCAATGCAAAACTTGCCAAGCAGGGTTTTACAAACCTGGGCAGCAAGTATAATTACTACCATCCCTGGTATTTCATTCAGCTTCCTGCGGAAATTGATCCCCGCTTTGCCAAACAGCTGCTGCTCGAAGGAATATATCGGTGCAGCCATGTTCTCAAACATCCGCCGCCCATTGTCCGGCTCACCGATGCTTCTACTGTTCCTTATACCTATATGTTTTGGATTTACTTTCCCAATTATGCTGCCATGTTTCGGGGGCGCGAAGAGCTGTACCGGGAGATTCACTATGTTCTGCAGAAAGCGGGTGTCACTCCTGCTGCCATCACCCGGGAATGGCGCAGCAGAGATGCGGAAATTCCTGTGGCTGAACCGCCCACTGTTCAGCTTGCTCTCAAGAGTCAGTCAATTTTTGCAGAACTTGTAGATGAGGAGATTGAAGAGCTTACAAGGGTCAGTCAGCAGCTTCATTACGATGCAGAAAGCACGGTTCAGTTTGATGCTGCCGAAAGTGATGCTCTGGATATTGTGATCAGTGGTATTATAGAAGATTCCATAACGCTGCCTGATGGGAAACTGGTTCTCATCGGGGAGATAGGGCCGGGAGAAATTTTTGGCCTGATTTCCATGTTTACTGACCAGCCGGTCACTTTCGAACGCGTCGCCCAGACCGATGTTACTTTGATCCGTTTGAACATCGAATGCATGCGGACACTGCTGCAGCAGCATCCGGAACTTACAGACCGTATTGCCCCGGTTGTCAAACAACGGCTGGATGAAGCAGAATATTTAAGGGTACAGGAATCAGCCCAGCCAGCCCCGTCAAGCCTGAAAGAGATCAAGCGGTATATCCAACGGATGATAAGAAAAATATGACAATTGGGTTGGATCGTGAATTTGTGGAACATCCCTCCATATTTTACCTTTTTATGGCTCTGTATATCATGCAATTTAAAAGGAAAAGAATTTTAAGTGTAGCCGGGAGAAATGTTTTTTCTGGAAATTCACTGTCTGTCAACCATAGAAGGATAATAATACCATACCCAAAAGTTTATGTGTTGTTATGATAATAATGGACAACCCAACGAGCCAGAGCAGTTTGACTAATCCATTTACCTTGTCGAAAGAAACAGCAAATTTAGTTTCTCTTTTTTTATGTAATAATCAGAGCTTAAAAGAAGTATTGATAAGAACAGATTGCGAATAATAAATAGTATATATCCCTTATCGTCTGAAGCAGGAAATACATTACTTTTTATGAAAAAAGCAATCACACCCAAAACCACAGACAGAATGCCAAGCAGACTAAATCTCAATAGATAGATGCAAACCTGTTCCCTATCGATTCCATCAAATATTGATTTCCCCATTTTTTTTTAAACTCTGCTGATTTTCTGCAATGAAATTAATATATCGGCCTGTATTCTATTTTCTGTTTAATGTGACTGAAATATATAGATAGCGGGCTTTTCCGTTGACATCCTGGATTTTTTTATTATGCTACAATACTATTTTACAGAATACTTGTTTGCTTAATTCTTTATTGTGCAGAAAGTATACTGTAACTCTCTTACTCCCAGACAACAACCTGTAACACAGGAATAGCATGGAAAAAATAATCATAGAAAACCTCTATAAAATTTTTGGTAACGCCCCAGACAAGGCCATGGAGCTTCTGAGACAAGGCGAAGACAAGGAGAGCATCCTAGACAAAACCGGCATGACCGTTGGTGTGCAGGATGCAAGTTTTGCAGTGAATAGCGGTGAAATTTTTGTAGTTATGGGCCTTTCCGGTTCCGGCAAGTCTACTCTGGTACGCATGCTGAATCGTTTGATTGAACCAACCTCTGGCAGAGTACTGGTGGACGGCAAAGATATCACCGCCATGCAACAGGACGAGCTTGTTAAATTTCGGCTCCATAATATGAGTATGGTTTTTCAGTCTTTTGCCCTTATGCCCCATCTCACAGTCCTTGAAAACGCATCATTTGGTCTGGATTTGGCAGGAATTGATAAGGCAAAACAGAAAAAACGGGCCATGGAGGCTCTGGAACAGGTTGGACTCTCCGGCTGGGAAGATTCTTACCCCAAAGAACTCAGCGGCGGAATGCAGCAGCGGGTTGGTCTGGCACGAGGCCTTGCCGTTGATCCTGATATTCTTCTTATGGATGAAGCCTTTTCCGCACTTGATCCTCTTATCCGCACCGAGATGCAGGATGAACTTCTGAAATTACAGAAACGGGATCAACGAACCATCATCTTTATTTCCCATGATCTGGACGAAGCCCTGCGTATCGGTGATAGAATCGCCATCATGGAAGGTGGCAGAGTGGTTCAGGTGGGAACACCGGAGGAGATCCTGCAGAATCCTGCCGATGATTACGTGAAGGCCTTCTTTCGCGGAGTGGATCCAACCGGTGTTATTTCAGCCAGCGATATCGTCCGCGATACACAGTTGACGATCATTAAATCCCGGGTCGGCAGTCTGCGGGCCGCCCACGAGTTATTGAGCAGCAAAGATAGGGATTATGGCTATGTGCTGGACTCGGAGAAACATTTTCTCGGGATGATTACTGCGGATAAGATCCGCGACTGTCTGGAGGCAGGTGCATCGGATAATCCGATTGACCAGTGTTTTATTGATGATATTCCCACTGCCCGTATGGATGATTCCATGCAGGATATCCTCCCCGAGGTTGCATCCAGTGCCTGGCCCGTTCCGGTGGTCGATGAAGAAGGTATATACAAAGGTGTTGTCTCCAAGAACAGATTTCTGCGGACTCTGCACCGGACAGAGCAAAATAGTCACGAAACAGAGGAACTATAAATGTTTGAAGAGAAAGTGATTCCACTAGACAGCTGGGTTTCACAATTTGTGGACTGGCTGGTGGAAAATTACCGGGATTTTTTCCAATCCCTCAAATGGCCGGTGGATCAGACCCTCAACGGCCTGGATGTTGGGTTAAACTGGCTCCATCCCCTGGTTATCATCGCCCTTATAGGCTTTGCAGCCTACCGTTTTTCCGGAAAAGGGCTGGCTGTTTTTTCAGTTGTGACGCTGGTTCTGATTGGTCTGCTTGGCCTTTGGGAAGATACCATGACCACCCTGGCCATGGTGCTATCCTCCGTTGTTTTCTGTGCTCTTGTCGGCATCCCACTTGGAATATGGGCTGGCCGCAATGATCGCTTTGAAGCTGCTCTGCGTCCTGTACTTGATGCCATGCAGACAACACCCGCCTTTGTTTATCTGGTTCCTATTGTGATGCTCTTCTCGGTGGGTAATGTGGCAGGAGTCCTGGCCACCATCGTCTTTGCCCTGCCGCCTGTTATTCGCCTGACCAGTCTGGGTATTCGTCAGGTCCATCCCGAGTTAGTCGAAGCGGCCCAGGCCTTTGGGGCAACGCGCTGGCAGGTTTTACGCAGGGTACAGATTCCACTGGCCATGCCCACGATAATGGCCGGCCTGAACCAGACCATTATGATGGCCCTGTCCATGGTCGTTATTGCTGCACTCATCGGTGCCGGCGGTCTTGGCTCTCCGGTTATTCTTGGCCTGAACACCCTTGATATCGGGCAGGCGGTGACTGGTGGACTTGGCATAGTCTTAATCGCCATTATTCTGGACCGGATTACTCAGGGTATGGCCCAAAAAAAGTAATGAATCCTTTCCCTGAAATACAAGAAAAATTCCCCGCTGCACAAAAACCTGTGCCTCAGATTCTCGGCATTGGCGGTAGCCCCAGGAAAGGCGGAAATTCCGACATACTTTTGCAGTATATTCTCCACAATGGTGGGGAGACAAAACAGTTAAGAGATCTGCAATTCCAGTCATGTATTGGCTGTGAAAAATGTAGGAAAGATAAAATCTGTAGTGGTTTGCAGGATGACATGTCCCTGCTCTATCCGAAAATACTTGAGGCAAGGGGGTTGGTCCTGGTCTCACCGACTCACAACTATAACATCACGGCATTAATGAAAGCCTTTATTGATCGCCTCTACTGCTTTTACAATTTTGACAACAAAAAACGTCCCGGCCCATGGTCCAGCCAATTGGGAAATCAGGGAAGAAAGGCAATTATAGTTGCCGTGTGTGAGCAGGAGAATAAACAGGATATGGGATTTACTCTCGATGCAATGCGGCTTCCCCTGGAGGCATTAGGCTACGAAGTCATAGAAGAGCTACCGGTTTTTGGGGTTTTTGCCAGGGGGAAAGTAAAAAAAAGGGATAAAATTCTAACCAATGCCTCAGATCTTGGAACACTTCTGGCACAGGCTGTCTCATAGCAACTCGTATATTAAGCAAAACAGATTCACAACATACTATTCCACTCAAGGAGAAAATGATGAAAGGTTTCAAAACAGCACTAACTGCACTGGCTCTTACCATGATGCTCAGTACATCACCTGCCATGGCAGGTGACCAGCCCGGAAAAGGGGTCACCGTCAACCCGGCAAGAGCAACATGGAACACCGGTTTTTTTCAGGAAGCCCTTGTCCGTCGCGGCCTGGAAACCTTGGGCTATAAAGTGAAGAAGCCAAAAGATCTGGCAAATCCGATTTTTTACAAATCCCTGGCCCTTGGTGATGTTGATTATTGGTGTAACGGCTGGTTTCCGAACCATGACAGTCAACTGCCGAAAAACTTTGCAGAGAAGGCAGACAAGTATGGCTATGTGGTGAAGGCCGGTGGTCTGCAGGGTTATCTGGTTTCCAAGAAAGACGCTGACAAATATAACATTCAATCTCTCGATGATTTCAAGCGGGATGACGTAAAAAAGGCCTTTGATAAAAATAATGACGGAAAGGCGGATCTCACCGCCTGTCCTCCGGGATGGGGCTGTGAAAATGTCATCACCCATCATATGGAGGTCTATGACCTGGACGCCCATATCAATCCGGTCAAGGCTGCCTACGAGGCGGGTATGGCTTCAGCTCTAGCCGAATACAAGAGCGGTGAGCCCATCTTCTTTTATACCTGGGCTCCGAACTGGACAATTTTTAAACTGAAACCCGGTAAAGATGTGGTGTGGATCAATGTTCCCAAGATTATCCCTAAAGAGTCCCAGGAAGTTGCTGTGGACCGGATGACTGTATCGGGAATTGAAGGTGCTGTAAGTGATCCTATCAAATTAGGCTTTGTGGTTTCTGATATTCAAATCGTTGCCAACAAAAAATTTACAGGTAAAAATCCTGCCGCGCAGAAATTTTTTGAGGTTCTTACTCTTCCCCTTGCTGATATCAATGAGCAGAATACCAGGATGAATGCAGGTGAGAAATCAGCTAAGGATATTGATCACCATGTAGATGAGTGGATAGCAAAAAATAGTGACAAGTGGAATGCTTGGCTCACGGCAGCGCGGGCTGCAGCAAAATAGATCGACACAGCAATCACACACACACACCGCCAGCCTGGCTCCTCTTAATTGTGGGGTCGGGCTTTCTTTTTTCCTGTGTTTTCTTCGACTGTTTAGAAGGAAAATAGGGAATTGACAAAGACCCTTCAGAGATATTATGTTTCTTTTAAGGAGGGAACTCTGTTCAACTGTCAATGCATCCAGAACAAAACATCGGGGAACAAAATGGTTATGGAAGACCGTCAGGAGCAAATGCAAAGTATTACCAAACAGCTGCGGGTTGTCTTTCGGGCTGTCCAGGCCCACTCCAAAACCGTGGAAAAAAGCTGTGGACTCAGTGGCGCAAAGCTATGGATGATGTGGGAACTTTTTGCCACCCCTGGCGTAAAAGTCTCTGACCTTGCCAGAACGCTCACCATTCACCCCTCAACCTGCAGCAATATGCTTGATCAGCTGGAAGACAAGGATCTGGTTCGCCGGGACAGGAGTAATAAAGTAGATCAGCGTGCCGTACACCTCTATCTTACAGAGGCCGGGACAACGCTTCTGGCCAAGGCACCCCGCCCTGCCCAGGGTACCATGTCTGAAGCCCTTGAACGCCTTAGTGACGAACACCTTAATCATCTTGAGCTTGGATTAAACCAACTTCTTGAGGCCATGCAATACAAAGATAAGAAGATAGGTATGATTCCTATTCCAGGAGAATAATCGATACTTTCCGACTGTTATCAGATGTTGTTTGTGTTTACTGAAGCGTATCTTTAAGGATTTCAACCCATATTGCCGACGGATAGGATTCTCTTTGGCAAGGTTAACACAAGCAGGGATGTGTACGGTTAGGATGTAACCTGAATCTTCAAATCAGTTCTGTGCAGGTTGAGGGGAGGTATGTTGACTTTCATACTGGGGTAGAAGCGCTGATTTTTATTACGTATATAGTGCGGACACCTCAAAAATGTACAGTAGGCACCTCAACTTGAGGTCAGTTTGAGAAAATCAGATCTTGGATGTGGCAATATTAACGTTAAATATCAGTTGAACGAGTTAACAAGCACCTGCCAGAGTACCTTGTGATATGCAACAAGAAAGTCTGCCCCGCATCCTGATTCACCTCCACGGGATGCGGGGCAGCTATTGCGTGCTTGAGAGAGCATACCTGACTAAAGTAAAGTAGCATTGGCTCCCTACTTTGAGGGGGCAGTCATTAGTGTTACCCCCCTATTTCGTACCAGGACCTCCCTTGACACGGATATGCTTGCTGGCCGTGTTGTTGAGGATATCCGGGTCAGTTGTAGAGGACGACACATCCGCTACGTTGGTGATTTCCCTAACACTGCCTTTTGCGTCAACAGTGATGTCTACCGATACTGAGTCACCTGCAGCAAGGGTGCCGAAGTCACAAGTCACCTCATGAGTGCTCTCATCATACATACAAGCACCGTTACCAGAGTCCATGACGTAAACGATCTTTTTGTATGTCAGAGGCAACGCATCGACCACCTGAACATCCAGAGCGTCTGACGGTCCAGTGTTGCTCATCAGCAAGTTGTAGACGATCCGTTTTGACGGATTATCTGTAAGGAAGTTGGAGTCCTTGGTAATGGTTAAGTCAGCCTCTGCATAGACAATGGTCTCCTCCGTAACGCTATTGTCGGTACCATCAGGATCATTCGTACTGGAAGAAGTAGTGGCGGTGTTGGAAATAATCGTACCATCAGCTACTGAAGGATCGACCAACACATTAATAAATACTGTTACATACTCTCCAGGATTGAGATCGTTCAGATCGCATTCCACGGTAGTCGACCCATCCAGTGGGGCACAGGTGCCTAAACCATTAGAGACAATGTAACCCAAAAAGCCTACCTCTTCTGGCAACACATCAGCAAGCATGATATCTACGGCCGTAGACGGGCCATTGTTCATGATAGTGACATCGTAGGTAAGTTCCTCACCAGCTAAAACTGGATCAGGATAGTCAGACTTGGTAACTGTCAGATCTGCACTCCCTTCGACAGTTGTTACCGTGGTAGCAAGGTTATCGGAGTTGTCTGTATCGTATACATCACTATAAACCTTGGCATTGTTGCCTAGAATGCCGAGAACTTGTGGTTCAACAGTCACCACGATTTGCATAGTTTCAGGTACGCCAACAGCCATACTGTTGAAAGTGCAGGTGGTGGGCAGGGCTCCATCACCAGGTACACCGGCATTACATGTTCCAGCTGAAGAGCTGACAGAATCAATGGTCACCCCGGCCGACAGTATATCCTCAATTACCACATTTACCGCAACCGAAGGTCCATTGTTAGTAACTGTCAGATCATATGTAAGCTGTGTTCCAGCAGTTACCGGTTCAGGTGTGGCTGTCTTGGTTAAAGCCAGGTCGGCTACAGGATCAACCCCAACCCCATCGCTGGCACTGTTGTTAGTGTTGTTTGGGTCATAAGTATCACTTGATACAATAGCTGTGTCGTTGATGTTCATACGCTCTTCCGGTAACAACTGCACTTCAATTGTTACCTCGGCGCCAGATGCCAAGTCTCCCAACGTACAGTTTACTTCACCGCCATTTACCTGCGGGTTTCCCGTTGCAGTGCAACTGCCTGCCGATGTGGAAACGGTACCAAAATCGAAAGTGCCGTTACTGACATGTGTATCATCAAGCGTCACGTTCGTCGCCGTTGAGGGGCCCCAGTTTCTCACTGTGATAAAACAGGTTGCCACCTCACCTGCCAATATTGGTTCATCAGGCTTGCAATCTTTGAACGTCTCAAGGTCTGCGATCTCGACCACGTTCACTTCATCTTCCGCTACGTTGTTGGTGAGATCAGGATCTGGCGTCAGGGCTGTAACCGTAACCCGGTCATTAATATTCTGCGGATCACCAGCAGTGACTTCAATTGTAATGACGGCGGAAGTACCCGGGAGTATACTTCCCAGATCACATTCCACATTGCCACTGTTCACCTGTGGATTGGCTGTTGCAACACAAGTGCCTGTTGTCGTTGTAACGGTGCCGAAACCAAAGGTGCCGTTGCTGACATATTCGTCAACGGCGGTTACGCCGAGGGCCGGGTCAGCGCCCCAATTCTGGACCGTGATCGTACAGATCGCCGTATCTCCAACCAGCATCGGATCATCGGGTTTGCAGTCTTTAAACACCCGCAAATCTGTTTCTGTCAGACTGGCAATTGCAGCATCAAGTTGGATACGGGGCTTAACATGGCCAACAACTGCGTCAGCCGGATTGGGAGCACGTTCATCCCTGACAAGCACCCCAGTTGTCTTCAACAGGTTTTCGATGTCGTCAACACTCATGGTGGGTTTGAAGGCCTTTAACATGGCAAAAGCGCCGGTAACCTGCGGTGCGGCCATGGATGTACCGCCCCAATCAATCCCCCAGGTGTCGTCCGGTATCGATGAATCCACACAACGCCCAACTGCCAGCAAATCAACAATTGAATGCATATTGTATGTTACTTCATCAAATGTATTACAGGGATTCCCATCGTAGACAGCACCAACAGTCACGGCTGTTGAGATGCAGCCAGGGGAACCCAAACCATCTGTCCAGCCGTCATTTCCTGAGGATATAACCGTTGCAATCCCATCGGAACGTAAGTTGTTGACAGCGTCATACACTGCTCCACTGTCGCAAGGGCTGTGATGCTCACCTCCTCCCAAGCTCATGTTAACGGAAGATATGTTAAAATGGAGACGTAAAACGTCGTGAATCCACTCCAGAGCTAATAAATAGTCTGTATCCCACGTTTTTCCGCAGGGTTGGTTTCCTGGATCAGCTTTACAATCGTCTTTACGATGGAACACTTGGATGGCTATAATGTTGGCCTCCGGTGCAACACCGTCGAAGCTATCATTGGGCCAGCCTGGCGGGTTAAGGGGATAAGGTGGATTATCCTGGCCTGCAGCGATGCCTGCCACATGGGAACCATGATCACAAATATTTTCTGTAGCAGTATTGCCCGGAGTAGCCCAGCAGTCGGCGACTAGTGCACTAGCTGAGCCAGGACCTACCTGTATGTCATTTCCATCCGGACACAATCCATGTCGGTCAGCATCTCCGCCATCTTGAGAAAAACAAGATTCATATATTACACGACCTCCAAAAAAGGGGTGATCTGCGTCAATACCTGTGTCCAGAATAACGACGGTCTGCCCCATACCCCCATATCCGGCACCCCAAGTATCATTGGCCCCAATATGGGCAGTAGTACTGAAGAGATGCGGGTCTCTTTCCTGGTCTTCTTCAACACTTCTCACAAACGGATTGTTATCTAAAGCTACCAGGGCCTTCGGGCTTGCCTTAATCGCCACATAAGGCAGGGAATCCCATTCCGCATATTGGGTATATCCACCAGCAGTGTGACTGGAAAACATGTTGAAGAATCGCTCTCTCGAATCCATGATGGCTTGCCGTTGGCGCTCAACTCCTTTACGACTGGCATGAGCCCCTTCAGGTATGAATGGGCTTGGCAGTTCTAAGCCTACAATTACCCGCACCTGTCCTTCCTTGGCGGCTTTCGCAATCAGTTCCCCAATATCTCCAGCAAAGGCAGTGCCGCTAAACACTACTATTAGCGAGAGCACTGTCAAATGACTTAGGGTTTTTATGACTATGGTTTTTAATTTCATTAAATCCCCTCCGTTATTTATTCTATTTAATTTACTGAGAACCTTATAGCATTCAAGTTCGTCGACCGTTACCATCTTTTTGGGGACAAAATGTTCTGTCAGTCATCTAATCGCCCCAGAAGATTCAGTCTTTAAAACTTTGCTTTCCTTTGCCTCAGCTGCCCCCCTGTCTCATGCAGCCCCCTGGGTAAGTCTTCTTGGATGGTCGTCACATAAGGAGAGTTTTCCAATTCCTTTAATGAGTCCACACCAACCTTCATTGCTACATATGGCAAGGAGTTATAGATCCTGTAGACCACAACATCGTAACCGGTCAGGCTATTGAGTAGGGCCATTCTGGTAGCAGCTATAGCGTCCCGCTGCTTTTTGACCTCTTGGCTGGATAGAACACCCTCAGGCTCGAATCCAGGTTGTGGTAGCTTCAGGCCTACGATTACCGGCACCTTTCCTTCTTCAGCAGCTTTTATTCTCAGCTCTTGGAATTCTTTTCGTTGAGTTAAAGTATTCTCCGCACTAACTTCCGATAAGGTAAAAGCAATCAGAGATAGAAGGAAAACCAACACAAAGTTAGCAAACAAACGTTTATTTGAATCATGCTTATTGATAAATTCCATGTTGGAATTCCCTAGAAAAACTTCTCTTGATCACCACTTGATAAAAACAGCGAAACTTTTTGAGGTAACTGTGCTCTTGTTTTTTGCTCCCAGCATCTATCTCAGCAACTCTGCTGGAGGCCTAATGAAATACATTTTAGGTTCATTTCATCCTCCTGTCATATGGTGGGGTTGAGTATGAAATAAAAAAAACCGGGTTACCTATATCAAATAGGCAACCCGGCTGACTTGTAAGTCCCGTAGTTTTCCGTCCCTGTCTCACAACAGGTTTGGCTTTATCTTAAAAAAAACGTAAATATCATCTGACAAGAGCGCAAGGTAACAGTGTGGTACGTCGAGTAAACTCACTGAAAACCATTGTGGCGCAATGCTTTTGAAATGAAAAATTATACAGGCTTAGATGAATTTGTGCTTTGCCAAGGTTAACCTCCTTGAGGTATACACTTAGTTGAAATTATTTCTGATTCTTCTCAGCACTAAAAAAATACATCTCAATACACTTTTATCACATTCAAAATTTTTCTTACCACATTTTGAGAAATATTGCTGTAAAAATGTCCAGGGGCAAGGTTAAGTATTTAATGAAAGTTGCAGCTTTAGATAATTCATGTAATAAAAAAATCCAGCCTTTCCAAAGTCAACATATAGGCACTATATATGAATAATGAAAAGTGATGGCGGCGTAAAAACGCTTCATCTGCTTCGTTGCTGTACTTTTTATTCAATTACGACGTACCCTGGTACGACAAAATTAAATAAAAAATGCGCACCTCGCATATGAAGCTTTTCGAAGTCTGCGCTTATCTACTTAGCCATCTCAGATTTGACCTTTTTAGTGCCTTACTCCTAAAAAGCTGTAATAAAAAAACAAGAAAACTTGAAACTATTTTAAAATGAATAAGTTACAAGTACAACCAAGGCACTTATACCCCTCAAGGGGGTACTGAAATGAGTGCCGGCC
>JAYEOK010000329.1:0-23765 GCA_034722915.1 Thermodesulfobacteriota bacterium | reverse complement strand
TGTCTGGCAAGGCAAACAGGATAACCTGCCTTGACTTTCATAATTTCAAGAAACCATTAAACAGATTCAGACGCAACTTTTTTCTTCTTCGACTACTGTTATGCAAAATTACTCAAAACTCGATCAACCCGCCCTTCTCTCTTCCATTTTCCATGCAAACAACTGTGAACGAACACCTCTTCCAAAAGGCGCAACTGATGTTGACATAGAGACAGAACCCGGTGTTATTATTGGCTGCAGATTTTATATCAACGACTCCGAAAGCCCTAACATCCTCTTTTTTCATGGCAACGGAGAAATAGTTGCTGACTATGATGAAATAGGCCAGATCTACAATCAGGCCGGAATGAATCTACTGGTAACAGATTATCGAGGATACGGCTGGAGTAGTGGCAGTCCGACCGTGACCTCCATGCTTACCGATGCTGAAGTCCTGTTTCAGGAGACCAGAAATTGGCTCAAATCCAATAAGCACAGCGGTGCGCTCTTGTTTATGGGGCGCTCTCTTGGCTCAGTACCGGCAATAGATCTTACCATCCGCCATGAAGCCGATATTAAAGGACTGATTATTGAAAGTGGTATTGCTGACACTATCCCCCTGGTCAAAACTTTGGGAATTGATGTTGAAGGGGTAGATTTCACAGAGGAAGACGGCTTTAACAATTTGAAAAAAATCGAATCAATCACCATAGCCACTTTTGTTTTTCATGGTTCAAGGGATGAAATAATAACGGCTTCTGAAGCTGAAAAACTCCAGTCACACTGCGGAGCACGAAGCAAAGAATTTGTGGTCATTCCAGGAGCTACTCACAACAGCATGATTTCAACTGGCGGCAAGCTCTACTTCCAAACCATCAAACAATTCATAGATAAAGTTACAGGTATAAACAACTGGCGCAAACGAAGAAAAAAAACAAACTCGTATTCAGGAGAATAAGCCATGACAAAACGTATATTTTCTTTTCAATTTTTTTTATCCATGGCCGTACTTGGCCTCTTGCTGTCTGGCTGCATTCCTGCTGGAAATATGTCACAACGCACCAAAATCGCGCCTGATCCTTCTATTCTTCGTGTCGGTGTCTCCAGCAATGCACCTCCTCTTATTTATAAAAACAACAATGAATTCATTGGCCTTGAAGCTGATCTTGCCCGGAGACTGGCAGAGTACACTGGTAAGAAAGTCCATTTTGTTGAACTGAACTGGAAAAACCAGATTGATGCTCTGCAAAATAACGAAATAGACATCATCATGTCCGGCATGTCTATCACTGCCGCAAGACAATACCTGATTGCATTTTCAAATCCTTACCTTCGCTCAGGCCAGATTTTACTGGTTCGCCTCCAGGACAAAGCACAATTTTCAACAGGTATTTACAGCCTGATGAATTCAAGTCATGTCATAGGCACAATTACAAACACCACTGGAGATCTTTTTATCACAAAGACTATCAATGGGGCGGAAGTGAAACATTTCACCAAATCAGCGAATGCGGTAAAAGCCCTGATCAATAAACAAATTGATGCCTTTGTCTATGACGCTCCCATGATCTGCCACTACGCAGCAATCAATGAAAACAACAAACTGGTTCCAATCCTGACTCTCGCCACTGAAGAATACATAGCATGGGGAATCCGTAAAGAAGATACCGAACTGCTGAACCAGGCCAACGCATTCCTGGCTGACCTGAAAAACAAACAGCAGTTGCAGCGCATGATACGCACCTGGATCCCCTATATGTGATGGCGTTGTATAAAAAACTTCATCGAAAAAATGGTTTTTTATGAGATTATCATATGTAGGAGTCATTTATGACGGCAGAAACCAAAAAACGTAAAGACTACCTCAGCTGGGACGAATACTTTATGGGGGTTGCCCTGCTTTCAGCTGAGCGCAGTAAAGATCCCAACACACAGGTTGGCGCCTGTGTCGCAAACGAAGACAATAAAATTGTAGGGGTGGGCTATAACGGCTTTCCATGGGGATGTTCAGACGACAAACTTCCCTGGGCACGCGAAGGCAGTTATCTGGACACAAAATATCCCTATGTTTGCCACGCAGAACTCAACGCAGTACTTAATTCCACGACCCATGACCTTAAAAACTGCCGAATTTATGTAGGGCTGTTCCCCTGTAACGAGTGTACCAAGGTGATCATTCAGTCGGGAATAGAAGAGATAATTTATCTCTCTGATAAATATGCGGACAGTGATTCGGTAAAAGCCTCCAAGCGCATGCTGGATGAATCACAAACAGGGTACAGACAGTTTGTTGGCAAGGGGAAGGAAGTGCACATCAAACTCTTTGTTGAGGACTGATGGAGAAAACTTTAAAAACCGAATCAATGTTCATAGCCCTGAAATGATATTTCTTCGATGCTGTCACCATTAGCGAGGAAGACACCCTCCCCTGAACGTATCTCCCCTATCATGAAAACTTCTTTCCTGCTCTTCTCCATAAGCCGAAGGAACTCCTCCTCTTTCCCTTTCTTCACTGTAAAAACGAGCTGATAATCCTCTCCGGATCGCAGAATCAAATCCTCCAGTTTAAGGTTCAAAACTTCAGCTGCTGTTGAAAGTTCAGGAAGAAACGGCAGTTTATCGCCATCAATAATTGCGGACACGCCAGATGCCTGACAAAGATGAGCAAGGTCAGTGGCAAGACCATCAGAGATATCCTGCATGGCGGTAAGCAATCCACTTTGGACCAGCTCCATACCAAGATCTATACGCGGTACAGGGTTCAAGTGGCCATTCAGAAGCGCATCCCAGCTGGAAACATCCAATGACTCAGGTTGAACTTTATTGTGCTCCAGAAGTGCCAGTCCGCCACCAGCCGTCCCGAGAGGCCCGGATACCCATACAGTATCTCCTTCTTTTGCACCATTCCGATAAACAGCACCTGCTCCCACTGGTTCACCAAGAACAGTCACGGTTAAAACAAGTTCCCTGCCCTTTACCGTATCCCCCCCGATCAAAATACAATCATACTCCTGCAGAATCTCAAGAGCACCGTCAAGCCATCTGGAGATCCACTCCCACTCGAGATTTCCAGGTAGACAAAGTGACAACAGGACAAACCGTGGCTTGCCTCCCATAGCTGCGATATCACTCAAATTAACGGCAATGGATTTTCTGCCGAGAAGGTGGGGAGGATGAAAACTGACATCGAAATGTACGGAATTGACAAGAGTGTCGGTGGAAATCAAAAAAGATCCGGGCGCAGTTACCTCACAGCAGTCATCGCCTATGGATTTCAGTAGACCACGATTTTCTCTCAGGCTGGCCTGTCGAATTTTTTCTATCAGCCTGCGTTCAGACCAAGCTGCCACTATTTCACCCGTTTCAAAAAAGATGCTTTGGAATTTGTTTTATTCTCTTCCTTTTCGGGGGGCTGATTTTCAGGAGGTTTTGCAATTGTTGGAATAAGATTCACAGCTTTCACAAACCGTTCTTCTCCACCCATGGTGAACACCTCCATGCCGGTCATCTGGGCTGTCCGCAGAGTCCAGGTAAGCTCCTGTGGTGGAACTGTCAGAACAGTCAGGCTCAGGTGCCACCACTCATCTTTGCGTGACGCGTCTCTGGAAAGATCTGTCACCAGTGCGTAAACAAGCATTTGGGGTTCTTTGGCAACAATCAGCACAAGATCACCAATATCTGTGCTATCCTTAAAAGGGACAACCTGCTTTAATTCAGCAACTAGCTTTTCCATAGTTTATTTTCGGTAAAATGGTTGTACTGTCTTTTCCACAACGTACCTATTCAGACGGCACCCTATCAGTAGAAAAAAGTAGAGAAAGCACTGTCCTGTAAGTTTTCAGGAGTGCTTCATATTTGTTCATTCAGGACTCCGAAGCATACTGGTGCTATTCGAGGAGGCCTAAATGGACGAAGATGGAGTGCTCCTGAAAAGTTATTCCACAACAGTGGTTGTGGACTCCAATACCATGGAGTCTTTTGTAATAATGGATCGCGAACCATATTGAGTATACATGGCAACGCCATCAAGCACAGGTAAAATCAGCTTACTAACGACTATTTCAGCGTTGTGAGCCATCTCAGGCCCTTGAAGAATGGCCATGGCTCCGGCCCATGTAGCAAGTTCTTTCATGGCATCTGCCAAAAGTGCAATGTGGACATACGTTGCAGAATTATTTTTCTCAAGTAATTTCCCTCCCACTTCCTGAACTGCAGGACTTTCCATCAGGGCCTTTGACGGATCAGTCCTAAGGGCGACAATCTGTTTCACAAGATCAAAAGAGTTGGAAAGAAGGAGGTAGTTACCAAGAAGAGTAAAAGCTGGCTGTAAACCGCCTTGAGGAGCAATTCCCCAGTAGGTAATAGCCTGACCCTTGTATTTTTTTTCACTCAGTGGAATAGCAGCTTCCTCAAGCAACCTGTTAAAAACCCCTAAAAAATTTTCCGGTTCTTTCAATTGGATAATTGCTGCTACCTTGGGAAGAGGAATACCTTCACGACCAATATCTCTTACAATCACTGCAAATTCATTGCCTATCATATCTAAGAGCTCTTCAAGTTCCACACTGCCGCCATCTCTCAATTCCTGACGCAGCACATCAAACGCATCCGGCTGCCGCTTGGTAATCTCTGCAGCATACATCTCCCAGATAACCCTCAGATTAAGAATGTTGGTCCAGTAATAGAACAGGGTATCAGCGGGAACCATGGCAAGGGACATGTTCTCGGAAGGCTGTACATCACAAAGTTTCGCCAATCCGCTGTCAAGTTTTGATCTGTCAAAAAGAATCTCAGTTTTATCCTTTACCAGCCCTTTTTCATGCCAGGCTCCATAAGCTGCAGCCCCCCAGCCTTCCCACTGTTTCAAAAGAACATAAAATTCGTCCTGATGCTCCTGTGGCAGATTTTCAGCAATCATTCGTCCCTGGTCTAAAAGGGCAGGCAATGAAAGATAAGTAAACAGGTGTGCTCCTTTAAAATTCTTACGCAATCGTTGGAAGTCTAAATTGTTTCTCAGGGTGTCTTCTTTCTGGCCATCATAAAAGTCGAGACTCTTTCGTACTAGCCGCTCATCGAAACCTGCGAGAACCAGACCCTGAACCGTGGCTGTTGACAGCCGATAATTCTCGTCAACTTGATATCTGCTGATGCGGTGAGTCCCATACTGGACGGTGGATTGTTCGATATCTTTACTGAAAAACGCAATAAGAAATTGCAAAATCTGAACATTATGACGTGGTCTTGCAATAAGTAACAGACGTTCCTCCAGATTTTTTGCTGGATTGTCTACAGAAAAGGACGTTGCCGGAAACAATGCTGCAGAGAACTCTTTGCCAAGCAGCTCATTAAAGCCGGGATCTTCAAGTACTTCATTGATGTTTCGCCAAAAATTTTCTGCCTCCAGGATTGTTTCCTCAGTGCCTCCAAACTCTTCTTCTATACCTCTATAATCAATACCGGCCAGAGTTTTTCCCAAACGGCTATTTAAAAAATTCTGGTACATTTCAGTGAATTCATGTTGTTCACCATAAAAGAGTACATCAGCCGGCAAAAAATCAGCCGCCTGAACAGCCGGCTCCTGTTTACTTTTCAAAAAGAAAACAAGCCCCAGACCACAACAGACCAAAACAAAAACTATTCCTATTTTTTTCATATTCATGATTTTTAAATTTGATGGAGTCTTGATAACTCTGTTACGAATTATCCATTTCTTCGATATTGCACAGCTTCAGCCACATGGGATAGCTCAAGATCCTCTTTGCAATCCATATCAGCAATGGTTCTGGCAATTTTCAGGATTCGATGGTATCCACGGGCTGAGAGCCCCAACTTTTCAACACTCCGTTCTAAAAGACGCATGGAAGGAGTATCGAGTTTGCAATATGTCTTAATTTCAGCAGGCCCCATTTGAGCATTGCAATGAATTTTTTCATTTTCATTATAACGTGCTGTCTGAATTTTTCGGGATGCATCCACCCTTTTTTTGATTACCGCAGAAGACTCACCCTGACGTTCATCATTCATTTCCTGAAAAGGAACTGCACCCACCTCAAGATGGAGATCAATACGATCAAGAAGCGGGCCTGAAACTTTAGCATTATAGCGCTGAATCTGTATGGGAGAACATTTACACTCTCTTATTTTATCTCCATAGTAACCGCAGGGACATGGATTTGCTGCAACAACAAGAACAAAACGGGAAGGAAACTGTAATGTCTGTGCCGCACGTGCAATGGAAACATCCCCGTCTTCCAGCGGTTGTCGCAAAACCTCCAGAACATGTTTTTTAAACTCCGGCAGTTCATCAAGAAAAAGAACTCCATTATGGGCAAGTGAAACCTCTCCAGGACGTGGGATCTGGCCGCCACCTATGAGGCCGGCGTCAGAAATGGTGTGATGAGGAGCCCTGAATGGTCGCATGGCCACTAAAGGCGTATCAGTAGTCAGTTTGCCTACAATGGAATAAATCTTGGTGGTTTCCAGAGCCTCCTCAAAACTCATGCCCGGCAGGATGGTTGACAGCCTTCTGGCAAGCATGGTCTTGCCGGAACCAGGTGATCCCTTCAAGGCCACATTATGGCCGCCTGATGCCGCAATTTCAAAAGCACGTTTGACGTGTTCCTGCCCTTTGACTTCCTGAAAGTCCACATCATATGCAGTACTGGAAATCAGGAGATCATCGAGATCAAGTGATATTGGATTACAGTGAATTTTGCCTGCAAGAAACTCAACTGCCTGATGAAGGCTCGTAATGGAAATCACCTCGATTCCCTTTACAACTGCCGCTTCAAGCTTGTTGGCCTCTGGTACCAGAATTCCTTTCAATCCCTGCTTTCTTGCATTCAAGGTGATTGGCAGCACACCCGGAACCGAACGAACAGCGCCATCAAGTGAAAGCTCACCTAAAACAGCATATTGTTCCAACAGATCAGACTTGAAAAGCTCAGAAGCAACGAGAATACCAAGGGCTATGGGAAGGTCAAATCCTGCGCCACCCTTTTTAATATCTGCTGGAGCAAGATTTACAGTGATTCGTTTTGGCGGAAAGTCATATCCGCAATTTTTAATAGCCGCCCTTACACGCTCCTTGCTTTCCCGTACGGAACCGTCAGGAAGGCCGACAGTGGTGAACATTGGAAGCCCCAAGGCAAGATCCACTTCAACCATCACCGACAAGCCATCCACACCCAGTATTGCGCCGCTATGAATTTTTGCCAGCATCAGTGTGATTTCCCTTTTCTGTTAATCCCAGAGAGCTCGGCTGTATTCCTCTCTGATTTCTATATCTTTTGTCAGAAGAACAGCGTGCTGAATTGCTGCCGTGGCTGTAATAATTCTGTCAAAAGGATCTCTTGTCCAGGATATTCTCATACTTTCAGCAATCACCTGTCCAAAAGGAGACTTACACTTTTGTAATGATATCGTTTCAGCCAGATTATCAAAGATAATTGTCGGCTCAACAGTAATCCTTTTAATCTCAAAAAGATATTGGAGTTCAAGCAGAACCATAGGTGAAATCATCAGACTATTATCTTCTATTAACCGACAGGCAGCAGCAGGGAAAAGATGTATATCTCCGCTGTATAACCACACAACAACATGGGAATCAAGGTAGATCATGCTGCCACTCATTCGACCAGTCCATGTGTACTATCGATTCCGGATTACCTGAAAGACAGGGGTGTTTGATCAGCCTGGACATTTTGGAAGGACGCTCCTCAGGGATAATTTTTAAAAGTAATCCTTTTCGTTCTATTTCCAGAGGCTGCCCTGATTCGAGAACCTGATCCAGAAGTCTGTAAATGTTTCCCCGTAGAGTTGAGGCGGTAATTGTCATTTGAATACCCTCCGGTATGAGTAACGTACGACTAAATGATACCATGCCGTACGTTCGTTTGCAATATTCTTGTTCAATTCATCCGCATGCATTGTCTGCCGGTATCAGTATAATACCCTTTTCGTTGACCAGCTTCAATTCGGATCATAGAATTGCTGCATGGCCTCACTGTAAACTCCATTTTTACGATTATACACATAGAAAGGAGGAAGAACCTCAATCCCTTCACCTCCATTTTTCACAGCTTCAAGAAGCAGTAATCGCGCACCTGTAAAAGAATCGGGATAGGAATAAACCAGCTGTAGCCTTTTGGCTGTTAATCGCTGCCGGGGCAGAAGAGCAAGCAGGCGTCCCAGTCCCTCTGCCGGATAAATCAAATAGACTTTTCCTCTGTTTTTGACAGTTGTTGCGGCTGCAGCTAAAATATCCGGTAAAGTACAGGAGACCTGATGTCTTGCGATTTCCGATTCTTTATTGGCCGAAGGTCTTCCACAGCCGACTGAATAAAAAGGAGGATTACAAACAACAGTGGAATAGGATTCCGGTTTCAATTTTTTTTTACTGTCACGCAGATCACCCTCTACGACCTTCATCTGTTTCTGAAACTGGTTGAGGATGATATTGTCACGCGCAAGAGCAGCGAGCCCTGGTTGCAGTTCAAAAGCGGTAAGGGAACGAATACGCTCACTTGCCCGGTACAAAAGAATCAGCCCAAGAACACCGCATCCTGAGCCAAGATCCAAAACTGTTTCATCTTTGGCAAGACGGACAAAATGGGCAAGAAGCACAGGATCTATGGAAAATCGATATCCGTCCCGGTGCTGCAGACAGTATAATCCGCCATCAAAAAGAGTGTCGTCAGTCCGTTCCACATCAGCCTAGGAACGGAGCGTTAATAACTTGAGCAAAATCGCGCTTGGATTTAGGTCATGTTTGACCGATCTGATTGAACAAAGCCGCAGGCGTAGCGGGCTACGTTGAGGACTTTGTGATTGATGATCGGCCAAAGATGGCCTGAAGACAAGATGCGAGATGTTCAAGTTATTTGCGCTCCGTTCCCTAGTTGCAGCACGTCTTCCCCACTCACCTGCTGGTTGAAAAGTAACCCTGTCATAATTTTAGGATAAAAATAGGTGGATTTATGGGGCATGATCAGATGTTCATCGGCAACCTGCTTCACCTGTTTCACCCGTGTAGGGTTCATAACAAACAGCAGAGGTGTCAAGGCATCAGTTTTATTACATTCCTTAACCGCTACATCCATGGCCTCATCAGGATCACTGAAGTAATGAATCAGGTTGCCCTCTTCACACCTATGGTGGTCAAGTTCCAGTGCTCCCTGTACAATCACATCTGAAAGGACAACCACATCAAGTTCCTGCAGCTGCTCCGGCTTATCTTTTAGTAACTGATACGCCTCGGGTTTCGTGACAAGCAAAAAACAACGGTCTTCGCCGGGATGATATACCCCAAAAGTTGTGGCTGGCTTTTCGGAAGAGTTTTGTTCCTCCTCATCCATTCTGGATAAAACTTCGCACAGCAATACTTCCCGGGTTCCACCTTTTATTTCTTCAAGATCAAACCACGGTTCCAGGCGACTGCACAGATCTTCCAATGACAGAGTTCCGGGCCAGTGCAGCAGACGATGCGTTGGGAGCACTGACAAGCCTGGATCTTCCATGGGACAAAGATACATCATGATATGATTTGCCGGATCCTTATCTGAAAACTCTATATTCCGTTCTTTCTGCAGGCGTCTATAGGCAAGGGCAGTGGTATAGCGATGATGGCCATCGGCAATATAAAGAGACTTGTCCGCAAAAAACTCCTGCACCTTCATGATTACCGCCTCGCCGGTGATGCGATACAGAGAATGAATACAACCATCACCATCAGTAATGCTTGCCATGGGTTCCTTATCTTTTGCACCATCGAGCAAAGCAATGACACTGTTTTCCTCATCGGAATAGAGAGAGAAAATCTGACTAAACTGTGCCTTTGTTGTATCAAGGAGGCGCAGACGATCACTGATCACAGATTCAAATATCTCTTCATGGGGTTTCACGATCCCTTCCTCAAACTCGGCAAGCCCTACCAGAGCGACAACTCCTTTTCTTGTGAGCATTTTGCCGGAAGGATGCTTATACTGAACCGTATAGAGATACAGGGCATTCTGTTTATCACGCTTAACCACATCCTGATCCAGCCACTGCTGAAAAAGATCCGCAACATTCTGGTAACGTGAAGCATCGCCTATGGCTCCACCTGGATTTTTGGTAATATCAAGACGAATCATGGAATAAGGATTTTTTGCCGTGTATGATTTCACAGCATTTTCGCTGATCACATCGTAAGGAGGAGTAACGACATCATCAAGACTGCCCACTTTTTCCTCATTAAAAAATACGCCCTTAAAGGGTGCGATAAAGGCCATGCGTGATAACTCCTTTTTTGCTACAATGAAGAATTTTTACTTAGCCATGTAAAAAAAATGATTTTTTACATGGTTATTAAGGGCTCGGAAAGAAACAACTTGGACAAGTTGTTTCTTTCCGAGCCCTAATTATAATGATTCTGATTTTAAAACAAATCAGAATAGTAACACTTAAACTTATATACTTTCAAGGCTTACAGCTGCTTTTCTCCGATTAATTACGGCAGTGAAACACAGCAAAGGAAAATAAAATATGTACGATATTTTCATAAAAACTCATTTCGCAGGCGCCCACCACCTGCGCGACTATCCCGGCACCTGTGAGAAACCACACGGCCATAACTGGAAAATAAAAGTTACAGTCCGGGCCTCAACACTTGATGAACTCGGTATGGGCATAGATTTTAAGGTATTAAAAAAAATCGTTAATGCAGCGGTTGATGAACTGGACCACGAGGATCTGAACGAGCATCCGGCCTTTCAAGATCGCAATCCTTCATCAGAGCATATTGCTGCCTTTCTTTTTGATGCCATCAAACCCGACCTGCAGCACGATCGCTACAATCTCTACTGCGTTGAAGTATGGGAAACCGATACATCAGGCTTGATCTATTACGGGCCGGATGTGCGTTAATTCTTTGATGGCGTCGTAAAAACTCTTCATCTGCTTCGTTGCTATATATTTTCTATCATTACGACGTACTCTAGGAGGCTGTCCGAGAATGCCCTTTCTCCCCAACTCTTCGTTATTTTGAAAAAATAATGCTCGGAATATCAACTATATGCCTGTGCTTATTTTTTCAAAATGCCTCGATTTGAGAAGAAATGCCTATTCTCGGACAAGCTCCTAGTACGCCGAAATAACAGAAAATATACGCTCCTCGTATATGAAGTTTTTTACTTAGCCATCGAAAAATTTAGTTTTTACGAGCTTGTCAATTCTTTAACAATGGAACATAAATGAAAAAGACAGTCCCCGTTGATGATGCAGTGGGCATGGTACTCCCCCATGATATCACTGAAATCGTAAAAGATACATTCAAAGGCAGAGCGTTTAAAAAGGGTCACATTATTCGTGAAGAAGATATAGAGCACCTGAAACGTCTTGGCAAAGAGCATATTTATATCCTCCATCTCGGCCCTGAAGAAATTCATGAAAACGAGGCTGCAGCAATACTGGCACAAGCACTTGCCGGTCCTGGTTCCACTCTCTCAAAAGAGCCGGTTGAGGGGAAAATTGCCATTAACGCAGAATGTGACGGACTTTTAAAAATCAATGAAGATGCACTCTACCAGTTCAATCTGCTGGGTGAAGTGATGTGTGCCACTTTGCAGACCAACACTCCTGTTAAAAAAGGGGACAACATTGCAGCAACCCGCCTGATTCCACTTGTTTCAGAACGTGCGATTGTTGAGCGCGCTGCGGCCATTGCCAGGGCAGGCAGTCCCATAGTTGAAGTCAAAAAATTACGCCACGCAAGAACCGGGCTGGTAATAACCGGCAATGAAGTTTTTCACGGAAGGATCAAGGATAAATTTGAAAATGTATTGCGGGAAAAGCTTGCTGAACTTGGATCTGAAGTGATTTCCGTCATCTTTGCCCCGGATGATATTGATACTATCGCTGAAGCAATCAACAAGAGTATAGCTTCAGGCGCTGATCTTATTGTGACCTCAGGTGGAATGTCCGTTGATCCCGATGATGTGACAAGAATGGGAATAGCAAAAGCCGGGGCCACCGACTGTTTTTACGGTACTCCGGTTCTACCTGGTGCCATGTTTTTAAGCGGACGGATTGGAGATGTGCCTGTGCTTGGTTTACCGGCCTGTGGTATGTTTCACAAGATCACTGTCTTTGATCTCATCCTGCCCCGGATCCTGACTGGTGAAACAATTGGCCGTGAAGAATTTGCAAAGATGGGACATGGCGGACTGTGCCGAAACTGTAAACGATGTCAGTATCCGGTATGTAACTTTGGAAAATAAAAACACTATGCAACAACAAGACAAACACGAAGCAATACACTGCAACCTCACAGTCAACGCCCCTGCTGTTGCCTGTCAGCTTCTTGCAGACACAAGCGGATTACCAAAAGAGCGTATCAAACATGCAATGGTAAAAGGTGCTGTATGGCTGAAACGACCTGGAACAAAGGAGCGGCGTCTGCGTAAAGCAAAATTCAAGCTTCAGCCGGATGATTTCATCCAGCTTTTTTATGATGCCAACGTCCTTGCCCAAACTCCTCCTGAACCTGTAATCATTGCAGGACATAAAGACTATAGTGTCTGGTTTAAGCCGCCCTGGCTCCTCAGTCAGGGAACCCGCTACGGCGACCACTGTTCCCTGCTTCGACTTGCAGAAAAAAGCAACAGAGATATCGACTTCAAACTGATCCATCGACTGGACCGTGAGGCATCCGGCCTGATGCTGCTTGCCCACAACCGCAATGCTGCAATGCTTTTATCAAAACTTTTCCAGGAAGACAAAATAGAAAAAAGATACTTTGCCGAGGTGTCAGGAACACCACAAATACCTGAAGAGGGTCTGCAATTGACAACACCACTTGATGACAAATCCGCACACACTGAAATTTTATCAGCCTATCCCGGAAAAACAACACAGAATACAATTCTGGACATCAAAATTCACACTGGCAGACTCCATCAGATACGCAGACATCTTGCTGACGTTGGCTATCCTGTCATAGGCGATCCCAAATATGGGAACACACAGCAGAGAGGTCATTATGATCTCCACCTCTGTGCCTGGAAAATCAGTTTTCTGTCCCCGTTTGACCAGAAGAAAACTTCCTATCAGGTGCCCAGAGAGATGAGACCTTCCTTTCTTTCATCTGTCCCGGCAACACGATAGAAATATGGTGTGACAAATCAAGTAATCAAACTAAGCGCCAGATTTGCAGCCTTCTCTGATGCTCCGGCCTCTCCCATTCTGGCACGAACGAGCTCAAAACCTTGCAGCATTTTATTTCTTTGTTTCTGGTCAAAGAGAATCGCTGAAACTTCTCCTTCGATTCGCTCAGGGGTAACTTCTGATTGGAACAGTTCCGGGACAACATCATTGTCTGCGATGAGGTTAACGAGAGAAAAATATTTCAAATCTTTGTTGATGAGTAATCTTCCAAAACGGTAGGTTCCCGGAGATACTTTGTAAATCACAACCATTGGTGTATCAAGCAGAGCCAGTTCCAGAGTAACGGTACCGGAAACCACAACTGCAGCATCACAGGCAGCCATCATGTCGTATCGATTTTCTTTGATCAAACGTACATCTAATTCCTGAGCAAAATCATCTAAGCCGCTTTCTTGTATCTCTTCTTCACTGATGGTGGATGCCAGTGGAAGGAGAAAAACCATTTTTTTCTGACTTTTCTTTTGCAGGCTCAGGGCAGTCTGTAGCAGTATGGGAAGCAGAGTTGAGATCTCTTTCTTCCTGCTTCCCGGCAGTAAGCCGATACAGAGATGATCCGAATCGATATCATGAAGCCTGCAGAACTCATCACGGTTACAAGTGGTGTGTACAGAGTCGAGCAAGGGATGCCCGACATACTCAGCGACAAGGTCATGGCTGCGAAAAAATTCTTCTTCAAAAGGCAGAATTACTCCAATCAGGTCAACTCGTTCACTGATTGTTTTCACTCTGCCGGTTCGCCACGCCCAAACCTGGGGAGTGATATAGTAAAAAACAGGGATGCCAAGCTTTTTAGCAAACTTGGCAAGCATAAGATTAAAATCAGGAAAATCGATGATAATGAGAAGAGACGGTCGCTCTTTCATCAGGGCAGTTCGGAGTATTTTTCTGGCCCTGAGAATGTCAGGCAAGTGAGAAAACACTTCAGCCAAACCCACCACTGCAATTTTTTTTGCATCAAACAGAACATCAACGCCGACAGCGATTAACTCTTTACCACCCATACCGCTGAAAGACAGATTAGGCCGTTTTACCAGCATGGCTTTTACAAGCTTAGCACCATGCAAATCTCCGGATGCCTCTCCGGCAATAATCATGACCTTACTGTTCACGAGTTGCCAGACATGTCTTCAGCGTAAACTCCGAGTTTCTGGTGATCCTTAATCTGTTCGATCACCTGCAGGGCTACGTTCAAAGCGCGACGTCCTTCATTGCCTGACACAAGTGGTATTGTCCGATTTCGAACATTTTCTACAAAATGAAAAATTTCAGCATTCAAGGCATCCCCTTCTGGAAAAGATCTGACAACAACATCCTGCTTAGGCATACCATTCACCTGAAATTCACCTTTTTTCAAATGAATGGTCATGACTTTGCGGTTGGCAAAGTCTACATTGATAAAAGATCCAGGCTGAAAAATACGCATGCGGCGGGTGTTGGTTCGCGAAATTCTGGATACCGTGACATTGGCTGTGGCACCATTTTCAAAGATCAGTCTGGCATTGGCAATATCTGTGAAATCAGTTACAACAGGTGCACCCACAGTATGGATGGTCTCAAGGGGGGACTTTATAATATTGAGTATAATATCAATATCATGAATCATAAGATCCAGCACAACATCGACATCCACACCCCGATTTTTAAAAGTGGATATACGCTGGGATTCGATAAAAACAGGCACAGTCAGAGATGGAATCATTGCCTCCACTGCCGGGTTAAAACGTTCAAGGTGCCCCACCTGTAGAATCAATTTTTTTTCCTTGGCTCTGCCTATGATGTCATCAGCCTCTTCCACTGTGGTGGTGATGGGCTTTTCCATGAGCATATCAACGCCGGCTTCAATACAATCAAGTGCAACTTTGTGATGCTGACTGGTGGGAACGACAACAGAAACTGCGTCAATCTGTTGTAACAATTTGCGGTAGTCAGTAAAAGACTTGCAGTTATTCTCTTTGGCAATGGTCTCGACAAGCACAGAATCGATATCAGCAACACCCACAAGCTCAACGCCTTCCAGGGCACTATATTTTTGGGCGTGGTATTTTCCTAAATATCCAACCCCGATAACACCTACTTTCATATTTGTTTTGTCCTTTGTGACCGATGCTATTATAATTAATATATACAGAAAATCAGATTCCCAGATAGGCTTTCTGAATATCCTGATTCTGTAATAAATTTTCTGCGCTGTCACTTATGGTTATTTTTCCATTCTCAATTACATAACCACGATCAGCAACATGCAGTGCCTGGTTGGCGTTCTGTTCCACCAGAAAAATAGTAGTATTATGTTCTTTGTTGATTCTTTTGACGATCTCAAAAATCTGTTTAATGACAAGTGGTGCCAGTCCCATTGATGGTTCATCAAGTAACAGCAACTGGGGACGTGCCATGAGCGCTCGCGACATTGCAAGCATCTGCTGTTCACCACCGCTCAGGGTACCACCATCTTGACTTCTCCTGTCAGCTAAAATTGGAAAGAGAGAAAACACATAGTCGAGATCCTCTTTTATTCCAGCACTATCATTACGCAGAAAAGCTCCCATGTCCAGATTTTCCATCACTGTCAGCTCAGCAAAAATACGACGCCCTTCAGGTACCTGACAAATTCCTTTAGCAACAAGTTTTTCCGGGGACAACTGATGAATTTGTTCATTTTTGAAAAGAATTTTTCCGGATCGAATCGGCACAATTCCTGAAATTGCCATGAGGGTGGTTGACTTCCCTGCACCATTGGCACCAATCAGGGTAATGATTTCACCGCTGTTAATTGTAAGATTGATGTTATGAAGCACCTGGATATTGCCATAAGCTGCATTCACCTTCCGTAACTCAAGCATCAACATCCTCTCCGAGATAAGCCTTGATAACAGCCGGATTGGAACGTACCTCTTTGGGAGTCCCCTGGGCAATTTTTTTTCCGTAATCCATGACAAAAATCCTATCAGATAAACTCATCACCAGTTTCATGTCATGCTCTATAAGAAGAATGGAATGGCCTTCACTGCAAATCTGACGTATGAGGCTGACCAGAGCATCGGTCTCTTGAGGATTCATGCCGGCAGCAGGTTCATCGAGCAGAAGAAGAAAAGGCTCTGTGGCCAAAGCACGACCAATCTCAAGACGACGCTGAGCGCCATAAGGAAGATTTCTTGCCTCCTCGTTGACCTCTTTGTGGAGGTCGATCTTTTTCAGGATATCATAACTCATCTCTATGATTTCCTCTTCTTCATGCCGTGTGGCCGGGGTTCTGAAAATCGCCCCAAAAATAAACGATTTGGTTCGACAGTGTCTACCAATCATCACATTTTCCAGCACACTCATGGTGGGAAAAAGACGGATATTCTGAAAGGTTCTTGCCATCCCCTTTTCTGTTATCTTGTTTGGCTTCATGCCGTTTAATTTTGTCTCTTTGCCACTTTCAGGATTGCGAAGCTGGATATCACCGGCGCTTGGAATGTAGATACCGGTCAAACAGTTAAAAAAAGTAGTCTTCCCAGCACCGTTCGGACCGATCAGAGCAACAATCTCACCTGGACGGATATCAAGATCAACATTATCAATAGCCTTGATCCCGCCAAAATTTTTAGTGAGGCCACTTACTTTCAGTATTGCTTCATTCATGACCGGTCACTTGTTCAGTAGATGACTGTTTTTTGAATCGATAACTACGCCGCACATTGGAGACAAGTCCCTCTGGTTTAAAAACCATCATAAGCACTAGAATCCCACCAAATGCAAGCATACGATATTCGGAGAGTGCACGTAGATACTCTGGCAGGAGAATAAGAATCAGGGCGCCCAAAATGACACCCACAATGGATCCCATACCACCAAGAACAACAATGGAAAGAATAATTGCAGATTCAAGGAATGTAAAACTCGCAGGATTAACAAAAGTTGTTTTGGCGGCAAAGATAACACCCACAAAGCCTGCCCAGAAAGCTCCAAGACTGAATGCAATGAGCTTTGTTTTCGTCTTATCAATACCCATTGCCTGACAGGCAATTTCATCCTCACGAAGCGCCAGCCATGCCCTGCCCAGACGAGAATTCTGCAACCTGTTCACCACAAAAATAGTGACAATTACAAGGGCAACAACCACATAATAAATATAGGTAATTCCTCCTGCAAAGGACATTTCCATACCAAAAAATCCAGGTCGGGGAATATTTGCAATACCACTTGGCCCATGAGAAAAGTCATTCCAGTTTTCAAGAATAAGTCTGATAATTTCACCAAAGCCAAGGGTCACAATGGCCAGATAATCGCCACGAAGCCGTAGTACAGGAAAACCAAGAAGTATGCCGAGAAAAGCTGCAAACAATCCACCAATTGGAAGAACTGCCCAGAATCCCATATTAAAATGAAGATTAAGCAGCGCATAACTGTAAGCACCAACAGCATAGAAGGCAACATATCCAAGATCGAGCAGACCGGCGACTCCCACCACAATATTTAAGCCAAGCCCTAAAACCACATACATAAGGGCGGTGGTCATAATATTTGTCTGATAGGTGGAAAAAAGATAAGGAAAACTTAAGGCAAAGACCAGCACGGCCAGACTTAAAGGATAGAGAAATCTCGGTTCCCGCAGAATGCGCTGTATAAAAGGCTCTGTTATTGACCTGTTTCCCTTCTTGCGTCTGGCACGTCGCTCTCTTCGAAGGATATACACTTTTGTCAGAATGGAAATAATAAAACTCCCCAGAGCAATGAAAAACATATTATCCCATCGCCAGTCAACGGTTCGCTCAATGGGATCAACCTTGATCACCATGATGGGAAAAGTGAGGAAGGCAAACCAGAGGGAAATGAGAGCCGATCGTTTAAGTTCTTTAACAGGAAACATACTTCAGATACCCGGTTACACTTTCTTGGTTTCAGCCTTGCCGAGAAGTCCGGAAGGCTTAAAAATAAGGATCAGAACAAGGAGAGAAAAGGCAAAGACATCTTCATAGTCGGACGAAACATAGCCTGTGGCAAAGCTCTCTGTCAAGCCGAGAACAAGACTGCCAAGCACTGCTCCCGGAATAGAACCAATTCCGCCAAGCACTGCTGCGGTAAACGCCTTGATCCCTGCAAGAAAACCGATATAGAAATTGATCTGGCCTATATGCGAGGCAATGAGCAAACCACCAACAGCAGCAAGGGCAGAACCTATGATGAAGGTTGCCGAAATAACCCGATCAACATTAATCCCCACCAGTACAGCCATGGTCTTATCCTGAGCTGTTGCACGCATGGCTTTACCAATCTTTGTAAACTTGATCAGAAAAGTAAGAGCAATCATAACAAGCGTAGTAGTAACAAGAATCACCAGATCCGATGAGCCCACAATATGGGCAACCGGTTCCATGAAGGCAAACTCAGGAATAAGGGCTGGAAAAGGAAGAAAATCAGAAGTCTGGGCAAGCAGCACATAGTTCTGTAGAAAAATGGACATTCCAATTGCGCTGATAAGGGGTGCCAGTCTCGGTGCCTTGCGTAGAGGCCGATAGGCCAGTTTCTCAACGGTAAACCCGTATGCACTAGACCAGACAGCAGCAGCAAGACCCGCAATAACAACAATGGCAAGAACCGGAAAGCCGTATATGGAAAGTACCGTGGCTATAATAAAAGAAGTGAACGCACCAATCATGTATATTTCACCATGGGCAAAATTAATAAGCCCGATGATTCCATATACCATGGTATAGCCAAGAGCGATCAGAGCATAAATTGATCCCCTGGTCAGTCCGGCAAAAAAAAGCTCAATGAAATAATCCATGTTTACCCAGATTACATAAAAAAGAAGCCTGGAACAGAATTACTCTATTCCAGGCATGGTGCAATATAATAAGAAAAGCAATTTTTTACTTCACTACAACATACTTTCCATCCTGTACCTGGTACATTACAAAACCGACACCTACAGCATCACCTTTAGCATCAAAGTGAATGTTTCCAACAGGAGTCTCAACTTTTTCATTCTGCAAAGCCTTTACAACAGCTGCCATATCAGTAGATCCTGCTTTTTCAATTGCATTCAAAAGAGCAAGGGCAGCAGAGTAGGCATTTTCGTAGAAAGCACCCGGGTCTTCATTATACGCTTTTTTGTGGGCCGCGATAGCAGCAATTGCCACAGGATTGGCTGAGTTGTCCTGAGGACCGGATGCATAGACACCCTCGGCATTTTTCCCGGCAACTTTGATAAAAGTGTCATCTTTTACACCGTCATCAGAGATAAACGTAATGTCCATACGTTTCTTTTTCATCATGGAAACAATTTTAGAAGCCTCTGGGTGATAGCCACCAAAAATTACAGTATCAGAACCTTTGCGTTTGATTTTCTGCACGATGGCAGTGTAATCAACAGCACCGGGAGTAACTCCCTCAAAGAGTACAACCTCAGCTTTACCTGATGTCTCAACCAGTCCCTTTGCAATCTCAGCAAGACCTTTTCCGTAATCACCTTTGTCATGAATGACAGCAATTTTTTTGGCCCCGGCCTTGTTAATGGCAAACTCCACCATGGCTTTCGCCTGTGCATCATCAGGAGCAATAGTTCTGAAGAAATTAGTGTAGTCGCCAGACTTGGTTAAATCAACAGCAGTGGCGGAAGGAGATATAACAACAACACCTGCCTCTTTATAGATAGGCAGTGCTGATTTGGTGGCACCTGAACAGATATGGCCAAGTACTACGTCTACGCCATCTGTAACCAGCTTGGTAGCAGTGTTAGTAGCAACTTCAGGTTTACAGACATCGTCTTCAATAAGAAGCTCTATTTTCTTTCCGTTGATTCCGCCTTTGGCATTGTACTCGGCAACTACCAGCTCAGCGGCTTTAACAGTGGGCAAACCATAAGAGGCAAGATCGCCACTCTGGGCACCAGCCACACCAAATTTAATGGTGTCTCCTGCGATACCTGCAGCTGGCACAGCCATAGCGAAACTCAAGGCAACTGCAGTGAAAAATAATTTTTTCTTTAATGTTGATTTCATTATCATCTCCATTGATTGAACTATTTATCTTTACCCGTTCGATGTCGAAAAAGAGAGGAAGGACATAGAATAGGGCTGAAACTCTCTACGAAAGTTAGTACCTTATAAATTCTTTTCGTGTTTTTTTGAAAAGAATTTGGTGAAGGTACTTATGCCGGCTTAGCGTTTATCACCGGTGTTAGTACCTTATAAATTCTTTTCGTGTTTTTTATTGCTTAAAATAATTTGGTTAAGGTACTTGCGTGGTTAGTACCTTATACCGGCTTACCGGTCATCACTGGTGTTGTGTCAGGGTGCTTACCTGTTTATTTTTCACAAAAAATAATCTAAGAAAGGTACTTATACCTGCGCACTTTCCGTCTACCGGTGTTAGTACCTTACAGAATATTTTCTTGTTTTTTTCAAAGAAAATATTCTGTAAGGTACTTATGCCGGCTTTACTTACCGTTTACCGGTGTTAGTATCATTAAGTCAAAAAGAAGTCGAGAATAATTGCACTCAACAAAAAGCATGCTTTTTTCTCAACCAAAATTTGCAACATACTACTCATCCCCTAAAGATATGTCACAGAAATTCTCAAGCCTTTACTTTTTCGGCCGTCCCTTCAGCCCTCTCTACAGTGGAATTATGAAAACCCGAGAAGCACTCTATCTCAGGGGGGTAAAACGACGCTACAAGTTAGATGTTCCCGTTATATCGGTTGGTAACCTTACCATGGGCGGCACCGGCAAAACTCCTGTAGTCGGCATGCTGGCAGCATTACTGAAAAAAAAAGGATTCCGACCCGCTATTATTTCAAGGGGCTACGGAGGTGCTGGTGGAAACAAAGTGAATGTGGTCTCTGATGGTAAAGAACTTCTGCTCGATGCAAAAGCAGCCGGTGATGAGCCATGCCTTCTGGCAAAAAACCTTCCAGGAGTTCCAGTGCTGACCGGTATTGTAAGAATCCTCCCATGCCGTCATGCCATAAGTGAATATAATTGTAATGTTCTAATTCTTGACGATGGATTCCAGCACCTTTCAATTCAACGTGATCTGGATCTTGTTCTTTTCAGTGCAGCCAGCCTTGCAGGAAATAGTAGAGTTTTTCCAGGTGGCGACCTGAGAGAGCCTGTCTCGGCCCTGAAAAGATGTCATGCTTTTGTGCTCACAGGTGTGACGGATAAGTTAAAAGAACGCTGCATCACATTTGGAGAACTTTTGCAACAACGCTTCCCTGACAAACCTGTCTTTTATTTTTCCTATCAGCCTGTTGAGGCAAAATCATCACAAAACAACAACCTGCATGATTTATCATCACTTCCCTCACCCCTTTATGGTTTCTGTGGAATTGCACAGCCTGAACTCTTTCAAAATACCTTGACAACACAAAACATATCTCTATCCGGATTCATGCCACTAAAAGATCATCAGGCATTCACGCCATCTCTTATTAAAAAAATTGCAAAGCAGGCTGATGAGAATAATGCCCAGGGGCTGATTACAACTGAAAAAGATCTTGTCAAATTACCAGAAGGGACTTTTGAACTCCCCTGCTTTGGACTTAAAATGGAAGTACACACAGATCTGGCATTCAAAAAATATTTAAATGAAAAGTTGTCCATTTTCACCCAGTTGTGTCATTCTTCCCACAGTTCGACAGAATAAGCACAAAAACAACACACCTCAGTAACCAGTTAAAAACATAAGATTTTCCTCCCCGACCTTAGTTCACAAGTCACCATCCAAACGGTGGCACGTTTTTTGCAGTTCAATGTATAACAATTTAATAAAACTCCCTACTATATTAATATATAAGGACTAAATATGGCATCCCTTTCACTCGATCCTCATCAGCACACATTGGAAAAAACAGTCAGCTGTTATGGAGTTGGGTTGCACTCAGGCGACACAGTTAATCTCGCCATCAGGCCAGCCCCTGTGAATTCAGGAATTCATTTTTTTCGTACCGATCTTGACGACAAAAACGGTATCCCGGCTCATATGGATAAAGTAGTAGACACCAGATTGGCCACCACCATTGCAGATAAGGAGATGTACGTTTCCACCACCGAACATCTCATGGCAGCCCTGAGAGGGTTTGGTGTTGATAATGCAAATATAGAACTCGATGGCGCTGAAGTGCCCATCATGGATGGAAGCGCCGGCCCCTTTATGCTGCTTTTAAAACATGCGGGATTAAAAAAACAAAAAGCCATGCGCAAAGTCCTGCGTATCACAAAGGAAATTGTATATACTTCCGGTGACGCCGAAATAAAAATTGTGCCTTACGAAGGCTGTAAAGTCAGTGGAAAAATTGACTTCGCAGACTCTCTGATCAAAAAGCAATCCTACACCCTTGATTTTAATTCTGAACAATTTACCAAAGAAATTTCCAGAGCCAGAACATTTGGCTACGTTGAACAGGTTGAAGAACTCTGGGCCAATGGATTAGCTCAAGGTGGAAACCTTGGCAATGTTATTGCCATCCACTGGGACGGAAAAAGTATCCTCAATGAAGATGGATTACGTTTTGCCGACGAATTCATTCGCCATAAAGTTCTTGATCTCATTGGCGACCTCGCCCTGATGGGCTGCCCCATTCTCGGTCATGTTATTGCCTCTCGTTGCGGCCACACTCAGCATCTTGGTTTCATGAAAGCCTTAGCCCGGGCAACAGACTGCTGGGAAATTGTCGAAATGGAAACAAATGGTGGCCATTCAGTATTCCATCAGGTTGCTCCATCAACAAAGACTATAAAAAAACAGATTATACCTTTCTTTGTTCCACAGCCTGCTCACCCTCTGCATCAGGTTGCCCGCGTATCCTGCTGAAATACTCATTGTTCATGAGCATTTCAGCAGAAATCTATCTCGTCAGGCAATATTCGCATACAACAAATCAGATTTTGCCTGCTTTTAGTCGCCTATAATTTTTACCAGCACTCGTTTTTTCCTCCGTCCATCAAATTCTCCGTAAAAAATCTGTTCCCAGGTTCCAAAATCCAGCCTTCCATCAGTAATCGCCACAACCACTTCTCTCCCCATGATCTGGCGTTTCATGTGGGCATCAGCATTGTCTTCATATCCATTGTGGCGATACTGCTCAACAGGGGCATGGGGAGCCAGTTTTTCCAGCCACACCTCATAATCATGATGGAGGCCTGACTCATCATCATTGATAAAGACACTTGCTGTGATGTGCATCGCGTTGCAGAGCACGATTCCTTCCGTAACATTAGACTCTTGCAAGCATTCCTCAACCTGATGCGTTATATTTACAAACCCTCTTCTGGTTGGTACTTCAAACCACAATTCTTTTCTGTAACTTTTCATTTTGTGCCCCTTATTATTCTCTGTGTAAATTTCAATGCAAAGAAAGTATGTTACTCCTATCATAATCAGCATTTCAAGTAGCAAAAACAGAATGCTGGCGTTACCCATATCCTGTGAATATCAAAATTTCGATTTCTGGTGATCCGCCCTCCCTGAAGAAGGGGTCAAGTCTCATCTTGGCTGCATTAACCTAAGATAAAGAATTTATTATATCCCGAATTTTGCATTGCAACTTTTTATCTTGGGACATTTTTCTCTCTACCCGACTAACTACATTCCCTG
>JAYEOK010000328.1:0-23958 GCA_034722915.1 Thermodesulfobacteriota bacterium | reverse complement strand
ATCATTGGCAATCCACGAAGCGGTACAACCTTCACCCACCGGCTGTTTGCACTGGATGAACAGTTTTCATATCTGAAGCTTTATCAAACGATTTTTCCTTCCGTAATCTGTTATAAGCTCTTTGGCTTGATTGGCAGGATTGACCGATTGTTTGGACGCCCCGGAGAACGCCTGTTAAATGTCATCAGTAACAAAGGGTTTAAAGGCTGGAACACAATACACCAGACCGGTCCTGAAAAGGCTGAGTCGGATGAAATGTTGTTTATGTATGCCATGCTCAGTCCTTTGCTGGGCCTGTTGTTTCCATTTTTAAAAGAAATGGATGCGGCAACTTTTGTCGATTTCATGCCGCAAAAATCGCGAGATAAACTGATGTCCTATTACAAGAGTTGCTTACAGAGACACCTGTACGCCACCGGTCCTGATAAAATTTTACTGCAAAAGGTGGCGCTTATTGCTGGTCGTCTCCAGTCCATCCATGAAGTACTGCCGGATATGCGCATTATCCATATGGTGAGGCATCCCTATGAATCAATACCATCCCTGATCAGCATGTTTGACGCGACTTGGAAATCTTTGGCCCCTGACGCCTGTAAGGATGGAAAAGCCTATCGGGAACTGGCTGATTTGATATGTAAATACTATGTACACCTGCATGAGGTGGAAAAGAGTTTTCCGGCAGACGCACTGCTTAAAGTTCGCTATGAGGATCTTGTTGCCGATCCGTATAAGACAATCCATAGCATCTATCAGAGTTTTGGCCTGGAATTCAGCCCTGAATACGATAAACTTCTTAGCGAAGAAACAAACAAGGCCCGAACCTATAAGAGCAAGCACAGTTATTCACTGGAAAATTATGGCCTGACAGAGGAGATGCTTTACCAGCAGCTCAAACCTGTATTTGACGATTACGGTTTTAAGGAAGGGGAGATTAATAATTTGTAATTTTAGGCGCTCTGATTTGGGTCGAGTTTGATCATACTGATTGAACAAAACCACAGAACTAACAGCGTTAATTCGAGGATTTTGTGATTGAGGTGTGGTCCAAATCGGCCTGAAGCAGAGATGCATAAAATACAGGTTATTTATCTCCACTTCCTAAGGGACGGAAATCGGAACGTTGATTGAGAGGCCGATTATAGATTTCCCTGGTGCCAGGCAACGGCATCTTTAATGCTCTCTTCCAGAGGCCGGGGCTGGTGGCCTAAGGTTTTCCATGTCCATGTACCGTCAAAAGCCAGCGAACGTTTACAGAGTTTGACACCGGTAATTGAACTTTTCGGTTTTTTGCCGGTGACAAGACCGAAAACGTGTTCCACATAGCTCCAGGCCAGTGCCACGGTATAAGGTACTTTCAGTTTCGGCATGGACTGCCCACTCTCCCGACTTAAGTGTTGAAAAAAATCATAAAGAGAAAGATTGTAGCCTGATAGAATATACCTGCGTCCCGGTTCACCGTGATGTGCTGCCAGTCGATGCCAGATCGCCATATCCCGGACATCTGCAAAGTTGAGGGTACAGTCGAGGTAACCGGGGATTTTTCCTGTCAAAAAATCCACCATCATCTGTCCAGGTGGTGTAAGATTTCTGTCTCCCGGCCCTATGGGCAGGGTGGGGCAGACGACAACCGCGTTCAACCCTTCATCTGCGGCTTTGAAAACAGCCTGTTCTGCAAGAAACTTGGATCGACAGTAGGGCCCAGGCATGTCTTCCAACCGGGGACGGGCTTTTTCCGTAACAGGTTCGTGACCACGCGTAGGGGCAAGGATAGACTCGGTACTGGTAAAAACCAGCCGCTTGATATCCGTCTGCCGGGCAGCTGTAAGGACATTTTCTGTACCCTGGCGGTTCAGCCGGTCAAAGGCTGTTGCATCTCTGCTCCAGAGTTGCGGTGTACCTGCAAGATGGTAGACTGTTGTGCAGCCTTTCATGGCAGCAATAAGATCGTCGGGGATGAGTATGTCCCCTTGAACAATTTCGTCCGGCTGATATTCGCTATCCACAGGAAATGGATCGCGATCAAAGACCCTGAGCTGTTCCTGCTGACGGACAAGTTCCATGACCAGATGGCTGCCAATAAAACCGCTTCCTCCAATAACTAAATTCACGTTATGTCCTTATGGTTTTAAAGCCACCATCAGTAGTTTGCGTCCGCGTAAGCCAGCCAGCCGCCAGCACTTACCAGGCTCTTATCATAAGCATTCAGTGAAAAGCCACATTCCAGATTATCCTGTGCTGCATCACTGGATTTTGCTGTGACTGTCTCTTTCTCCATATCCACAGTAAGAGTGAGATCACCTGACATTGCAAAGAGCGAATCAATATCATTTTTGCTGAGTTCCATGGCAAGGATGCCACAGTTAAACATATTCTGCCTGAAGATTCGGGCAAAACTCTCAGCAATAACTATGTTAATATCATTGACCTCAAAAGCCCACACTGCATGTTCCCGTGATGATCCGCAACCAAAATTTGCTTTTGTAATAACAACTTTGGCAGCCTCCATTTCTGCAGAATGGCTGTCAAAAGCTTTGCCGTCAATGAGCAGATCCTCGAGTAAATGGGGTTTGAGGGCTGTTTTGGTGATTTCGGTGAGATATTTTGCCGGTATAATCTCATCGGTATTAATGTCGCTTCTGTCCAGCAGTATGGCTGGACCTCCAAATGTTTTCATGCTTATCGTCCTCCCTCTAAACGAGAAATTGTCTAGGGTCGCTGATGGTTCCAGTGATTGCGGCTGCTGCAGCAGAATGCGGGCTCATGAGATGCACCATGCCACCTTTCCCCATTCGGCCGTTAAAGTTTCTGTTGGTGGTTGAGGCGCAGACTTCGTCTGCCGCCAGCACTCCGCAGCTCATTCCAAGACATGCACCACAGGTAGGATTTAAAACACAAAATCCTGCATCCATGAAAATTTTGATAATTCCTTCTTCCATTGCCTGTGAATAAATAGCCGGGGTTGCAGGAGTAACAATGCCCCTGACCCCGTCTGCCAGCTTTTTGCCATTAAGAATAGCAGCTGCATCGCGCAGATCCTCGATCCGTCCATTTGTACAGGAACCGATATAGATCTGGTCAATCTTTGTTCCTTTCATGTCTGTAACATCCTTCACATGATCAGGTTTGTAGCCATAGGTTACCTGGGGTACAAGATCTGACACATCAAGCTCAACAGTTTCAACGTACTCAGCGTCAGGATCTGAATGCCATTTGCTGAAGTCTTCTACTGCTGCATCAACTGTTGCGTATTCATCCTTGATAAAGGGCCAGAGATATTCCGCCGTCACACGGTCCGGAAGGCAGAGTCCACTGGTTGCTCCAGCTTCCACAGCCATGTTGCACAGAGTCATGCGGGCTGCCATGTTCATCTGGTCGACCAGTGGTCCGACAAATTCGATAACCCTGTCCGTGGCACCATTGACGGTTAATTTTTTGATTATTGCCAGGATAACATCCTTGGCAGATACTCCGGTCTGTAATGTTCCACTAATGACAACTTTCATGGAAACAGGCTGGCGAAAAGTACAGACACCTTTTAAAATTCCAACTTCAAGATCTGTGGTTCCAACACCTGCTGCAAAAGCACCAAAAGCACCATGGGTACAGGTGTGAGAGTCGCCCATGATTACCGTGTATCCAGGGCGGATAAATCCTTTTTCCGGAAAGAGTGCGTGGCAGACACCGTTTTCACCAACATCAAAAAAGTCTTTTATCTGGTTGCGTCTGGCCCAGTCACGCATGATTTTTCCCTGGGCGGCGGTCTTGGAGTCTTTGGCCGGAGTGACATGGTCTATAACCGCTTTTATTTTCGAAGGATCAAAAACGCGATCCATGCCTTTTTCCACTAGATCCATAATGGCAATTGGAGTTGTGATTTCGTGGCACAGTACGACATCCAGCTCCAGTACCATGTTTTCGGGTGTTGGCTTGTCCCTGAGATGGGCATCAAATATTTTTTGGGTTATGGTTTTTCCCATGATAAGAATACTCCGTAATTAAAATAGTGTTTTGCTGTCAATTGGCTCTACAATTTGGCAGGAAAATTTGATATATTACCTTAATAATACTAGTGTTGCCACAAGATAATCCTTTGAAGATGCTGGCTGTCAGCATCTTCTGCAGGTATGTCTGGAATAGTGACCGGAGAGTGAAAGAATGTCGTCTTGTACTTTTTTATTAATAAGTCTTTGTTTTTTTATTGTAAATGTGTCCAACCTGTGGGCTGCCCACGGAATATCCATTGATGGAAAACTTAAATATGATTCAGACTTTAAAAAGTTTGAGTATGTGTCTGAAAATGCAAAAAAAGGCGGGAAGCTCCTGCTCCATGATAATGGCAGTTTTGATAAGATGAACCCTTTTACTCTGAAAGGTACTGCTCCATTTGGGCTTGAAATGTTTGTTTTTGAACAATTGGCCGTGGGAAGCTTTGATGAACCATTTGCCGAGTATGGCCTGATTGCACGAGATATTGAACTTGCCGAAGATAAATTGTCAATCACGTTCACCATTGATGAAAACGCAAAGTTTTCAGATGGCAGTCCGGTAACTCCGGAAGATGTCGCATTTTCCCTTGAAACTTTCAAAAGTGATAAGGTGCATCCCTTTTATCCATTTTATTATCAGGATATTAAAGAGGCAAAGGTACTTGACAGTCATCGTGTGCAGTTTTTGTTTAACCGCGCTAACAGAGAGTTGCACATGATTGCGGCCCAGATTCCAGTGTTATGCAAAGCTTTTTTTGCAAAGCATTCTTTTGATGGAGGGGACAGCAGCAAGGCAATGACTGCACCTGTAGGTTCAGGCCCTTATATCGTATCTGCAATCAATCAGGGACGATCAATAACGTATACCAGAAATCCTGAGTACTGGGCGCAGCATCATCCGGTACGCAGGGGAATGTATAATTTTGATACCGTTGTTGTGAATTATTACAAAGATCAGATTGTTGCTGTAGAGGCCTTTAAAGCTGGTGAGTTTGATTTTATGATGGTCAATATTGCCAAACAGTGGGCAAGGGATATGGTAGGAAAACGTTTTGATGACGGCTCACTTATCAAAAAACGCTATCCACACCATAACAATGCAGGTATGCAGGGTTTTCTGATGAATACCCGCCGTCCGCTTTTTAAGGATTTGCGGGTTCGACAGGCATTGGGTCTGGCCTTTGATTTTCAGTGGACTAATAAATCACTTTTTTATAATCAGTATACGAGAAGCAAGTCTTTTTTCAGTAATTCTTATCTTGCCGCAGAGGGTTTGCCAACTGGTCTTGAACTCTCCTACCTCGAAGCTTACCGCGATACTCTTCCCAAAGATGTTTTTACCAAACCACTCAATGCACCTGATTCAAATGATAAAGGGATGAGAAATAATCTTCGTCAAGCAAAAAAGCTTCTCCAGGATGCCGGTTGGACAATTAAGAATGGTATGCTGGAAAATAAAGAAGGAGCACCTTTTCAATTTGAGATTTTATTAGTGTCACCGTCCTTTGCACGGGTCATGGCACCTTATGTAAAGAATTTAAAGAAACTTGGAATAACTGTTGATTATCGTACTATTGACGCGGCATTATATACAAACAGGATTCAGAACTTTGATTTTGATATGATCGTTCATGTCTACGGTCAATCCCTGTCACCCGGTAATGAGCAAAAGAATTTCTGGCATTCAGAATCAGCCGACCGCCACGGATCCAGAAATCTTGCGGGTATTAAAGATCCGGTGGTGGATGCAATGGTGAACAAGATTATCTATGCGGCAACACAGGAAGAGTTGACAGCAGCCTGCAAGGCTCTGGATCGTATCCTCTGGTATGGATATTATATTGTCCCAAACTGGTATCTCAATGTACATCGACTGGCATATCATAATAAATTTCAACAGCCAGACACCTTACCCTTGTATTATAACCACTATCAACTGCTTATGACCTGGTGGGCCAAGGATAGCAAATCAGTTGAACAATAAGTGTAAACCTTCACCAGTACCCCATATTTGTCCATTTCGGCCTGCTCACATATAACTGCATATGCTACGCAGTCCGAAATGAACCAATATGGAGCACTGGTAAACGTTTACGAATCAGGGATTACCGGAAATCAGTGCTTCTGGTGAACGGTTACCAATAAGTAGAGAACGTCATGCAAGCATTCAAAATCTTATTTGTCGATGATGAGGAGATGAATCTCCTTAATTTTAAAATGATCTTTGAGGACAGGTATGAAATCATCACCGCATTATCAGGTGAAGACGGATTACGCTGTTTTCAGGAGAATTTAAATATCGGCCTCGTCATTTCCGATCAGCGTATGCCGGGAATCAGTGGAACTGACATGTTGAGTAAGATATATGATATTGATCCTGACCCTATTCGCGTACTTCTCACGGCACACAGCCAGGTAGAAGAAATAATGGATGCGATTAATTTGGGTCGCATCTATCAGTATATCCTTAAACCCTGGGACGCCAATGACCTGAATCGAGTGATTGACAGGGCAAAAGAGCATTATCTACTCAGAAAAGAGAACATTTTTTTAACGCGGCAGCTTGCTGAAAAGAACAAAAATCTTGAGTTGACAAATCAGAAGCTGCTCATTGCAAATAAAGAGTTGGAAAGAGATGTTCAGCGGAGAAGAATTCTTCAGGAATCACTCAGGGAAAGTGAAGAAAGATTCAGGGAATTTACTCTGGCATCCCAGGATATTATAATTCTTTTTGATATCGCCGGTAAAGGGCTCTATATGAATCCTGCTGTAGAAAAGTTACTCGGTTATAGTGATCAGGAGTTTACGAACAAAGCTCTAGTTACCGCCCTTCATCCCGATGATCGTAAAACAGTAAGGGAAGAAATCACCACACTTCTGGCCACTAATCAAGCTTCCCGGGCCAGAGAGGTTAAAATTCAAAAGAAAAATCAAGAGTATCTCGATATGGAGATGACACTGATCCGTATTGAACTCAGTAACGGAGAACGAATTGTTGGCTCCATTATTCGTGATATCTCAGATCGTAAGATTGCTGAGGAACAGCTGCGTTTATCAGAAAAACGGCTTGGAGATCTTTCGGCAATGCTGATCACGGCTCAAGATGACGAGCGTCGACGCATAGCCATGGAACTGCACGATGAGTTTGGCCAGTCACTTGCGGCCCTTAAAATGCAGTTGCGTGCCCTGGAAAATAAAATGTATACCTATGAAGAGTCGCAAAAAGATATGATTTTGGATGATCTCCGTGAACTGCGGCAGTATGTTAACCTGCAGATTGAGAATATCAGGACTCTCTCCCGCGAGCTTTGGCCTATGATGGTAGACCATCTGGGCATTGATGCAGCTTTGGATAATCTACTCACCAGTTTTCTGGATCATTCTGATCTCGAAGTGGACATGAATCTAGAACCTATTGGCCAGTTTTTTTCAGTTGAGGAGCAGAGACATCTGTATCGTCTCCTTCAGGAATCTATAAATAATGTAATAAAACATGCTGATGCAAAGAACATTCAGATCAGCACAAAACAGGTCGGGGATGATATTGTGCTCGCCGTCCATGACAATGGCTGCGGTTTTGATGTTGATGCTGTTTCGAAATCGACTGGTAAAACCAGGGGAATCGGCCTGCAGTCCATGGCTGAACGAATGAAACTCCTGAATGGAATCATGCTAATCAGTTCTAATCCCCCCATGGGAACATCTGTAATATTTACCCTCCACAAGAAGCGGCATTGAGTATGTCACTATCTGTTGTTCTTCTCCATGATCTTCAGGAAACTGCTGCCTTTGGTCAGCTTCTGGCAAAACTCGCAATGCCTGGAGATGTAATCTGTTTAAGTGGTGACCTGGGTGCCGGGAAAACTGCACTGACCCAGGAAATAGCAAAAGGCCTGGGGGTTCCTGATTCCTGTTATGTTACCAGCCCGACTTTTTCAATTTTACAGGAATACCCTGGGACTCTCCCTCTGTATCATATGGATTTCTACCGTCTTTCTGATGAAACTGAAGTGGAGGATCTTGGTTTTGAAGAATATTTTTACCTGTCCGGTTTAACGGTCATAGAGTGGTCTGAAAGAGCGGGAGCACTTATTCCTGATACAAGGTTATTGTTGAGAATGACCATACTGAAAGACCTTACCCGACAAGTTAAAATTGATTTCGGCAGCGGCTCATGGAGAGAGCGCTTACAGGAATTTTGCTGAAATCATAGTGCGGTCGAGCAAGGTTAACCGGGACAGCAGTGTTCTTTATCCGTGAAGATTTTCTGGATTCATAAGGTTCTTTTCCATGTGTTGCAGCTCGTCAATTCCGGAGACAATGATTTCAGGGTCGTATTGTAAATGTTTAGCTGAAATTTTATCGGCATAGTCCATGTTGGACAAAAGGTATTTAATACAGTTCAGTCGAGCCTTCTTTTTTACATCCGAACGGATAATTGTCCAGGGTGAAAGAGTTCTGTTTGTCTCTGACAACATCTGGAATTTTCGAACAGAGTATTGATCCCAGTACTGTTGTGCAAGGTTATCAACAGGTGAAAGTTTAAACTGTTTGAGCGGGTCAAGTTTTCTTGAATCAAAACGTTCTTTCTGGACTTTTTTGGAAACTGAAAAATAAAATTTGAAGAGTTTAATGCCATCTTTAACAAGTAACTCTTCAAGCATAGGTACATCTTTCAGGAATCGCTTGTTCTGGGCATCGGTGCAAAAATCCATAACCGGTTCCACCATTGCCCGGTTGTACCAGCTTCGATCAAAGAGAACAATTTCCCCGGCTGCAGGTAAGTGGGGAGTATATCGTTGAAAATACCACTGTGTTGTCTCGGTTTCATTGGGTTTGCTTAACGCTACGATATTGGTATTTCTGGGATTGAGATTAGCTGTGATTCGCTTTATTGTTCCGCCTTTTCCGGCGGCATCTCTGCCTTCAAAGATTGCAAGTACCCGATCACCGGTGGTTTTCATATGTTTTTGCAGCTTCATTAGCTCAATTTGCAGTGTTTTGAGTTCTTTTTCATATGCGATATGCCAGTTTTTTACATATACGGCAGTCGTCTTGTTGCCTTTTTTTCTATCCTCATTTTTTGAAGCTGTTCCTTCCTGTAGCTTGTATTTATTATCACAGCCATTCTTTTTTTGTTCTTTTTTGTCCTTTTTGTCTGACATATTTTTCTCCTTGTGAAAGAACTTACTTTAACGCGGTTCCAAACTGTTTTTTTTCTTTCTTCATAATCTTCAATTCGCGACTGCCGGAGATAACTGTTTCAGGGTCAATATTAAAATCAAGACTTCTGCTCCGTCCCCTGTATTTGATGGAATTGAGGATTAGTTTCATGGTTTCACGCCTTGCCATGTGTTTGTCGTCTGAACGGATAATCCACCATTTCGAGTCTTTGGTGTGAGTTTTCTGCAGGAGGATTTTTTTCTTTTTCGTGAATTCATCCCAGAGTTCCTGGGCCTGAAGGTCGACTTCACTCAATTTCCATTGACGTAGAGGATCATTTTTCCTTCGTTCAAATCGTCTGGACTGTTCTTCTTTGGTTACGGAAAAATAAAGTTTCAGAAGGACGGTTTTGCCTCCATCAAGGATGAAGTTCTGCTCATAACTAGTAACTTTTTTCAAGAAACGTCGGTACTGTTCCGTTGTGCAGAATCCCATGACAGGTTCGACCATGGCACGGTTATACCAACTTCTGTCAAAGAGAACGATTTCTCCTGCATGGGGGAAACGTTCTATGTAACGTTTTATATGCAGTTCTGTTTTCTGTGTTTCGTTGGGTTTACCAAGAGCCTCAACACGGTATCTTTTTTCGTTCATGTAGCGGGCGACCCTGCGGATGGTGCCACCTTTTCCTGAAGCATCACGGCCATCAAAAAGAATGATCATTTTTTTTCCGGTTCGTTCCAGATGCGCCTGCATTTTTATAAGTTCTGCCTGATATGGTTTTAACTCTTCTGAATTATAATATTTGAGAAGTGCAGCCTCAACAATTTCTTCTTTGTGCCTGTCCTTCAGTACCGAGAGGATTTTACGGCTTTTTTCATCCGGTGGCTGGGATTTAAAGTCTTTGTCAAGCTTGTGAACAAGTTTGCGGATAATTGCAGTACTACCCTGTCGTTCGTAATCTGCTGTTTTCTTTTTTTTAGGGGGAGTCATTGTGTTTGTCACTGGGGAAAAGGAGTGTAACTAAGTTCGTAAAAGGTCATATCCGAGATGGCTAAGTAAAAACTTACCGCATGAGGATATCAATAAGATCTTTCAATATCAACTTCTAATTGAGTTTTCTTCCGGTCTGATACATTGTCTGGTAAATTTCCGGTAGATTATTTTGCTGCAGGGCTTGAACTGTTCGTTCAACCGGCCAATTGACACGATAATGTTTGACTTTGACAATTTTATTCTGGATTGAGAGAACAGCACATGAGGCAGCAGGATTTGAATCAAACATACGGCCGACACTTCCAGGATTAATAAAATGGGTTGTTCCAATCAGTTTGTGATAGGGGGTATGGGAATGGCCTGTAATGATGATTGAACAGGAACAGGAATCAGCCAATTCAGTGAACCGTTCAGTTGGAGTGTCTGGAAAAAGAAATTCGTTGGGATGCTCAGGGCTGCCATGAAAGAGACAGACCGAATGGACACCGGCGGAAAAAGTAAATGATTTTTTCAGGGAAAACAAGTAGTCCCTGGATGTCGCATCCATTTGTTCAGCTGTCAGACTGTACATGATTCGTTTTTCCTGTTTTCCCGGTTTTTTGAAATTCTTTCCCTGGAGCAGTTTTTTAACTTTTCTATCTGTATTGCCAAGTATTGAATGCACATTGTGCGATTGCAGCCAATGAAGAGTTTCATTTGGGAAAGGAGCGTAAACAGTAGAGTCACCGCAGTTACAGATTGCTGCAAAAGAAGTGTCGGTAAAAGAATTGATGACAGCCTCAAGGGCCGGGAAATTTCCATGAATGTCGGAGAGTAGAAGGATTTTCATCGTCTTTTTCATTCTTACAAAAGAGGGCCAATAATAAGAGCTGAATTTTCAAAGAATTTTATCATGGGCGAGCGATCAGCCAGATCCTGCATTTCAAGTGTTCTTGATTGCTTTTCGTAACTGGCCTGTACTGTCCGAAGCTCACTGGTAAAGGACTGGTTATAAATAAAGAGGGTCGTCTCAAAGTTGAGCCAAAAGCTGCGCATATCAAGGTTTACTGATCCAAATAAGGAAAATTCATCGTCGATGGTAATGGTTTTTGCATGAAGCAGGCCACCTTGGAAGAGTTTGATGGATACGCCATTGTTGATAAGATCTTCATATCTGGCCTGGCTGGCAAAGTGGACCAGTTTAGAATCATTCTTTTCAGGGACGATGATAGAAACATTTACACCACGCTGGGCTGCTGAATGTAAAGCTGTCAGAATTGAATCATCTGGAACAAAATAAGGCGTTGTGAGTGTGATATTTTTTCGAGAAGCATAGATTGTTGTCAGGAGCAGGCTATGAATTGCTTCCGGGACAAAGTCAGGACCTGATGGTACAAGTTGTACCGGTACGTCTCCTGCAACTGGTTGATGGTGAATATCAGCAATTGAGCGTATGTGCTTGATGTCGTTTTCCAGTGAACGGGAATGAACTTTTTCATTGTCTGTTTCCAGAAACCAGTCACTGATAAAGGTACCTGCAAGAGCCTCTACCACTGGTCCTTGAATACGAACCATAATATCCACCCAATGGCCAACACCTGAATCCTGTTTGAAAAAATGGGGATCCACCATGTTCTGGCTCCCGGTATAGGCGATTTTTCCATCAATGACCACGATTTTCCTGTGATTTCTTATATCAACTCTTACAAAAAGGGCTTTAAAGAATCCTGCTGGCAGTTCTTCTTCAATTTTTACTCCGGCTGTAAGTAATTCTTTTATTTTCTCCCCTTTCAGGAATTTTTTAGACCCGATGGAATCAATAAGAATTCTGCAGGTAACACCGCGTTCAGCCGCCCGAATGACTGCCGAGACAACCTCGTCAGCTGTGCCGCCTTCATGCCAGATATAAAATTGCAAATGGCAGGTAGATTCTGCTCCATCAATATCTTTAATGATGGCACGCATGATTTTGTCAGGCTCTTCAATAAGCTCAAGGTGGTTTCCGTCCATGGTTGGAATGCCGATGAGTTTGTCTGCCTGATGATGAATGGGTTTGAACTCAGGGTTTAACTTCGACCAGTTGACTGATGCTATCTCTTGTAGTGACTGCAGCCAGTTGTGGTAATGATTAAGGGAGTCTTTGGCACGTTTGGCTCTGGTGTCACCAATTCTGTTTTCTCCGAATAAAAGATAGATGATGACACCTAAAAAAGGCAAAAGCAGAATGACAATCAACCAGGCGAGTGTGACACCATACTGGCGTTTACGCATGATCACCCGTATTGAAAAAGTGAGTCGAATAAAGAGATCTGCCAGAGGAATGATCAGGCCGGGAATGTGGAAACTCCAGTGTATAGCTTCGGTTGTCATAGATTTTTATGTAATTGTTTGTAAATATTCGGCTAGCACCTCATCTTCGTCCAATCCAGCGTGTTCACATATGAGTCAATATAGTTCACACGCCGGATTGAACGAACCTGAGGCACTATCCAAACATTTACAATTCAGTAATTTGGGCTGTTTTCAGGTGCAAGCCGAATATTTACAATTGTTTGAGAAGTCAGTTTCCAGCAGGTGTGATCAAGTGTACTCATCTGAGTTGAAATATAAAAGATCTTATTTTTTTCTGGCATTATCAATCCTCTGAATGGTAATATAATACTCTTACCATTTCATATTTACAGGGATATTAGTCGCATGATAATTGAAGGATTCTTTACCTCAGCCGTTGCTGCTGGAATTCGCTACAGTGATCGGCTGGATCTTGGTCTTATTTATAGCAGTGTTCCGGCTGTAACTGCTGGAGTTTTTACTCAAAATCAGGTGAAAGCTGCACCGGTTGTACTCGATCAGGAGCGTTTGAAGCAGGGACGTGCTCAGGCCATACTTGTCAATAGCGGGAGTGCCAATGCCTGTACTGGAAAGGAAGGAATGGATGCTGCCCTGGCTACCAGTGCTCTTCTGTCTTCACGTTTGAAAATTGATGACGGGATGGTTCTTGTTTCCTCCACCGGTGTTATCGGAGAACAGCTGAATGTTGCTGCTTTTCAAGCATCCATGGATGAACTTGTTCAGGGATTGAAGAAAGAAAATTTTGAAAAAGTGGCAAATGCCATAATGACCACAGATACAGTGCCGAAAGTTGTCAGTCGAACTGTGAGCATGGGGGATCACGAGGTAAAGTTCATGGGAATGGCCAAGGGCGCAGGAATGATCATGCCTAATATGGCAACCATGCTCTCTTTTGTGATCACCGATGCCCAGATCAGTTTTCCTGAGTTGCATGATTCGTTGACTTATGCAGTAAATAAAACTTTTAACCGTATTACTGTGGATGGTGATACAAGCACGAATGATATGGTACTGGTAATGGCAAATGGTACTGCTGCCAATGAGTGGATTGATGAAGAAAATCCTCTCGACAAACAACTGTTTCAGGACACCCTTGAGGATGTACTCAAAGACCTGGCCTTACAGATTGTCTGCGATGGTGAGGGGGCAAGCAAATGTATTACTATCCGCGTTTGTGGGGCAAAAGGAGAAGCAGAAGCAGCGCAGATTGCACGAACGGTTGCCAACTCCAGTCTGGTTAAAACAGCTTTTTTTGGTGAAGATGCCAATTGGGGGCGTATTTTTGCTGCCATGGGACGATCTGGCGTGCGTTTTTATCCTGAACGTGTTGATATTGCCATTGGTGATGTGGTTCTTGTTCGAAATGGCCTTGCTGTCGGGACAAAGGCGGAAGAAGCTGCCACTGAGCTGCTGAAAGAGAGAAACATAGCGGTATGTATAGATCTGAAGGATGGTGTTGGTTGTGAAGAGGTTTATACCTGTGATTTTTCTCTCGATTATGTGAGGATTAATGCTGATTACCGGTCGTAGTCTTTATCAATTTCTGGGTTTGAGGGTGTGCTGATGAAAATAATTGCAGTCTATTCAAGTAAAGGCGGGGTGGGTAAAACTGCAGCTGCTGTGAATCTTTCTTATGCCAGTTCATTCAGGGGGGGGAAAACTCTGCTTTGTGACATGGATCCACAGGGGGCTACCAGTTATTACTACCGTGTGCGAGCAAAACGTAAATTTAATAAAAAACAATTTCTCAAAGGAAATCTGGAAAAAAATATACGTCAATCGGATTATCCCAATCTTGATTTGCTACCGGCTCATTTTTCTTTCAGAAATCTTGATCTTTCACTTGAGAAAGGGAAAAGTAATGAACTGAAAAAAAACTTTTCAACTCTAGCTTCGGAATATGATGTCCTGATTGTTGATTGCCCGCCCAATATAAGCCTGCTGTCACAAAATATTATCATGGCTGCGGATCAGGTGCTATCTCCTGTTATTCCCACTACTCTTTCTATTAGAGCACTGGCACAACTGATTAAATTTTTTGATAAGATAGGGGCTAATCGTAAAAAGCTAAAGGCCTTTTTCTCAATGGTTGAACGCAGGAAAAATATGCATGTTGATACGGTCAGGAGTTACAGGAAGAAAAAGGTTTTTCTTCGAACCCTGATTCCCTACCTTGCTGATGTTGAAAAAATGGGAATAACTCGTGCACCTGTGGGGGCTACACACCCTGGATCACCCTCTGCAGTAGCATATGACAGGCTGTGGATGGAAATCTCGAAACGTAAAAGTTCGTATTGAACTGAGTGCCGGCTTACCGTTCATCACCGGTGTTAGTTTTATTTTCGGGAACTGTTACAAAACAAAAAAGCATATGAATGTAACTGTTCCCCGGCACCCCCTTTCCCCGGCTCTTGGCGGAATATTTTTTCTTGCCGGCCTGTTTTTTCTGAATTTCACTTCCCGGGTTATTTTTTCACCCCTCCTTCCTGTTATTGAACAGGAAATGGGAATAGTGCATGCTCAGTCAGGATCATTTTTTCTTTTTATTTCAGTTGGCTATTTCTTTTCAATTCTCTCCTCCGGCTTTATCTCAGCCAGAATAAATCATAAACGAACTATCATTCTCTCGAGTTTTGCACTCGGCCTGGCTCTTTTTGTATTAGGTGGCTGCTCAACCTTATTTACATTGCAGCTTGGGCTTCTGGGCTTAGGACTCGGCGCTGGTCTCTATTTTCCTTCAGGGCTTGCAACTATTTCCAGTCTTGTCTCTCCTGCCTACCTTTCAAGGGGAATGGCCATACATGAGCTTGCTCCTAATCTTGGTTTTGTGGCAGCGCCTCTCTTATGTGATCTTTTCCTTTCATATCTTCCATGGCGGCAAGGACTTGCCCTGTTGGGAGCATTTGTAATTGCCGGCGGACTAACTTACGGCCTCAGTTCACATGGCAGCAGGGAAAAGGGTAAAGCGCCTGATTTGTCAGCATCATCAGCATTTTTTCGCATGCCCATGTTCTGGGCAATGGTCGTACTTTTTTCTCTGGCCATCTGTTCAACACTTGGTATTTATTCCATGGCCCCGCTTTTTCTGGTAAATGATCATGGAATGGATTCCGGCAGGGCGAACAGTCTTCTGGCACTGTCCAGAATGGCTTCTATTTTAATGCCCCTTGCCGGCGGATGGTTTGGAGACAAATTCGGCAAACAAAGGGTTATGGCAGTTGTGCTCCTGCTGACAGGGGTTCTGACTGCATCAATGGCAATGGTCGGTGATGGGGTGTGGTTGCTCATACTTGTCGTCGCACAACCACTTTTTGCGGTCTGTTTTTTTCCGGCAGGGTTTGCAGTGCTTTCAAAACTTGGCTCAGCAGAGTATGGAAACCTGGCGATTTCTCTCTGTCTTCCTCTTGCCTTTCTTATTGGCGGAGGATTGATGCCGACCTTGATAGGATGGATTGGGGATGCGTATTCTATCGGCGCCGGTTTTGTTCTGGTTGGTTTCCTGATGGCAATTGGTGGCGGCTGTTCTCTATTTGTTACTTTTATGAAAAGTGAAAAAATGATATCCTAGACATATTTGAATTTTAATAAAGACAATCTCGTAAAAAGGTCAGATTTAAGATGGATTTGTAAAAAACTTCATATTCGAGGCGCGGAAAAACTACATTATTTCGGCGTACTAAGGTACGTTGAAATGATTTAGTTTTTGCAGCAACGAAGAAGATGAAGAGTTTTTACGAATCCATCAATAAAAAAATACTGTATCAATAAGAGAAATAGATAGAAATGGCCGGCCGTCCAACCTGCATACAATGTGTTCATTATTATGTGACCCATGATCCTGCCCAACCATATGGTTGTCGAGGTTTAGGGTTTAAAGCAGCGCAGAATCCGGCAGCAATGGTTTTTGCTTCATCCGGGATTGAATGCCGGATTTTTATGGAAAAAAAGATGCAGAAACAAAAGAGTAAGAAAAACAACTCAGGTGGTTCCATGGGTGGGTTAGTTGCTTAAGGAGTGAAAAAATATGAAATTATCTCAATTTGGTGAACAGTTTACCAGCGGTGCAGGAATTCTTAGTTTGATGGATGATCTCGGAAATGCCCTGGCGTCCGGTGGTGATGATATGATCATGATGGGAGGAGGAAATCCCGGTCATGTTCCAGGTTTTCAGGAAGTGGTTCAGAAGCGTTTGCAATTTCTTGCCGCCGACAAAACGTCCTTTCAGAAACTTATTGGTGTTTATGACCCTCCTCAGGGTGAAAAAGATTTTGTTGATGTTCTGGCTGGACTTCTCAGTCGTGAATATGGCTGGGATGTCGGGCCGGAAAATATCTGTCTGACAAATGGCAGCCAGGCCGGATTTTTTCTTCTCTTTAACATGTTTGCAGGCAGGGATTCCGAAGGAGGCTCAAAAAAAATTCGGCTTCCACTGGCTCCTGAATATATAGGATATGCAGATCTTGGTGCCACTGATTCCTTCTTTGTCTCCAACAGGCCTCGTATTGAGCTTCTTGAGGATAATTTGTTTAAATATCATGTTGACTTCGACAACTTGAATATGGGGTCTGAAACCGGTGCTATCTGTGTTTCCCGCCCAACAAATCCCACAGGCAATGTGCTTACCGATGATGAGATAGCACGACTCGATGAACTGGCCAGAAACCATGATGTGCCCCTGATTATTGATAACGCATACGGTGTACCCTTTCCAGGGATTATCTATACCAAAGCCAAGCCTGTCTGGAACGAAAATATTATTGTGTGCCTTTCACTTTCCAAGTTAGGCCTTCCGGCTGCAAGGACAGGAATTATTGTTGCCCGAAGAGAGATTATCAAGGCAGTGTCGGGAATGAATGCCATCATGAATCTTGCAACCGGAAGTTTTGGGGCCATGCTTGCCCATGAGATGGTTGCAAGTGGAGAAGTTTTGAAAATCAGCAGTGATGTCATCAAACCTTTCTATCAGCAGAAAATGGAGAAGGCTGTGACCCGGTTTCATAAGGAACTTGAAGGAACGCCATATAAAATACATAAGCCTGAGGGAGCAATGTTTTTGTGGCTCTGGTTTGAAGACCTGCCCATCACCAGTCATGAGCTGTATCAGCGCTTGAAGTCGAGAAACGTACTGGTTGTTTCAGGGCATTTTTTCTTTCCTGGTTTGGAGCAGCCCTGGCAGCATCAAAATGAATGTATCAGAGTGACCTATTCCCAGGATGAAGAGCAGGTTGCAAAGGGAATTACGATCATTGCTGAAGAAGTGAAAAAAGCTTATTCCTGATGGAGAGGAGAAGGGTGCAGAGGAAAGAAAAAACCAAAGTGATTGGAATGGTCTGCGGTGTCGTTTTATTTTACGGCACCATAGCTTTTGGGCAATGTCTGCAGGGAGACTGTAAGAATGGCAATGGCATACTTGTTCATGAAGACGGCAGGCGCTACACTGGAGAATTTAAGGGCGGTGCTATTCATGGAAATGGAGTGCTTACCTTTGCCAATGGAAATAAGTACAAGGGTGAGTTTGAAAAAGGTCGTTTTAATGGAAAGGGTGTTCTGACAAGTCCGGACGGCAGAAAATATGAAGGTGAGTTTCGTGATAATGTAATTAATGGTCAGGGAGTTTTAACACAAAGTGATGGAACGACTTACAGTGGTGAATTTCTTTTTGGTCGCTACCATGGGACAGGCACGCTTGATTTTTCTGATGGCCGTCATTATGAGGGCGATTTTAGAAATAATCTGCTGGAGGGTCAGGGAAAATTGATTTATCCGGATGGAACCTGGTTTGAAGGTGAGTTTCATAATGGCCAACCTGCTGGCATTGGTATGAAAACCTATGCAGATGGCAGCAGGTATAATGGCGGTTTTTATAGTGGAGAACGTCGAGGTCACGGAGTATGGGACGGCAGTGATCAGAGCCATTATGACGGTAACTTTGCCAGGGATGCATACAATGGTCATGGCGTGTTAAAATATGGTGACGGAAGAGTATACAGCGGCGAGTTTCTTGATAATTATCGACATGGCGAAGGAGAGTTGATTTATACGGACAATAGCAGATATGTCGGTCGTTTTGATCATGGAGAAATGGAGGGTGAAGGCATCCTTTACTATCCCGATTCAAGTCGTTATGAAGGCGAATTCCATCAAGGACAACGGCATGGTCAGGGAGAGCATTTTTACGCCGATGGATCCCGTTACAAAGGAGAGTTTCGTAATGGCAAGGCCAATGGTTATGGGAAATTGCGCTCTCCTGACGGCAATGTTTTCACCGGCGAATTTATAGATGGCAAGCCGGTTCAAAATGTGGTGGCCACAGAAGAAGCGACTGAGGTAAAAAATAAGGAAGTTGTTGAGACTGTTTTACATGATAAGGAAGTTGTTGAGATTGTCTCACATGAGACTGATAAGCCGGCTTCTATTGCAAGCCCAGCAACGAAAAGTTACATTTATCGTAAGGGGCTCGTCTGTAATGTGTCAGATAAAAAGCCGGTGGATGGCAAAATCGAATATCTTTTTGCGAATGGAATGTTCTATCGTGGTGAAATGCGTCAGGGCCTTATGGATGGAAACGGTGTGATTGAATACGCAAGTGGTGATATTTATGAGGGAGATATCAGCAATGGAAAACTTCACGGGAACGGAATGTATAAGTACAGCAATGGCCGCCGTTATGAAGGTGAGTTTGTGCAAGGGGTAAAAGAAGGAACAGGGGTGTTCAGCTATCCTGATGGCTCACGGTATGCCGGCCAGTTTGAACAGGATCATTTCTCAGGACAAGGGAACTATTATTTTGGTGATGGCAGCCATTACCAGGGGCAGTTTCGCCTGGGGCGATTTCAAGGGCCGGGAAAACTCACCTATGCTGATGGCAGTGTGATAACTGGAGATTTTCAGGATGATATGCCCAATGGTGATGTGGTGCTTGTCTCTGCAGATGGCAGTCGTTATGAAGGTGAGTTTGAAATGGGACGTAGAAACGGTTATGGGAAATTGATTCTGAAAAATGGCAAAGTATATGAGGGGCAATTTAGAGATGATGAGTTTATTCGTCCCTGATTGTTAAATGATTTTTTTTACATATAAAAATAGTTTGAGATACATCGAGGTGAATAATGCGCTGGAGTTATAAAACAGTACATTTTAGTGTAAAAAAAGAGGGCCTGCTTGGAAGTGCCTTTCTGGATGAGTCTGAGATTGAGTCTTCGCTGAATGATTATGGGAAAGCAGGCTGGGAACTCGTTTCATTTACAGAAGTGAGTGATGGCTTGATCGGAGTATTTAAACAGCTTTTCTCTCAAGGGATTTCACCTTTGGAAGAACCTGACCAGCGTGAAGAAGAATCGGCTGAAGTCGAAACGGAACCGGCCCAAAGTATAGACCCTGTCATAACACGTCCTGCGTTTCTTTTTTCGGAAAAAGAGGAAGAGATTGAAAATGTGAAGGATAAAGAAAACAAGGAAAGTGATGCCACTGGTGTTGGCTCCATCCGTATAGCCTGATCTATGGAAAAGCAAAGTAAAAAACAGGCAGATATAGCACCCGGGCTTTTTGCCTGGATGCGAGATATTCGGCAAACGATTCATCAAAATCCAGAGTTGTCTTTTCAGGAGTCGAAGACAGCGGCCTATATTTGTGCAAAACTCAGCGAAATTGGCGTTGAATCTCAGCGTATCGTTGCAGGCACTGGAGTGCTTGCTGATTTAGGGCCGTCAGAGAGTTCATTGTGTGTCGGGCTTCGGGCAGATATGGATGCGCTTCCAATACAGGAGGGGACCGGGCTGCCATTTGCTTCAACAAATCCCGGGATTATGCATGCCTGTGGTCACGATGGCCATGTTGCCATGCTGCTTGGTGCTGCTTCCCTGCTGCAGCAGATGAATTTGCCGGGCAGAGTTCGTCTTCTTTTTCAGCCGGCAGAGGAGAAGGGGAATGGCGCGGATACAATGATTGAAGCCGGGGCCATTGATGGTCTGGCATCAATTTTTGGGGGACATATAGATACCCATTACAGCACAGGAATTATAACAGTTGATGACGGAATTATCTGTGCCTATGCGGATCCCTTTATTATTACATTGCTGGGAAGCAGTGGTCACGCTGCAAGGCCGCATGAATGTAAAGATACAATTGTTGCAGCTGCTGGTCTGATTACTTCGTTGCAGTCTGTCGTTGCAAGAGAAGTTGATCCCAATCATGCCGCAGTGGTAACTGTTGGTAAGGTGAGAGCTGGCGAAATACATAATGTGGTCGCCGGCGAGGCGGTCATTGAAGGTACTATCCGCAGTACAGACTCGGATGCAAGAAATCGTGTTCTCTCTGCACTTAAGAGAAAAGTAGAGGGAAATGCCTGCCTTTATGGTGTAAAAGCCCAACTCGTATTTCCACCTGCTTTACCGGCACTGATTAATACTAAGTCCTCTGCGGCAGTTGCCCGACTGGCTGCCAGTACAGTTGTTGATGAGAAAAATGTTATCTCACAGGGCCCATCAAGTCTTGGAGGAGAAGATTTTTCCTTTTACCTGCAAAAGATTCAAGGATGTCTTGTTCGTTTCGGGGCAAAAAAAACAGATGAAGCCGGGCATGCACACAGTTCGACATTTGATTTTGATGAAGATGTTCTTCCCATTGGCGCTGCCTGGTATGCGAAGGTGGCACAAAGATTTTTACAGGGATAGTAAACGCAACTTAAAAAAAGAGGATCTTCAATGACAGTAGAAGCAGAGAACACTTCGCTTACGTTTGTTCCCAGTCCGTCCTATACACTAGGGGTGGAACTCGAGTTTCAGACACTCAATGAAGAAAGCCTTAATCTTGCACCCCTTGCCCCAATTCTCCTGGAAACTGCCCCGGCCATTTTACGGCCTCGCATAACCCATGAGTGGATACGCTCCATTCTTGAGATTCGTACAGGTATCTGCACCTCTGTTCGTGATGTGGAAAACGACCTGCTCCAGACCTGTTCCATGGCGGAAGAACTTGCTGCAGACAATAACTGTCTTCTCTATGCCGCGTCTCTTCATCCCTTTGCCAGGTCTGAGGATCAGTTACTGACCAATGATATTCGCTATGAACGCATCATGGAGGAGTTGCAGATTGTTGGCCGTCGTTTTATATCCCAGGGCTTCCATGTCCATGTTGGAATGATTGACGGGGATACCGCAATTAAAGTATGCGACAGGATTCAGCCTTATCTGCCACTTTTTCTGGCTCTTTCCGCTTCATCCCCTTTTTTCCAGGGGGAAGACACAGGGCTTATGTCCTATCGAACAAAACTCTTTGAAGCCTTGCCATTAGCAGGCATTTACCAGGAGATTGGTAACTGGGAAAAGTTTTTGGCAGAGATTAGCCTGTTACAAAATGCCGGAGTGATACAATCGATCAAAGATCTCTGGTGGGATGCCAGGCCTCACCCGGGTTTTGGCACCATAGAAATACGCGCCTGCGATCTGCCCGTACAATTTGGGGATATTTTGGGGCTCACTGCCCTGATCCAGTGTTTTGTCGCAACTCTTGCCGAATCAGACTTACCGGCAGTGGCTTGTAATCATCAGTTTCTCAGGTGTAATAAATGGCAGGCTGTTCGTTACGGCCTTGAAGGAAAATTTTTCGACCCCCTTGGTTTTTTGGGAGGTGGGAAGATGAGTTTGCGCGAAGCAGTATTACGCCTTGTGCAAAAAGTTCAACCCATGGTACAACGCTTTGCTTCTGAACGATACATGAATATGCTTGACAGAATATTGAAAGAGGGTCCGGGAGCTGATTGTCAGAGGCGGGCTTATGCAGAAACCAGTGATTTTAAGAAAGTAATCAAACAACTCCATGAGAATTTTTGGGCATGAATAAATATAAAAAATCAATTGTTGCCTCAGGGCATTCCCTGGTCAGTGAGGCGGCGGCAACAGTTCTGCAGGAGGGTGGCAATGCCTTTGATGCTGTGGTTGCAGCAGGATTTACTTCCTGTGCTGTTGAACCGGCTCTGAATAGTCTGGGTGGTGGCGGGCTGTTGCTTGGCCATTCTGCTGACAAGGGGCAGAATTTGTTTTTTGATTTTTTCGTTGATACACCAGGGCTGGGGATAAAAAATCCTGTGGATGCGCCTCATTTTTTCCCGGTGACTGTTCAGTTTTCAGGAAGTGCGCAGGATTTTAATGTAGGACTTGGGGCCGTAGCTGTTCCCGGAACACTTAAAGGGTTGCTTCATATCCATAAGCGTTTGGGATTTATGGATTTGGCCGATGTCCTGGCACCTTCCATTGAGTGTGCAAAGACTCATAGATTAAATAACAGGCAGGCCTATTTCCTTGAGCTTTTATATCCTATTATGAGTCTCTTTCCTGAAGGAAAAGTAATTTATGAACCCAATGGAAAGTATCTTCAGGAAGGGGATCTGTTGGTCAATGGCGATCTTGCTGCATTTATAGAAGAGGTGGTGATCGACCGGGGGGAAAATTTTTACAAGGGAGAAATTGCAAAGAAAATTGGTCGGGAAATGGAGGAAAAAAACGGCTTGTTGACTCGTGATGATTTGGCAGCGTACCAGGTTAAGGAACGAACACCCATGTCTGTATCCTTTCGTGGGTATGAGTTTTACACTGCTCCAGCGCCTTCCATGGGAGGATCCTTGATCGGACTTTCTCTTTCTTTACAGTCCCTTTCAGGTCTCCCTGAATATGAATTTGGCTCTGGCGAGTATCTTGTTCATACAACAGGACTCATGCAGGAGGTTGAACGAATCAGGAAAAGTGGTTTCAGCACTGTTAAGGATTTGAAGGCCTTTCTTGGCAGTAAAGCTTGCGGGCAAAGCGCAGAAAACATCAGACTTTTTTCTCGTGGAACGACCCATATATCTGTTGCTGACAGAAAAGGGAATTGTGCGGCTATGACATGTTCCAATGGTGAGGGGGCTGGTTATTTTGCTCCTGGTACTGGAGTGATGCTCAATAATATGATGGGAGAGGATGATTTGCACCCTGAAGGATTTCATTCAAGTCCACCTGGCCAGCGTGTGGGATCCATGATGTCTCCTTCTTTACTTATTAAGGATGATGACGTTAAACTTGTCATTGGAAGTGGCGGTTCAAAGAGGATTAGAACTGCCGTGAGTCAGGTTCTCACGCAGCTCATAGATTTTAAGCGTCCTCTTCAGGAGTCAGTAAATTCTCCACGTCTGCACTGGGATGGGGATTCTGTTCAGCTCGAACCCGGATTTTCTGCCACTGGAATCGAGCTGCTGAAGAAACAGGTACATGTTAATGAATGGGAAGCGCAAGGCGTCTATTTTGGCGGGGTTCATGCAGTAATTCCGGGCGAAGAGGGTGCGGCTGATGCCCGTCGTGGTGGAAAAGTGATGGAGATTTTATAAGGAACGTACATTAAATAACCTGAACATCTTTCTTGCCCTTCGGAGTCTCGTGCCTCGCTTACCTGTTCCGCCAGCAATACTTTAAAAACCGTTACATACAGGGAGTATGCAAAGCTTTTTAAA
>JAYEOK010000327.1:4417-6921 GCA_034722915.1 Thermodesulfobacteriota bacterium | reverse complement strand
TTTAAGGAGGAAAATTCATGGCAAAGCATGATACACCCCTGTTGGACGAGCTTGAAAGTGGCCCGTGGCCAAGTTTCGTTACCGACATGAAGCGCCAGGCTGAGAAAAAGCCCGAATGTTGGGATATTCTTGGTCAGCTCGAACTGTCTTTTGTAGAAAAAATTACCCATTGGAAACACGGCGGAATCGTAGGTGTGTTCGGATATGGTGGTGGTATTGTTGGTCGTTATTCTGACCTCCCTGCAAGATTTCCGGGCGTTGAGCACTTTCATACCGTTCGTGTAAATCAGCCGGCATCCAAGTACTATTCCACTGAGAATCTGCGTGGACTTTGTGATCTCTGGGAGAAACATGGATCAGGTATGACCAATATGCACGGTTCTACCGGTGATATCATTTTCCTCGGTTGTCGTACTGAGGCTCTTGAGCCCTTCTTCTATGATCTGACCCACGAAATGGGACAGGATCTTGGTGGATCCGGCTCCAACCTGCGTACTCCTGCCAACTGTCTTGGCCAGTCCCGCTGTGAGTGGTCCTGCTATGATACAGAAGAGGCATGCCACCATCTGACCATGCATTATCAGGATGAGATTCATCGTCCTGCTTTCCCTTATAAATATAAGTTTAAATTTTCCGGTTGTCCGAACGACTGTGTTGCAGCTATTGCCCGTTCTGACTTTGCTGTTATTGGTAACTGGAAAGATGATATCCAGATCGATCAGGCTGCAGTAAAAGAGTATGTTGCCGGAAATTATCCTGCAAATGGTGGTGCCCATGCCGGCGGCGACTGGGGTGACTTCAGCATCAAAAAAGAAGTTATTGATCTCTGTCCTACAGAATGTATGTGGATGGAAGGCGACGAGCTGAAAATTGACAATGCAGAGTGTAACCGTTGTATGCATTGTATCAACGTAATGCCTCGCGCCCTGCGTCCAGGTAAAGAACAGGGTGCCTGTGTCTGCATGGGTGCAAAAGCTCCTATTCTTGACGGTGCCCAGTTTGCAACCCTTATTATTCCTTTTGTCAAGGTTACTGCTGAAAACGAGTTTGAGGATCTTATCGAACTTATCGAAACCGTTTGGGACTGGTGGATGGAAAATGGTAAAAACCGTGAGCGTGTCGGTGAGACCATGCAGCGTGTAGGACTGCCTACCTTTATTAAGGTTATGGGCGTTGATCCTATTCCGCAGATGGTAAAAGAGCCTCGTTCAAATCCATACGTCTTCTGGCAGGATGAGGAAGTACCTGGTGGTTTTGAGCGCGATGTTGTTGAGTTTCGTAAACGTCACGCAGCATAAGAACATAAATCGAGTAGAAGGTTATACTCGAGTACATATTCAAGGAGGTTATAAATATGGGTTACGATCCCGAAAATCCCATGGCGGACAGGATTACAGACATTGGTCCCCAATATTATGCAAAGTTCCATCCCCCGGTTATTGCAGCAAACAAAGGCAAATGGTTGTGGCATGAAATCACCGCGCCTGGTGTTCTCATGCACAAATCCGAGACCGGAGACGAGTGCTGGACCGTACGTGTTGGTGGTACCCGTTTGATGTCCATCGAGCATATCCGCGAAATGTGTGATATTGCTGATGCACACTGTGAAGGATTTCTGCGTTTCACCACCAGGAACAACATAGAGTTCATGGTAGATGATAAAGCTAAAGTTCAGCCACTGCTGGATGATCTTGCTTCACGCGGCAACAAGTTCCCTGTAGGTGGAACCGGTGCCGGTGTAACCAATATCGTTCATACCCAGGGTTGGGTACATTGTCATACCCCTGCAACAGATGCATCCGGTGTTGTTAAAGCAGTTATGGATGATCTGTTTGATTACTTTACTTCCATGACACTTCCAGCACAGGTTCGTATCGCACTTGCCTGCTGTCTGAACATGTGTGGTGCTGTACATGCTTCCGATATCGCCATTCTTGGTATCCATCGTAAACCACCCATGATCGATCACAGTCGTATCACCGGTGTTTGTGAGCTGCCGCTTGCCATTGCTTCCTGTCCACTCGGTGCTGTTAAACCTGCTAAAGCTGAGGTTAACGGTAAAGAGATCAAGACTGTTAAAGTAAATAATGATCGTTGTATGTTCTGTGGTAACTGTTACACCATGTGTCCTGCAATGCCTCTTGCTGATCCTGAAGGTGACGGAATTGCCATTCTTGTTGGTGGTAAAGTTTCCAATGCCAGGTCAGCACCTAAATTCTCCAAACTGGTTATTCCATTCCTGCCCAACACTCCGCCACGCTGGCCAGAGACCGTTGAAGCAGTAAGAAATATCCTGGTGACTTATGCTGGAGATGCAAGAAAATACGAGCGTATTGGTGATTGGGCTGAGCGTATCGGTTGGGAGAAGTTTTTTGAAAAATGTAATCTCCCATTTACCATCAAGTCTGTCGATGATTATCGTCTGGCTTATGATACCTGGCGTACTACTACTCAGTTTAAGTACACCAACGCAATCAAGTAATTGACCTGATTATCGCAGTCGA
>JAYEOK010000327.1:0-4317 GCA_034722915.1 Thermodesulfobacteriota bacterium | reverse complement strand
AAATGTAATCTCCCATTTACCATCAAGTCTGTCGATGATTATCGTCTGGCTTATGATACCTGGCGTACTACTACTCAGTTTAAGTACACCAACGCAATCAAGTAATTGACCTGATTATCGCAGTCGAAGTAATTGTTTTATGCTTCGACTGCGTATCGTTTGGCCACTTGCCTGATAACACTTTTTTATAGGAGTATGTGTTATGGGAATGAGTGATGATGAAATAAAAGCTGCAATGATCGAAAAGGCAACAAAAGCCCCGAAACCACAGCTTTATATCAAAGATTTTTATAAATGCGATCCTGACACTAAGCCTCGCAAAATTAAAAATCTGGCAAATGCGCTGGTAATGGAGGGAGAACTGATGTTCTGGTCCTCCGGTTCCACCACCATGTATGCTCGTCCAGATCGTATCAAGAATGAAGAGGGAGAGGATGGTGTGAACTAACCCCCTCCTTATTTCTTTTCATTATTTTTTGAGGAAAGGTACGTAGCTCTCTTGGGTTATGTACCTTTTTTGCGTTTATGGATAATCCGCTCTGTCTGACATCGACTGACTCCACCAATGAGGATGCCAGGCAGCTTGCCTTAAAAGGAGCCAGGCATGGCTTTGGAGTCATTGCTGACACCCAGCTGGCAGGGAAAGGAAGGCTGGGAAAGGACTGGGTTTCTCCTGCTCAAACCGGGCTGTATTGTTCCATTGTTGTTCGCCCGCAACTCCCTTTTACTGAATTCCCCAAGCTCACCCTTACCGCTGGACTTGCCCTCTGTTCAGCAGTCGAAATTTTGCTTCCAGATATTCCTTTTGGTCTGAAATGGCCCAATGATCTCTACAGTAATACCAAAAAATGCGGTGGTATCCTTACTGAATCATCATCCCCAAATTGCCTTGCTGAAGAGTCTTTTGTTGTTGTTGGTATTGGTGTAAATGTCAATACTCCCCTGGCTGCATTTCCGCTGGAACTTCAGCAGAAAGCAACATCCATTCGCATTCAAAGTGGAAAGGTTCTCGATATCCTTGAACTGTACCACAAAATCCATGACTCATTGCTTGATCATGTACGCATCCATGAGACACTGGGGTTCGAACATATTTTGCAGGAATGGCGTAAGCGAGATATACTTTTAGGAAAAGAAATGCAGTGGGTAACACGTAACAAAAAAGTAATTACTGCCTGCGGAATGGGGCCTGATGCAAACGGTCAGCTACTGGCCAGGGATAATTCAGGAAGGGTTCACGAAATTTTATCTGGTGATGTACAATTAGCTGACACAGTTTGAAAGTGAAAGGAAATTACTGCAGGAGCCCATTCTCGAGTCCCTGCAGTAATTGTAACGCTGATGCTGGCTTAATATCTGTAATAGTCAGGCTTGTACGGGCCTTCAACTGGAACACCGATATAATCCGCCTGTTCCTTGCTCATTGTGGTAAGGTGTACTCCAATTTTCTCAAGATGCAGTCTTGCAACTTTCTCGTCCAGATACTTCGGTAAAAAGTAGACCTGGTTGTCGTACTTATCAGAATTTTTCAATAGTTCCATCTGGGCAAGGACCTGGTTGGTGAAAGAGTTACTCATAACAAAGCTTGGATGGCCGGTTGCACAACCCAGATTAACCAAGCGGCCCTCTGCCAGGATAATAATTTTTTTACCATCTGGAAATACAACATGGTCGACCTGCGGTTTGATGTTTTCCCAGGGAAGATCTTTGATTCCTGCAATATCAATCTCTGAGTCAAAGTGTCCAATATTACAGACAATAGCCTCATTGGGCATCTGTTCCATGTGTGCTCTTGTTATCACATTGAGGTTTCCCGTACAGGTGACATAAATATTGCCGACTGAGGCAATCTCTTCCATGGTGACAACCCGGTAGCCTTCCATGGATGCCTGCAGTGCACAGATAGGATCAACTTCAGTGACATAGACAGTGGCACCCATGCCGCGGAGTGCCTGGGCACAGCCTTTACCAACATCTCCATATCCTACAACAACCGCATTCTTTCCTGCAATCATGACATCTGTTGCGCGTTTAATGCCATCAAGAAGGGACTCACGGCAGCCATAAAGATTGTCAAATTTTGATTTGGTAACAGAGTCGTTGACATTAAAAGACGGACACATCAGCTTACCGTCACGAGCCATCTCATTCAAGCGATGAACACCAGTGGTGGTTTCTTCACTGATACCCACAATGTTTTTCATATCGTCCTTGTATTTTTCATGCATGACAAGAGTGAGGTCACCACCATCATCAAGGATCAGGTTGGGACGCCATCCATCAGGACCAAAGATGGTTTGATCAATGCACCACCAGAATTCTTCTTCGTTTTCGCCTTTCCAGGCAAAGGTGGGGATGCCAGCCTCAGCCATGGCAGCGGCAGCGTGATCCTGAGTCGAGAATATATTGCATGATGACCAGCGAATTTCAGCACCAAGATCAATCAGTGTCTCCATGAGAACAGCGGTCTGAATGGTCATGTGCAGACACCCTGCAATACGGGCACCCTTCAAAGGTTGTGAATCACGGTACTCATCACGCAGAGACATAAGCCCCGGCATTTCAGTTTCTGCAATTGCTATTTCATCGCGTCCCCATTTTGCAAGAGACATATCAGCTACTTTATAATCACTCATTATTGTGTCCTTATTAATTAAGCTATAAAAAAGAAAGACCCATCTTCAACAGTTGAAGATGGGTTGTATAGTTATAAAACCGAAGAGACGTTAGTGCCTTACAGAATATTTTCGTGTTTTTTTTGAACATATTCTGATAAAGCACTTATCCAGTGAACTGAATTATTTCCGGTTGAACCGGGTTAGATACCCGCATCACCCTTGAGGAGTTCAGCCTTATCTGTCCGTTCCCAAGTGAAATCATCAAGTTCACGACCAAAATGGCCATAAGCTGCAGTAGCCTGGTAAATGGGACGCAGCAGGTTCAGCTGCTGAACAATGGCTTTGGGACGAAGATCAAAGTTGCGGGTGATTAATTCAATGATGGCCTGATCATCGATTTTACCTGTACCAAAACTATTCACATTAATAGAGACTGGTTGGGAAATACCAATGGCATAGGCAATCTGTACTTCAATCTCAGACGCGATACCGGCAGCAACAATATTTTTGGCAACATAACGACCCATATAAGCTGACGATCGGTCGACTTTGGAAGGATCTTTTCCTGAGAAAGCGCCTCCACCATGAGAACCTTTGCCGCCATAGGTATCCACAATGATTTTTCTACCGGTCAGTCCGCAGTCACCGACAGGTCCGCCAATGACAAATCTACCGGTAGGGTTAATAAAATATTTAGTGTTTTCGTCGACCATATCAGCAGGCAGGGTGGGCTTGATGACCAGTTCCATGATACCTTCCTGCAGGTCGGCATGGGAAACTGATTCATCATGTTGAGTGGAAAGAACAACCGCTTCTATCCGTTTAGGCTTGTTCTCTTCATATTCAATGGTAACCTGACTTTTTGCATCTGGACGGAGCCAGGGAAGCTTGCCGGACTTACGCACATCTGCCTGGCATTTGGTAAGCCTGTGTGCATAGGTAAGAGGCATAGGCATAAGAACTCGTGTCTCATCACAGGCATAGCCAAACATAAGGCCCTGATCTCCAGCTCCCTGGTCAAGATCCATTCCACTGCCTTCATCGACACCAATAGCAATATCGACAGATTGTTTGTCAATGGAGGTAATTACTGCACAGGACTGCCAGTCAAATCCCATGTCTGATGAGTTGTATCCGATTGACTTGATAGTTTGTCGTACAACTTCAGGCATATCAACCCAGGCACTTGTTGTGATTTCACCGGCAATGATGGCCATGCCTGTGGTAACCATTGTTTCGCAGGCCACACGACCGGCTGGATCTTGAGTGAGTATGGAATCAAGTATAGCATCTGATATCTGGTCAGCGACTTTATCCGGATGCCCCTCTGAAACAGATTCAGAGGTGAAAAGGTGATTTGACATAAAAAAATCTCCACTAAAATTTATTCATTTCTACAGCTGTGAAAATATTTGAGGAATGTGATAGTCTGCTGAAATATAAGCTGTATGTTCTATAGACGTGACTAAACAGTATGATGCCGAAGAGCCCTGTTGTCAAGGATAAACGCAGGTTTAAAGAGTGGTTTTGGAATAAATTTGGAAAGGTTCAAATTTAAGGTGACTTGCTGATTCAGAAACAGTGATTACTTTTGACGAATATTAGTACCTTACAGAATATTTTCTTGTTTTTTCAAAGAAAATATTCTGATAAGGCACTTATGCCGGCTTACCGTTCATCACCGGTGTTAGTACCTTAC
>JAYEOK010000326.1:2157-6958 GCA_034722915.1 Thermodesulfobacteriota bacterium | reverse complement strand
TACCGGTTTCTTTGTCGTGACGGGCACGCAGGTTTATATTCTCCTGGTGTAAGTCGCCGACTATTCCCTTCAGTTCAGCGGGGGAATCCGGTAGTATGGCAGCGTTTAAATCCATGCTTTCAATAATCTTGAACGATGTTCAGCGAGCTCTCCATTCAACCGTATCCCTGCGTACCCTTATAGGGTTTCTGGCAAAACACACCAAGGTTAAAAAAATTAATGTGATCTGTTATAGTGCTGGAGGAAAAATTGTTTCCAAAGCCATACATGAAATGCGTCAGAATCATCCTCTGCAGGATCCCCAAGAATTAAAAAACACCTTCAAATTAGGTACTATCCTTTTTACTGCTGCCGATGTATCAGTTGATAGGTTTATAGAGAGACTTCCGGCAATCAGTGAAATGGCTCAACGGGTGGTGGTCACGGTCTCCGATGCTGATGTGGCATTATATTCTGCCAATATAGTCATGGGAGGGAATGATCGAATCGGTACAAGAGAAGGAGAGGCAAGGGAAAAAGAGTTCATCTTGAATAACAATATCGATAATTTTGAAATAGTTGATTTTTCTTTTGGTCAGGAAGCAAGGGGCTTTGATATTAGCGGGCACCACTATTGGCACAGGCATCCTTGGGCAAGTAGTGATATTATTTTCCTTCTTCGTACTGATCTGCCGGCAAAATATCGTGGATTGACACACTCAGACACTGAAGGTATCTGGTATCTTTCCCAGGAATATCCCAGTCAAGTAAGAAATGCAGTCAAAAGGGAACTTCAAGACCAGTGGTAAAAAGATGGCTCTTTTGAAATTCAAGCGGGTAATAACTGTCTTTTTCGCTGGCTATGTGTTGAAGTAAGGTAGAATTTCCGTAACAACATCGGCGGCGGTGGCGTTACTTGTGGCTACATCAGCACTCCCGGTAACACCAAAGATATTTTTCCCACTAACTATATTGCCTGAGGTCAGGTCAGTATCTCCGACTACCGTGCCTGAACCGTTGTGGTACCCGGCAGCAACAGCCTGATCTGAAGTGGAGGGAATTATGGTGATTGCACCATTGTCAGCCATGGAACCGCTAATGCCTGTCCCGGCATTTCCAGAAAATGGAGCCATCAGTAATTCCATAATTGTAAGTGTCTACTGTTAAGGTTCCAGCACAATATACGTGATAAAATTTCCAAAACCAAAGCCAGCACATCTCCGAAAAGATGCCCTTGGCAATCTCTCCAATTTAAGAAAAACCGCAACATAATTCCTGATGTGTTGCCTTTAACTCTCTGTATTTTAAACGATATTTAATTCTAGGCGCTTTCCAACAGCTTGGGCAAATCGTTCAATAGTTGAGAGTCTGATATCTTCAGCGTGGTTTTCAATCCGAGAAATAGCTGATTTTTTGGTTTTCAACTTTTTGGCTACCTGTTCTTGAGTAAGGCCAGCCTTTTCTCGAGCCATTTTCAACAAAACACCGATTTTAAATTCTTCATAACCTTTGTCGAAATTGGCAGCGAAATCTGTACTTTTTCTTTTACGCTCTTTAATATATTTATCTAAATCATCCATCCTGTTTCCTCATAAGATAATTTTTCTTTCGCTTTTCTGCCAAAACGATCTCTTTCCTCGGGGTTTTCTGAGTCTTTTTCTGGAACCCGTTGGTTAAAATAATTAATTGGTCAGTATCATGGAATCCGAGTATTCGGAAAATGTTTCCACCTTGCGATACTCTCACCTCCCACAAGTCAGCAGTATTGGACAATTTTTGAAAATATTGTTTGGGGACCCTATCATATTCTCTAATAATTCGTAAAACCCAAAGAACTTTTTCAGCCTGCTTGTCATTCAGGCTATCCAGAAAATCTACTACTGGCTTTTTTCCTGCCTGATTAGAATAGAACTTAATTTGTAGCATGTATAGATGTTAACACATTTGTGAACCCTGTCAAGGAGAGCGTCTATGTTCATCACCCATTTAAGAAAACAGCAAGCAATGTCTTTTCATGAGGGGTGGTCGACTATCTGGAAAAATCAAAACTTCCGTACTGCCCAATTTTACCGTTGATAATGGCTTGACTAACCTATGTCATTGATTTTAGGTAGTCTGTTTTCTAAAGTGCGTATTCCACTGAATCCGGACACCCAGTCCAGTCGAAACCGGACAGCCAGTCCATGGGAAAGCGGACACCCAGTCCAGTGATTTCGGACACGAGTGTCGGAGCGTAGCGACGCTGTTATTTTGTCTTTACTTTGTTCCTGTATTTTATGTCAAGTTTGCTGTTTTTTTTCTCATAGATTCTCCTGTCAGTTTTATTTTATGTGCGCTGTGAACAAGACGGTCAAGTATGGCGTCAGCCATGGTTGGATCACCGATCTGTTCATGCCAGTGCTCAACTGGCAGCTGGCTGGTTACAAGTGTTGATTTAAGATTGTGCCGGTCTTCAAGTATTTCAAGGAAATCGTGTCGTTGTTCCTGATTCAGTGCCATCAGTCCATAGTCATCAAGAATAAGTAAATCAGTCTTTGCGAAGCCAGTCAGCAGCTTCAGGTAACGGCCATCTCCTTTGGAAAGACTTAAATCTTCAAAGAGTTTGGACATTCGCAGGTACAGGACGCTGAACCCTTCCCGACAAGCTTTTTCTGCGAAGGCACAGGCAAGAAAGGATTTCCCCACTCCTGTAGGGCCGGTAATGATCAGATTATTGTGATCTTTTATCCACTGACAATCTGCAAGTCTGAGTACAAGTGATTTGTCCAGATCTCTGGGGTGACGGAAGTCAATGTCTTCAACAGAACCATTTTGTCGGAGTTTTGCCTTGCGTAGCCTGGTCTTCATTCTCCTGGTTTCACGTACTGCCTGTTCATGATCAAGCAATAGCCCTAACCGTTCTTCAAAGCCCATATCGTCAAGGCCGTCCATTTGCATTTGACTCTCCAGTGCCTCTGCCATTCCGGAGAAACGCATTGTCGTCAGTTTTTCAAGTGTCGGATGAAGCAACATAATTCTCTCCTTTAATGGCTTGTGGATTTAAAGTAATTGGCACCGCGAATATTTTTATGTTTAACAGGATCTTTTCCACGGTTTTTCTCTGGTAACGGTTTCTGATCAAGCCCATTCTTAAGGATTGATTCTATACTTTTATACGAGAGCGCATTGATATACAGAGCACGGCTGCAGGCTGCTTCAAGACGACTGTTACCATACGCCTTTCCAAGTCTTAGAATCCCAAGGAGTGTCCGGTAAGCCTGTTGCGGGTGTGCTCTTTTTAATAGTATGAGTTCAGTTAATATGACAGTTTCTTTGCCAATTTTTGCGGCCCAACGTTTAAATCGATCCGGTGTCCACTCCAGATATTTCTGATGGTTGAGGGGCTTATGTTCTTTGATCGTTGCGTGACGGCCCTTTTGTACTTTTCGAAGATGGCTTGCTACCCGTTTGCCACGGTGAAAGCATTCCACCGTCCTATGGGTATAACGAATATCCAGTTTCTTTTTGACCAAAGTGTAAGGGACGGAATAATAATACCCTTTCACTTCCACATGATAATCAAGATGAACAGTAGCTTTTTTCCAGTAGGCAAGCTCGTAAGGTACTGAAGGCAGTTGCTTCAATGCAGGTTTGTCAATTTCCTCAAACCAGCTTTGACGACTGCCGGTGAGTTTTTGAAAAGGTTTTTCGTTCAGGATTTGCAGAAGTTTTCCAATCTCCCGGTTGAGGTCAGCCAGGCTGAAGAACCTGTGATTACGGAGTTTGGCAAGAATCCATCGTTCCACCAGCAGTACCCCGGCTTCAGCTTTTGCTTTATCCCGTGCTTTTCTGACTCGTGCAGGAATAACCACAGTTTCATAATGTCTGGCCAGATCATTGTATGTGGGATTTATATCGGGTTCGTACAGGCATGCTTTGGTGACCCCTCTTTTGAGGTTGTCCGGCACTACCACTTCAGGAACTCCCCCGAAGAAAGTAAACGACCGGACATGGGAACCGATCCAATCTTCAACCTTCTGGCTTAATGTAGCTTCTGCGTAGGTGTGGTTACTGGCTCCCATGACAGCGATAAAGATCTGGGCGTTGTGGATTTCACCAGTGTTCTGATCAATCGGTTCAACTGTCTGGCCGGCATAGTCAACGAACAGTTTTTCTCCTGCCCGGTGTTCGTGACGCATGACCACATCAAGACGTCCTGTCCAGTCCCGGTAATTATGGCAGAACCAGCTGTATTGATAGCCATCAGGGTGCTGTTCCTTATATTCCTGCCACAGCAGGTTGAGTGTTACATGTTTTTTTGATTGCAGTTCTTTATGGACTTTCTGGAAGTCAGGGATAAAACGTGTAGCTGTGACCGATGGGGCCGCAGAGGGGAATAATCGCTCTTCAAGGCCAGCATCACTTAACTCTTCAGGAAGTGGCCAGCCAATTCCTGACGCTTTTGCACGATGCAAATAATCACTCACCGTGCTTCTACCTATTCCACAACTCTTACTGATTTCCCGAATACTGCAATGGTTGGAATGTTTGAGACGTAAAATCTCTCGTATGTTTCGCATAGATAACCTCTTTCGTGGCATGACAAACCTCCTTGAATTTTGGATTCAAAAAGGTTCTCTTTACCATCTTGTTCTATGCGTCGCGTTATCTACAAAACTGCTGTCCGGTTTCCTCTGGAATCATTGTCCGGATTCAAATGGAATGGAATCACTGTCCGCTTTCCCGTGGAATGGGTGTCCAGATTGCTCTGGAATACTCAATCAAGGCAACGCTTAATTCCACAGCTGTGACGCACAAAGAATTTTTACTTCGCACAACATGG
>JAYEOK010000326.1:0-2057 GCA_034722915.1 Thermodesulfobacteriota bacterium | reverse complement strand
AATGGAATGGAATCACTGTCCGCTTTCCCGTGGAATGGGTGTCCAGATTGCTCTGGAATACTCAATCAAGGCAACGCTTAATTCCACAGCTGTGACGCACAAAGAATTTTTACTTCGCACAACATGGTAGGTTCTTAGAGTAACGTCAGAACTCTTGATCTAAGGTGAAAGAGTTTCTCGGGTTTTTATCACTATTACTTGGGGTTGCAACATTTTCCCTTGGTTGGTTGCCGGATATATCGGGTGATACCTTATTGAGCTTTTGGTGTCAGGAAAACTTTTGGAGCCAAAGCCCTACACGCCTCTATATAAGGGGATTGAGAGCTGTATCGAAAGTTTTCCTGACACCAAAACTGCCCAATGTAAATGTTAGAGAAGGCGACATTGGTGCCATAAGAACTTTCCGTAGATCAAGAGTTCTGAACGTATGCTGAGTAGTAACTTCTCCAAAAGTACTGGTAAAAAAAACCGTACGTTCGGTGCCTTGATCCTGTATCATGGCAAGCATGAAAAACACATTCGATCAGGTCTCCAAAAAAATATCCCAAAAAGACAAGGAAAACCCAACTGTCATTTTTCTTTTGGAACAATTTGTACAACAATTTGAAAATTTATCCGGTTCATCCGGTTAATGAGTACCCAGGTCAACTAGTTGATTTTATAACTGAAAAAATAAACATTGTTTCTCTGGATAAAACCATTTTGTTGATTTATCTCTTTTGTTTATAGGTGTAAGTGCGTTAAAGGAAATAATGGTGAAATAAAACTCGCCACGCCAGCATAAGTTTTTGATTTTACTAATCGAAACGAGATGGTTTGAACCTCCGACCACTTGTCCCCCAGAGACTACTAGCCCGTATTTCTCACGAGGTGAGACGGCCGCTTATGCGAGGAACAGGTGGGCAAACTATAGTTGCCTATGTTTGCCCGCCTTGAGACGAAGCAGAAGCGTCCGTATCGCCTCGCCTTTGGTGAACATTGTGTGGATTTGTCGTTCTTTCATGTTGCGCAGTAACTATATTGATTTTTAACAGTATTCTGGCAATTCACACAATGTTCATGAGAAATGCGGGCTAGAGTTTCTGCTGTTCGTCTGTAAGGTGCTGTTATTGTAGTGTTTTAAATAGTTATCTTCTGGTTGCTTTTTGATTTACTCCTACCAATTTGCATCTAATACCACCTGTTTTGAAAAAATCTGCTACAGGAAGGGTTTTTAAGTAACTTTAGAGATTGTTCTTTATTCACCACAGGTACTATTCTTTGATTCGAGTTTAGCTCGGATGATTTACAACATTATGTTTCTCATGTTGCTTAATAATTCCAGCCAGTGACCTGAGTGCTTCGTTAACTGCTTTGGTATCTGGAAATACTTTGCGGACATCTTCGTCTAACTTGATAATGTTGGTTCCTTCTTGATATCTATGGGCATATTTTCCTCTAACACCTTTTGAAAAATCATATTCATCAAGCATGTCTTTATCTTGTTTTTTAGCCATGATCTTCCTCATAAAATTTTCCTTCGTGTTTTGTAGCGGGACGAGCAGAAATCAATCTTATTACAGAGCCACGCTCAACATGAACAACAACAAGTAATAGTCGTTGTTCAGATTGACCAATGATAACCATACGGTTCTCTTCTTCTGAATGTAATGGGTCAGGAATCGTGAGGGATAGGATGTCACTGAAAACAGTACTTGCTTCCTCAAATGATACCTGATGCTTCTTTTTATTATCAGAAGCCTTTCTCTCATCCCATTCAAATATAAGTGGCATCTACGATCTCGCTTGTTCCTGTAAGCCTGACGTAATTTTTACCTATATAGTATACATTATGAGAAGAGAAGTGGCCCCAAAAATTTGAACAAGCCTATAAGTGGATAATCTGCTACTTTTTAAACATCCCAGGAGAGGCTTGGAGGAAGTTGTAACAGGTAAAATAAAAAGTTGCTACAAGGTTGCCACTGGAACCAAAAACGGGTTAACCCAAAATGAGTTAACCCGTTGATATTACTGGTCGGAACGAGAGGATTTGAACCTCCGACCACTTGTCCCCCAGA
>JAYEOK010000325.1:0-7005 GCA_034722915.1 Thermodesulfobacteriota bacterium | reverse complement strand
CCGATCATCAATCACAAAGTCCTCAACGTAGCCCGCTACGCCTGCGGCTTTGTTCAATCAGATCGGTCAAACATGACCTAAATCCAAGCGCGATTTTGTTCAAGTTATTAACGCTCCGTTCCTAAGTCATAAATCAGGCTCAGGCGCAGCTTCATGGTCAGCAAGCAGTCCAGTTACTTTGGCTTTGCAGCGTTTCGATTTACACGATCCTCCACCAATACCTGTTATTTGGGCAATTTCTTCATAGCTCGTAGCACCATCTTCAATGGCAGTAAGTATTTTATGGAGTTTGATCCCTTTGCAGATACAACCGGGTTTGAGGCGTGCTAATATTTCTTTTTCAGTAGCCATTTTTTTATTTGTGGAAGTGTTTGTGTATTGTCGATGCCGTATCTTTGCCAATGCCTGGAACAGCCGTTAACTCTTCTATGGAGGCTTCCCGGATACGTTTGACACTGCCAAGCTGTTTTAAGAGTTTTTTCTTCCGATCAGGGCCAATTCCAGGGATCTGATCAAGGATAGAGGAAATGGACACTTTGCCACGTAATTTTCTGTGAAAGGTTACGCCAAAACGATGTGATTCGTCACGAATACGCATGAGGTAGAGTAAAACCGGATTATGGCCTTTGAGAAGTATCGGATTTTTTCTTCCGGGTTTGTAGAGCTTTTCCCCTTCTGTATTTTTTTCTTTGGCAATACCTATCCAATCGAGATCGTTGGTGATACCCAGCTCACCAGCAACACGCATGGCTATACCAAGCTGACCACGGCCACCATCAACAACAAAAAGGTCCGGAAGTGTATTTTCTTCTATACCACGGCCAAGACGTCTGTGTAAAACCTCTTCCATCATGGCATAATCGTCAGGGCCGGGGACTGTTTTTATTTTATAATGCCTGAAATTTGATTTGGACGCTTCTCCATTTTCAAAACAGACAAGTGAGCCTACCGCTTGTTTACCACTGGTATTCGAGATATCCAGGCATTCGATTCTATTTGGGATGTGTTCAAGATGCAGGAGCTTTTCCATTGATGCAGACAATCCCTGCCAGGATTTTTCTTTTTTCTCTTTTTCATCAAAGACATGGGCAGCATTGGCGTTTGCCATTTGCTGTAACTGTACCCGGTCGCCACGTTTTGGCACGTTGAGACTGACGAGTCCACCCAAAAGTTCTGAGAAACGTTCAGCAAGCAGTTCAGTGTCTTCGATTGCAAAGGGGAGAAGTATTTCTTTTGCCGGTGTTCCTTTTTCGTCGTAAAACAGGTTCAGTGCCTGGGAGAGAATAGTTGTGTCGGCTTCCATTGGTTCACTGATGAAGAAATTACGGCTGCCTGTAATCAGTCCCTCTCTTACAAAAAGAATTGCAATGGCGATGGACGTACCTTGTCTGCAGTAGCCAAACACATCCTGATCTTTGAGACTGGCAGAAGCCACCACTTGTTTTTCAAGGGTTTTTGAAAGTGCAGTGATCTGATCCCTGAGGTCAGCCGCTTTTTCAAAAAAGAGTTCTTCAGCAGCTGTTTCCATTTCCTGTTTAAGATTTTTTACCAGGCTTCTGTTGCGACCTTCAAGTATCATCAACACCTTTTTAACCTGATCGTGATATTCGTCGGGATCAGCAAGGTCAACACAGGGGGCAATACATTTTCCCATCTGCAGGTTTAAACATGGACGTTTACGTGGCCGTACTTTGCTGCCCTTACATTTTCGCAGAGTAAAGAGGTTGGCAAGCAGTCGAAGGGTTGCCCACATGGCAGAGCTTGAAGCATAGGGACCAAAATATCTGGCACCATCTTTTTTTCGCCTGCGTGCCATGTGTACACGCGGCCAGGTATCCTGAACCGTTACTTTGATGAGCGGGTAGTTTTTATCATCGCGGAGGAGGATATTGTATTTTGGTTTATGTTTTTTAATTAATGAAGCCTCAAGAATCAGGGCTTCTTTTTCCGTGTTGGTGAGCAGGGTGTCCACTTTGTGAACTTTGGACAGCATCACCGTGGTTTTGTTATGGTCAGAGCCTGAAAAACGAGTGTATGAGGTGAGTCTTTTTTTGAGGTCTTTGGCCTTTCCCACATAGAGAACCCGTGACTGTTTGTCGAGCATCCGATAGACGCCGGGCGAGTGGGAAACTGTTTGTAGAAAGTCGACAGAGAACATTTTATTGTGACCAGTTGAAAGCTGAGCTGAGAGAATTCTTGTATAATAAGTCTAATGGCTATGCTTGACAAGGGTGATGAACATTGGCTTTACAAAAATGCATTATTTGAGTATTAAAGTTACCTATAACATATTTTTCAGGTGCCGCATTTGACACCCCGCGAGGGGGTATAAGTACCTTCACGAAATTCTTTTCACTCAGTTCAGTACCTCCCTTGAGGGGTAAAAAACACGAGAAGAATTTCTAGGAGGCTGTCCGAGAATGTCCTTTCTCCCCAACCCTTCGTTATTTTGAAAAAATAATGCTCGGAATATTAACTATATGCCTGTGCTTATTTTTTCAAAATGCCTCGATTTGAGAAGAAATGCCTATTCTCGGACAGCCTCCTAGGGTACTAATTCTAGGTATTAATGCGATGAAAAGGGAATACGGTGTAAATCCGTAACGTTGGGCCAACGCTGTAAGCGGGGACAATGGTCACATAATGTCACTGTCGGAGTATCCGGCGGGAAGGCGTGACCAGAGAATGATCCGTAGAGTCAGAAGACCTGCCTGAGAAAAAGGATAATGTCGTCCGTTCAAGTCCGTATTGCATCTTATAAGGTGTGATACGGACTTTTTTTATGCCCAAACGGAATGTATGAAAGAGCAGAGGAGATAACGTAATGGATACACAGATTGAATTGGCACGGAAGGCAGTTATCACTGAAGAAATGGTTAAAGTTGCAGAGCAGGAAGGACTTGTTGCCGAATGGATTCGCGAACGGGTTGCAGAAGGACGAATTGTTATTCCCTGTAATCCAAATCGCAAACAACAGAATGTGGTAGGCATCGGTTATGGATTGCGGACCAAGGTTAATGCGTCAATTGGAACCTCTTCCGATATAGCTGATTTTGATCTTGAGGTACGCAAAGCGCGCGTTGCTGAAAAAGAAAAGGCAGATACTCTCATGGAGTTGTCAACAGGAGGAAATCTTGATGAGGTTCGACGAATGATCCTGGATGGATGTTCTCTTCCTGTGGGTAATGTTCCTCTTTATCAGGCATTTTCCGAAGCGGGCAGGAAATATCACAACCCGAATAAGCTGGACAGTGAGTATCTTTTTGAACTCATTGAACGACAGTTAAGTGATGGGATTTCATTCATGGCCATTCACTGCGGAATTAACCGATATTCCATCGAGCGTCTACGAAATCAGGGATATCGATATGGCGGGCTGGTTTCAAAAGGCGGTACTTTTATGGTTTCCTGGATGGAGTATAATAACCGCGAGAATCCACTTTATGAAGAATTTGATCGTGTTTGCAATCTGATGAAAAAATATGACGCTGTTCTTTCACTTGGCAATGGCATCAGGGCGGGAGCTATTCATGACAGTCATGACAGGGCACAGATGGCTGAGATGGTGATTAACTGCGAGCTGGCAGAATTAGGGCGTGATATGGGCTGCCAGATGATGGTTGAAGGGCCCGGCCATGTCCCTCTTGATGAGATTGAAGGCAATATCATGCTTGAAAAACGAATGAGCGGTGGAGCGCCCTATTATGTTCTTGGGCCTTTGCCTGCAGATTCAGGAGCGGGTTATGATCATATAACTTCAGCAATTGGTGCTGCTAATTCAGCAAGATACGGGGCTGATCTTATTTGTTATATTACCCCTGCCGAACACCTGGCCTTACCCAATGAAGATGATGTTCGCGAGGGGATCAGAGCCACTCGTCTGGCTGCCAGAATTGGTGATATTGCCAAATACCCGGAGCGCAGAGAGCTGGAGAAAAAAGTGGCTCTCAGCCGCCGTGATACCAAATGGGATGAACATTTTAAATTGCTCATGTTCCCTGAAAAGGCGGAAGAGGTACGCAGATCACGAACACCTGAAAATCAGAAAACCTGCACAATGTGTGGAGATTTTTGTGCAATGGAGCGTGGAATAAGCCTTTTTGCGGAAGATATAAAAGGGGATAAGCTTGGCTCATGTCAAGGAGTATGAAATATTGGAAATCTCGTAAAATGTTTATTTTTTACCGAACCCTAAGCATCCTGAAAACGAGGCGTGTTACATTTCTATCATTTCGGCGTACAGAACAGGCAGTAATGATAGAAATGTAACAGCAACAAAGCAGATAAAGAATTGACTTTTGTTGTTACACCGCAGAGCGATGTAACCAGGAACCAGAGAAAACAAAAAATCAAATTATACAGGCGAATAATTACCTCGTAAGCTGACGATATTTTATTCTATGCGGTTGATCAGCTTTGGGACCAAGACGAGCCTTTCTGTCTTTTTCATAGTCTGAATAATTTCCTTCAAACCAGACCACGTTGGAATCTCCTTCAAAGGCCAGGATGTGGGTGGCAATGCGATCCAGAAACCACCTGTCATGGCTGATGACAACAGCACAGCCACCAAAGTTATCGAGCGCTTCTTCAAGTGCCCTTAAAGTGTTGACGTCAAGATCATTTGTCGGCTCATCGAGCAGAAGTACATTGCCGCCTTCTTTGAGCATTCTGGCAAGATGGACCCGGTTGCGCTGACCACCTGAGAGCAGCCCTACTTTTTTCTGTTGATCAGAACCTGTGAAATTAAACTTTCCAACATAGGCTCTGGAATTGATTTCCTGTGTTCCAAGCCAGACAGTTTCCTGACCCTCTGAAATTGCCTGCCATATGGTAGCTTCAGGATCCAGGGCATCGCGACTTTGATCCACGTATGAGAGTTTGACTGTTTCGCCAAGGTGAATAGTTCCATCGTCGGGACTGTCTTCACCTGTGATCATTTTGAACAATGTGGATTTTCCTGCTCCATTGGGGCCAATGATTCCAACAATACCACCGGCAGGAAGGTTGAAGTTCATATCTTCTACCAGAAGGCGATCACCAAATGCTTTGCGGATATGATCAGCTTCAATGACAACTTTACCCAGACGTGGTCCGGGTGGAATGAAAATCTGTAACTCTTTAGCAAGCTTGTCAGTTTCCTGGCCCATTAGTTTGTCATATGAAGCAATACGGGCCTTGGATTTACTGCGTCTGCCTTTTGGAGACATTTTGATCCATTCCAGCTCTCTTTTTAACGTCCGTCGCCGATCACTTTCTTTCTTTTCTTCGGTTGCAAGGCGTTTTTCTTTCTGGTCAAGCCAGGACGAATAATTCCCTTTCCATGGAATACCACGTCCACGATCCAGTTCAAGAATCCAACCGGCAACATTGTCAAGAAAATATCTGTCATGGGTGACAGCGATAACTGTACCCGCATATTGTTGCAGGTGGTGCTCAAGCCAGGCAACAGATTCGGCATCAAGATGGTTGGTAGGCTCGTCGAGAAGTAAAATATCAGGCTGTTTTAAAAGAATCCGGCACAGACCCACTCTTCTTTTTTCACCACCTGACAGATGTTCACATGTGCTGTCAGAGGGCGGACAACGCAGGGCATCCATTGCCATTTCAAGTTTAGAATCAAGATCCCAGGCATCGAGGGTGTCAAGCTTTTCCTGGACTTCTCCCTGTCTGTCTATGAGTGCCTGCATTTCGTCGTCATTCATGGGCTCTGCAAACTTTTCATTAATCTGGTTAAATTCATTGAGAAGATCGACTGTTCCCTGCACTCCTTCCTCAACAATTTCTTTTACAGTTTTAGATGGGTCAAGTTCTGGTTCCTGAGGAAGATAGTCCACAGTGAGTCCTGGCGAAATAACAGTTTCACCGTTAAATTCAGTATCAATTCCTGCCAAAATCCTGAGCAGACTACTTTTTCCAGAACCATTGAGCCCAAGGACACCGATTTTTGCCCCATAGTAATAAGAGAGGGATATATCTTTAAGAATAGGCTGGTCGTCATAAAATTTACTGACTTTAATCATTGAATAGATAATTTTTTTATCATCAACACTCATTGTTTTATTCCTGTGTTTGTTTTTATACGATTATTTGTGAGAATAGAGGTGATTGCTAATTTGCTATATAGTCTCCACAATAATCGGAATTTCTTTAAAAGAAAAGATGGAATAAGCTGTGAATCCAAAAGTCAGCTGTAGAAGAAAAGTGGACAGTATATTTTGAGCGATTAACACTACAGCGTCACATAATGTAGTAAACTTTCCTTGATTTTCTTGGTACCTTTCCTTCCACATAATAATTTGGAGGGGAATTGGTGTGTATTCAACCTGAATGTAATTCCAACAAAAAAGGTAACTTCTCCAAAAGTGTTGGTAAAGGAAAAAGGGTATATTTCCGAAACTGCTGTTGGACAAAAATTGACGTAACATTTTATTAGTCAGACCTGAGATTCCATATGCAGGATCACTGATTGCCTGAAGCAACTCCAGATCTTTACCTGTGGGGTCCATAGCACGAAATCGACGACCTTTCTTTACGACATGGTGATTTATATCCTCAATACATTTGCCAACTGGTGATTTATCATGCAGGGTTGCAAGATCATCAGAGAAGCGATTGTTGATACCTGAGAAATCACTGCCCGCAGTGGAATGTCCATTACTCCTTTACGCAAGGGTAAACGCTGCTTCGGTTCATCTGAAGATTGCCCCTGCTTGTGACGGAATACTTTAAATTTTGTGGGGTCATTTATGGTTGTTTCAATACGCAGTACGTTTTGTTCGTTGTAAAGTTTGACAGAATTTTTGTCAGTCCAATGCCGAATGCGCAATCCATCGTTGAAGTCACTGACTCTTGTAATAACATCTGTCTTTGAGTTTGCATAAGGGTTCGGTAAAAAATAACTTGGCATTTTCCGGTCATAAATGTGCTGCAGGTTCAGTCGATTTTATATATTCACAACCGCAGCGTAGCTGGCTACGTGAGGATGTGTGAATATATAAAATCGGC
>JAYEOK010000324.1:0-1535 GCA_034722915.1 Thermodesulfobacteriota bacterium | reverse complement strand
TGATATTGCCGGGGCATGCAAACAGCTATTGGATGCCTACCGGAAAACTGATGGCATAAGTAAGCCTGACAGTCCTCCGGATTTCGTCACGGGAGAGGCTGCCGACGATCTGGCAACAATGATCCTGAACCTGATGACAAGCCTGGGATGTGAGTAAAAACAGAAGGTCGATTGTAGATAAACTTCAACAAGCAGCAGAAATTGAAAGGCAGTGTCAGAAATGGTGCTGCCTTTTTCTTTTGTTTGTCTTTTCTATATGGATGTTTTCGATGAATCTGGATTGTATTGCACTTTCTGCACTGAATTTAACATTCAAAAAATATTTATGATCTTAAAAAAAAGACTTTTTGGGAAGGGTGCAATACAAAAAAGTACAAAGAGAACGTCCAGCATTAAATATTTGCCATCTACTGATGAGTTGGCTATGGCCGTGTTGTGGTAGAGCGTAGCGAAACCCAACATTTGCAACGATGTTGGGTTTCGCTACGCTCTACCACAACCTACGGTCATCAATCGAATGTACTGGAAAAACGGCATTAATGCATTTGTACTTTTCTGTATTGCACCCGGTTGAAGTTACCTTTGCCGAGTCCAGTCCATGGTTCTTTTTGTCAGGGATCATTCAGAGGAAATTTGGCTTATATCGGCCTGGCGATTGTGACATTACCCTTGCCTCAGCAGCAACAGCAAACCAGTTTCAAGGGAAACCTTTGTAAGTATGGCAACCAGTTTTTGTTTTCTGCAGTGTGCATACCATTTTACTTCTCTGTTTGAATAGCTATGGAACGTACCGGCAAGACCCGTGCATCAACCGTTGACATGGGGTAGCCCCAATCCCTGTTCCCATATTCAAAATCAAAGCTCCCCACCTTGGCTTTATTTGTATCAATGGCCCACAGGCAACAGGCAGTAATTTTTATTTTCAACATAATGTAATAATCGCTGGAATCAGCAGCTTTGAGATTATACAGGGTCGCAAGTTCGTCCTGGGTCGGCATCCGCCAATCATTAAAGCCTGCCAGAATGAAATTTGCACAGTATTCCTTTCCTGCAGGCCAGCTGATATCAGATCCATTATCCTGCACAGGCCACATCAAACCGGTTTCATTATCGATCAACACGGATGTATCTGCCTGAACAGAAAAACGTTGATCTGCTGCGAGCAATGGCTGGTGGAACAATACTGACAAAACAGTGATTAAAAATAATAGCTGAACGACTTTCATAATCTTCTCCATTACCAACTGCTATCCAATGTCATTAACTTAGGGCTCATTCAAAAATAACTTCGTAATTATGAGGTGTAAGATGAAAGGGAGGCGGGGTCAGGTCTTGAAATGTCAGTTTTTCACATTTAAAGCTTTACTTATAGTTGTGTAATGAAGGCCAAGTTCATCTGCAATTTCCTTCAAGGTATAACCATACCGAAGATGTGCAATTTTGATAAGTCTATTCCGAGCCGCTTTAGCCCCTCTCTCATGCTTTGCAAAGAGCTTATCCAGTGCTGGTCTACCTGGAAATCTCTGAGTCCTCGG
>JAYEOK010000323.1:0-24237 GCA_034722915.1 Thermodesulfobacteriota bacterium | reverse complement strand
TATTTTTTTCCGTCTTCTGTGTTGCTCGTTGCTCACGTAACCCGTTATGCTCCCGCCTCGCGCCTTGAATACGAAAAAAACTCCTATTAATTTTTGTTCAAGTTATTTATCTCCCGTTCCTAAGCAGATGAAGAGTTTTTACGACGCCATCAATATTCAGTTTGTAGAAAAAAGGAAGCAAAAATCATCCGTGACCATCTATATCCTGGATCCAACTATACTATAATGGGCTTGGCGTTGTTTGTCGGGCAGAGCAAGAAACGCTGCCACCTCACGAAGCATATCCTCTTTGTCTTCTCTGAGCAGTCCGCTGACATTGATATAATTGTTGGCATGGTCACAGGCAAAAAAGGTGTTTATCGGTTTCAGTAAATCCAGCAACAGTTGAACCTCCAGCACAGTTCCCTCGGCCGTCTGTTCGACAAAAGACCCATTCTGAACCTGCTCCCAGAGTGGACATTTCCTGTCAAAATTTTTATCATACAACCATAACCTGCGCAAACGGACAAATTCAGGTTCTGTTTCATTAATGATACGGGCTGTCGCACGAATATGCTGGTCTGACCGATCCTGACCGCCAAGACCGAGCAGGACATAGTACGAAATTTCAATTCCTGCTTCTTTCAACCAGTGGGCCACTGTAACAACCATTTTCGGTGACTGTCCCTTACGTTGAAACTGCAGGATCTCAGGATCACCAGACTCAAGCCCTAAATGCACCCGGTTTAACCCTGCTTCTGAAAGCCGATGGATATTGTTACGCCCCAGTTTATGTAAGGTCGATACCCTGGCGTAACTGGTTAATCGTTGAAGCGGCAAATGCTCGAGCAGGTAGCGGGCTGCTTCGATAAAGACGTCCATGCCTGCTGTCAGCGGGTCGGCATCACCGAAAAAAGCAGTTTCTACTTCCGGATGGTGCCGGGTCAACAAGTCAATGTCATGTTTGATCTCAGTCAAAGATCGGCGGGAATAATCCGGCTGGCCCATGGCCGGGTAGAGGCCGCAGAATCGACAGCGGTTCCAGTTGCAGCCTCGGGTTATTCGTATCAGCAGGCTGCGCCATTCGGACGGTGGCCGGATTATCAGTGATTCAGGTCGCTCAGCCATGTCCGTTCACGGTTCCGGCTTTGGCCTGATTCCATATGCTCTTATAATGCCTCATAATAATAGCGGTTTAAGTCAAACAGTCCTGATTGCACCGGTTGGTTTTTATTGAAACGTGCTTGAAACCAGTCATAATATTCCCAGAAATTTTTATTGGCACGGTTGATACCATATTTTTCAAAATATTTGGCTTCCTCCTCTTTATCAAATTTTTCCAGATTGGTCAGGAAATCAAAAAACTCCGGTAAGTCATCCTGTTGAATATCTACAAAATAGTTAGGATAAGAACCATGGAACCCCTCAAGAAAATCCGCATTGTCTTTCGTAGAATCCAAGGCAGCTTTTTCCTTAAACATATAGGTAACGTTGTCATGCCAGCGATTGATAATTATTGAAACGACGTCATCAGTCCCATCGTTTTTTTGAATGCGTATATAGACAACATTGGCATTAACATCATCAAAGAAAGAGAAAAATTCAGTGCCGGGTTTAGAGACAGATTGAAAAGCCTGCAGGTAATCATCCATGGTTTGGTACTGGTCAGGCAGAGGAGGATATTCGGCACCTGCGGGCAGATAGTTGATCTTATCAAAACTAATACCAACCTCGGGCAGGATATGATTATTCACAATATGCTCTATGAATTCCCGTTTGGGATTATCTGTCTGGTATGCAATTTTTCCTGGGATGCCAGCATCATAATAAGTAACATTTTTAGGCCTTACCCCTTTATACCAGGATTCCATCATGGGCCGGCGTTGTTCAGCAGGCATGAAGCCGAGGAAATAGCTCTCTCCTTCTTCCCGCAGGCCATCCATGTACAAACGAACAGCTAGTTGGTGGCCCAACGTTCCGTAAACATCAAAACCCGCAACCAGGGCATAGTAAATACGTTCTAATTGTGGATAATCCATGACCCACATGGTGCGAGGCAGATTGCCAAGGACTCCCTTATGCACCGATGCACTGTCAAAGTGACGATACACTGTAAGTATCGGGCTGTCAGTGGCCTTATTCCCTTTCCAGATGGCATCGTAATCCTGGCCTTCAAAATTATGGGACATATAATATTCCTGCCGCGCATCATAATACTTCCAAAGGGCCTTATCGTACTTGTTACCGATCAGGCCTGTTATCGGAAATCTACTCCCCCTTTCAATGGGCATGATCAGGTTATCTTTCTGTAGTTTCAGGAAGGCTGGATACTGGACACTTAAATCATGATCCGGATCCTGGAACAAAACCCAGAAATGATCATGAATAACGTTCAAGGCGATCTGACCACGACAAACCGGCCCCCGAATAAAGGTCATGATGATATAATGAGAATTGTCGAGGAGAAACTGATAGCGGGATCGTGGTGGAATCTGCTCAAAACTTGCAAAGGGGTTGGCGCTTTCTATTGGATCATAGCCAACGAGATGAGGTTCCTGCAGCCAGTCCGGCTCAATGAACAACTCTTTGAAGCGATTAAGCTTGGCATCATCAAAATCAAAAACCATATGGGTTTTATGGACAATGGTTGAATGAATTTTTCGAAAACGATAATAGAATGTTTCCACACCGGGATCATCATAAGGACGAACCGTATTAATCAGCTCAACAGGACTGCCCGGAGGAGTGGTGGAGCGAAGGAGTTCGTAATATTCTCTGGTATCAGTGCCAAATTTTATATGGGCCAGAAATAAATGCTCGTAGAGATAGCGGGCAGTCATAGCATATTTGGGATCCTGGTTGTTGAGAAAGGTCTCCCATTTTACAATGTCGGCTGCGTCTGCGGCCTTGGGTGCAGTCAATTCCTGCTGTTCAATGGCTGTCGGACCCTTGGCGCCTTGAGCCAGCCAACCGGCAATCAGTTCAAACTCTTCCTGTTTCAATGGCGGAAAGCCAAAGGGCATGCCACGATTGGGATGTTTGGAAAGGTACCCGTCAAGCTCAATGGATGTCTCGGAACAGGTCAGATCATCTGCTTCCGAATAATACTCTCCTTTGGATTCAGGGTTTTTCATTTTATGAGAAAGAATCTGGAGCATCAGGGAGTTATTCAGGCCATCGGAAACACTGCTTTCAGTGACTGTGTGGAACTCCTTTTGTCGCCATTCCTCTGTGGTCTGGGCATCAATAAACAAGCGGGTGGGATCCATGGTTGCAAGTCGGGTTGAATTATACACTGCCTTTTTGCTGCCACCCCGGTCAACGCCCTCATATGAACTCAGCTTAAGCTGACAGGGAGAGTTGTAGCAGGAGTGACAGACTGCGCAGCGTTTATCCAGGATTGGTTTAATTTCGTGGAGATAGTTGACTGCATGGGTAGGGAGTGTAACCTGAATGGGATCCGGAGCTTTTTTTGCACAACCGGCAAGGATGAGGATGAGACAGAATATTGGCAGGTGCAGATATTTTATGGTGTACATTGTATTCCTTCAGGGTTGAAATTAAGGTTGATCGTGGAAAATTGCTAGTCTTTATTATTCATCTCTGTCCTGGATACTTACAGCAGATTGAGAAGACGTCAATCGTAATCTACGGTTTTCGGTAACAAATTTTTTAATGAGAGGCCCCACTGTCAGCCCCTGAACCAAGATGGAAAAAGCCATGATTATATAGGTGACGGTGATCAAACTGTTACGTTCAGGCCCTGGAGGCAGAGAAAGGGACAGGGCTACGGATATACCGCCTCGCAAGCCTGCCCAGGTGAGAATTCTGACGGTTCCCCGTTCAACATGTTGAAATATTCGTACAGAGCTGGTCATTATGCCAACACTGAGAAAGCGGCTGAAGAGCACGAGGGGGATTATCAGTACACCGGTCAGAAGCAACCCCGTATCATGTGGTAGAATCAGGTATTCCAGGCCGATGAGCACAAACAGCACAGCATTCAGTATCTCATCAATCAGTTCCCAGAAGGTATCCAGACGGCGCCTGGTAAGAGCCGACATACCGAAATGGCGCCCATGATTTCCAACAAGCAGGCCAGCTACGACAATAGCTAAAGGAGCAGAAACATGGAGCAGTTCAGCAGAACGATATCCTCCAATTACGGTGGCGAGTGTGATCAGGATCTCCACCTGATAGTTGTCTACCTGTTTAAGTAAGAAATAAGTGGTATAACCTATCAGCATTCCATAGACTATTCCACCAACGGCTTCAAGAAGAAACAGTTTGGCAATTTCTGTGATTCCTGGGGGATCGGCTGCTTGAACAAAGCCAAGTAGTGCAAGAAAGACAACAACTCCAATGCCATCGTTAAAAAGAGATTCTCCAGTAACAGTTGTTTTCAGGTTTCTGGGAGCCCCGGCTTTTTTCATGATTCCAAGAACGGCAATGGGGTCGGTGGGGGAGATGAGTGCGCCAAACAAAAGGCAGTAGATAAGAGGGAGATTCATTCCGAGCAGCGTAAAGCATGCCCAGGCAAGCCCTCCCACAAGCAGAGTGGAAACAATGACACCCACTGTGGCGAGAAGGAGAATAATAAATTTTTGCTGAAGAAGGTCATCGAAATTAACATGCAGGGCTCCGGCAAAAAGGAGAAATCCAAGCATCCCATGCATTAGTGTATGGTGAAAATTGAGCGTGGAGAGGAGTTCCAGGGTGTATTCTGTGAGGGAAAAAAAGCCCATTTTCCCAATAATCATGAGTGCCAGGGAAAACAGAAGAGACATGGCCATCAGGCCAATGGTAGTTGGCAGCCTGATATAGCGCTCATTTACAAAACTGAAAATTGCAGCAAAGGTGACAAGGATTGCAACTATATCAATAAAATTCATGGCTCAACACGCATGGGCACAGGTTTGTATCTCACATAATATCATTTTGTCACGCAGCTGACTGAGCCTCCTGGATCACTCTTTTGTTTCAGGAAGGCTCATGTCCGGGAAAAATCCTGTGGCATTTTCAAGATTAGCAAGGGCGGTATTATAATCAAAAAAAGTGGTTACCAGATTATTTTGTGCGTCAGTATAACGAATTTGAGCATCGTTGAACTCTATCATGTCACCGAGTCCTGTTTTGTAGCGTTCATCGGCTAAATCCAGATTTTCTTTTGCAAGTTTTGTGATTTTTTCGGCAAGAAAGACAGACTCCCGCTTTTCTTCGGCACGGTGAAAGCTGTCAGTTACTTCCTGTATGGCGTTAAGCTGGATATCGCGTAACTGTGCGCGTGTACTTCTGAGATTAGATTTTGCCTCTGTAACTTCTCCTTTGGTGCGGAAGCCGGAAAAGAACTCCCAGTCAAGGCCAATGCCAACTTGCCACTGGTCGTTCAGGGTTGCAAGCTCTGTGTCATAGGTGTTGTAGGAACCCATGGCTCCGATTTCCGGCCAGTAACCACTTTCTGCCACGGTGAGTATTGATTCGGCAGAGTCGATCGTTCTCTCTGCCCGGGTAAGATCCGGTCGTTGATCGGCGGCTTTTTGCAGCAATTCATTAAGAGAGGCGGGTATGGGCGAAAGGAGAGTACCGAAGTCTGCAGGGTCATGGTCATCCATTTGAATGAGATAGTTGCCATTTTCTGGAGCCAGGCCAACAACTCTGTTCAGCGCAACTTTAGAAGATTTTAATGCAAACTGGCTTTGAAGAAGGAACAGATCTGATTTACTTAATTCCACCTGAGCATTGGTGACATCGATCTTTGATTTGACTCCGGCCTTATAGTATTCAGAGGCGCGATTGTAATGCATTGTGTAGCTGTTCACCTGATCGCTGGCCACTATAATGAGGTAATGTTTGGCGAGGACATCATAATAAGCGGCTTTCACCTGATAGACAATGTCTGAGCCAACAGTATTGAGATAGGCTATGGCGGCCTCAGTCTCGTGGTTGCTGGCTGCGATTAAACCGCTTGTTTTACCAAAGTCATAGATGAGTTGACGGGCTGATATGCCTCCGGAAAGAACGTTGTCTTCGTCTTCAGGCTGGAGATCATTAATATGCATCCGGCCGGCCTCACCATAGGCTGTCAGCTGTGGCAGATAGCCGCTGACTGCCTGAGTGGTTCTTCCTTCTGCTGCCCAGACCTGATTGCGTGCAACAATAATTTCAGGATTGTTTTGCAGGGCAAGTTCAACAAAATCGTTCAGCCCAAGTTCAGGAGATTCTGCCGTTTCCATGCTGTAGCCATTTTCCGAACTGGCCATGACGTACAGGAAAAGGGGTAATACTAAAAATTTTACTGTGTGATGCATAGTGTTACCTGTCTGAATGTGTGAAACTTAACGCCGGTAAACGGTAAGGAGAGCCGGTGTAAGTGCCTTGGTGGTATAGTCAAGTGCTTAACTTTAATAGTACTTTCAGTTTTCTAGGAGTCGGGGGTTATACCCCTCAAGGGGGTACTAAAAAGAGTACCCTGGTTCTTTGGGGTGCGTATCTGTTTTTTTATTACAGCTTTTAAGGAGTAAGGCACTAAACAAGTTCCCGGTTACGCACTTCTTCTTCAACATCGACAAATTTTTCTCTAAGCGTTTCCATGAGAACGTATATAACTGGAACCAGCAATGTTGAAACAAAGGTTGCAGTAATCATACCACCAACGATGACAACACCGATGGAGCGCATACTCACGGCCCCGGCTCCTGTTGCCATGGCGAGTGGCAGAGTTCCTAAAAGAAAGGAGATAATCGTCATCATGATAGGTCTGAAGCGCAGGCGTGCTGCGCTGGATGCTGATTCCAGAATAGATAAACCGGATTCCCGCTGTTCTTTACAAAATTCAATGATCAGGATGGCATTTTTGGTGGACATGCCAATGAGCAGGATAAGTCCAACCTGGGCAAAAAGATTGTTTTCAATCCCTGTGAGCAGCTGGCCAATGAGAGCCCCCATCATAACAAGTGGGACAGGGAGCAGGATCATAATGGGAAGTACCCAGCTTTCAAACTGAGCACAGAGAAAGAGATAAACGGCAACAATGGCAAAGGTGAAAACATAGACTGTCATATTACCGGCAAGCAGTTCCTGATACGACATGCCGGACCAGTCAAAGCCATAAGTTTTCGTTGGTGGCAGTACTTTCTCGGAAATTTCACCCATGGCTGCCATTGCTTGTCCGGAACTGTATCCCGGCGCTGCACTTCCATTTATTGTGATGGAGCGATACATATTATAATGGGTCAGGTTTTGAGGACCGGTTTCAAAGCGTACGTTAACAAGGGCCGAAAGGGGTACCATCTTCCCCTGATAATTTTTCACAAAGAGTCTTTGGATATCACTTACATCACTTCTAAAGGTTTTGTCAGCCTGTATGAAAACCCTGTAGACTTTGCCGTATTTTGAAAAATCATTCACATAATAGGATCCAAAATAGGCTTGCATGGTGGAATACAACTCAGCCATTCCCACGCCAAGAGCAGCTGCCTTTTTACGGTCAACATCAACTGCAAGCATGGGATAATTGGGAGTGTATGTGGTGTATGCCATTCCAATCCGAGGGTCTTTGTTGGCTTCTTCGATGAGTTGGCCTGAGTAATTTACAAAGGTATTCAGATCACTTGAAAAGTAATCTTGCAGTCTGAAATCAAAGCCACCCACTGTACCTAGTCCAGGAATCCCTGGAACATTAAAGGCAACAACATTGGCATTGGTGATGGATTGTCCTTGTACGTTGATTGCCCTTATAATGGCATCAACATGAAGTTCCGGGCTTGTCCGCTCATCCCATGGTGTGAGTGTGATAAAACCTGCTCCTGCAGAAGAATCAAGGCTATTGGTAAGGAGGTTATAGCCATCAATGATGACAAGGGTTTCGATTCCTGGAATATTCAGAAGAAGATCTTCAAAATCTTTTCTTACAGCAGAAGTCTTTTCGATGGATGAACCGGGTTTTAGATTAAACATAACCATCAAACCACCCTTATCTTCTTCTGGAATAAAGCCTGAAGGAATAATGGTGAAAAGATAGTAGGTGGCAAAAAGCAGGCCGAAAAAGACCAGCATGACAAGATATCTGATTTTAATGAGGAAGTTGACAATGGCACTGTAGATTTCTGTAATCTTATCGAAAAAAGTGTCGAACCATCTGAAAAGGATAAACTTCCGGCTGCCTGCCATCTGTTTTTTAATAAGGATGGCAGCAAGGGCCGGCGAGAGTGATAACGAATTCACCGAGGATATAAGTACTGAGAAACAGATGGTAAGAGCAAACTGGCGGTAGATGGAACCGGTCAGCCCAGGCATAAAAGAAACCGGGACAAAAACAGCCACAAGAACAAGGGTGGTGGCTATGATAGGGCCAATAAGCTGGAGCATGGCTTTTTTTACAACCTGAGGAATTGTTAGTTCAGGTTCGTCACTGGAGATTCGTTCAACATTTTCCACAACCAGGATCACATCATCGACCACAATACCAATGGCAAGAATTAAGCCGAAAAGGGTGAGAAAGTTGATGGAGAAGCCGACGGCCTGTAAAGCAGCAAAGGTACCAACAAGAGAGACAGGAATGGCGATAACTGCGATGATGGTGGGACGAATAGAGCCTAGAAACAAAAGAATAGTGAGCACAACCAGCACTACGGCAACAATTAATGTTTCTATCACGTTATTAATTGCGACATCCACAAAAAGTGTAGTGTCGTATGGGATTGAGTATTTAACTCCTTCAGGGAAACGAGCTTGCAGTTCGTCCATCTTTTGTTTCACTGCTTCTCTGATCTGCAGAGAGTTGGAGCCTGGTAGCTGGTAAATTCCAACCAGTGCTGCCTGTTTTTTGTTTACCAGGGCGTTCCAGTCATATTTCTCTGAGCCCAGTTCAACACTGGCCACATCTTTTAAGTAAATCAGTGTTCCATCGTCTTTGAATTTGACAATGATGTTTTCAAACTCTTTAACCTGGTTCAAGCGACCTTCTGAGGTAAGGACAAATTCAATTTGCTGATTTTCATAGGTAGGTGCGGCACCTATTCGACCAAGTGATGCCTGTTTGTTCTGCGATTGGATTGAGCTGATGATATCGTTGGGGCTGAGTCCAAGGGATTTGATACGATCAGGATCCATCCAGACTCGAATGGAATATTTTTTTTCTCCCATGTTGTCGGCCTTACCAACACCAGGGATACGGCGTAATTCATCGAGAATGTTTATGTTGACAAAGTTGCTTAAATATTTGTCATCAAATTGTTCATCTCCTGTGAGGGCGATAAAACAGACAACGGAAGGGGACTGCTTATCTACAATGACACCTTGTTGTTTTACTTCAGCCGGCAATTGTGGTGTTGCCATGGAAACCCTGTTCTGCACATCAACGGTTGCGATATCGAGATCATAGCCAGGTTCGAAATATACTGTGATGGTTGCAGTGCCGGAACTGGTGGATGAAGAATCCATATAAATCATGCCCTTGACCCCGTTAATCTGGGCTTCAAGGGGGCGGGTAACAGTCTCTTCAACGGTATATGCATTGGCACCAACATAGGTGGCGGAAACGATGACCGTTGGAGGTGTTACATCAGGATATTCCTGGATTGGAAGAATAACAATACAGACAGCTCCGGCAATAACGGTCATCAAGGCAATGACCATGGCAAAGATAGGGCGTTTGATGAAAAATATGGATAGCATGCTTACTCCGTTGCAGTCATTTTTTCTTGCTGCATAACAGCCAGGACACTTTTTTCCTTGGTTACATCTGTGGCAGTAACAGCTCGACCTTCACTGACTTTTTGCAATCCTGAGATAATTATTGTGTCACCGTCCTGCAATCCATCTGTGATTTGAACATAATATCTGGATTCAAAACCCCGCTTGACATTGACTCGTTTTGCTTTGTTATCAGTATTTACGATATAGAGAAAACTTCCCTGTTGATCTTCCAGCACCACACCTGGTGGAATCATGATCAATTTTGCCTTATCAGTAACAAAGACATCAACGTAGACAAATGTTCCCTCAAGGAGATCGTGTTCACTGTTGCCCACAATGGCACGCATGGTGATGGTGCCTGTCATGCGATCTACCCGGTTATCACCAAAATCTACTTTTCCCTTATAATCTTCACGATTTACAAGGTGAACTCGAGTATCCGGAACACGAATATTTGCCAGCATGATATCAACAGATTTATGTTGGCGCATGACCTGGAACTCTTCTTCACTGGGATTGAAGTAGGCGTACATTGGATCATCAAAGATGATGGTTGTGAGCAGGGTTTGCTCTCCATAGCCTACAATATTACCAATATCGACTTGCCTGCGACCCACGCGTCCGGGGCTTGGGGCACGGACGTCTGTATAGCTGAGTCTGAGTTTTGCCTCTCGTACCGCAGCCTGGTCGGATTTGATCCGGGCACGCAGTTCATCTGCCCTTGCCACATATTGATCAAGTGTTGCCTGGGGGGCAAGGTCTTTGCGAACCAGTGGCCTGTAGCGTTGAACATCGGTAACAGCAAGTTTTAAGGTAGCTCTATCCTGTTCGACAACGGCAAGGGCCTGATCAAGTGCTGCCTGATAAGATGTTTTTTCTATGGTGAAGAGCTGCTGTCCTTTTTTGACATAGTCTCCATCCTCAAAGAGAATCTTTTCAAGTATTCCTGATACTCGGGCACGGACTTCAATACGTTGTGTTGCCTCAGTTTTTCCTGTGTATTCAAGCCAGATGGGAACCGCCTCTTTCTGCACAGTTACAGTCTCTACAGGGAGAGGGGGGGCTTGAGGAGGCGGGGCTTGTTCAGCATCTTTTTTGTCGGTTGAGCAGGCTGATAGTGTGATCAAGAGAGCGAAACAGAGAGTCAGGAGTTGTGAGTTGCGAATCATTGAATTTGTTCCGTTTGATTAAAAGCAAAGCGAATTGAGTTGCTTGGCATGGTTATCTGGGAGTGAGCCTTTAGTGCCTTACAGAATATTTTCTTGTTTTTTTTTGAACATATTCTGATAAGGCACTTATCCAGTGAACTGAATTGTTTCCGGTTGAACCGGGTTAGTACCTTACTCCCTAATTCCTGTCATAAAAAACAAGAAAATGGAAAGTATTTTTAATGTTAGTGCCTTACTCCTGAAAAGCTGTCATAAAAAACAAGAAAATGGAAAGTTCGTTTAACGTTAGCAAGTTGGCTATACCAACAAGGCACTTATGCCGGCCTCACTTACCGTTTACCGGTGTTAGTAAATTGCAAATAGCACCAAGGTACTTACACCCCACAAGGGGGCACTAAACTGAGTCCCGGCTTTCCCGTTCATCACCGGGGTTAGCAAGTGTTTTGCCATGTCCGGGGGGACGGTAGTTATAGGGTAAGGAACGTACATTAAATAACCTGAACATCTTTCTTGCCCTTTGTTCCGCCAGCAATACTTTAAAAACCGTTACATACAGGGAGTATGCAAAGCTTTTTAAAGTGTCGCTGACGAAAAAATTGCGGCGAAATATGTTCAGGTTATTTAATTCCCGTTCCTAAGGCGTTTTTTTTGGGGTTTTTGTGGGTGATAGTTAAAAACATAGGCAAATATTAGCTTACGCACTATAGTTAATACTCTTTTAAAAAGTCAACAGCTTAGTTTGTAGCTATAAATACCGGTTATATAAATGGATAAAGGAAAAAAATGCTTCCAATGAAAGAAAAAGTTCTCCTGGGGATCTATGAAGAGTTTGAAAAATGGATTGACGAGGATCTTGCCTGCAAAAAAGGATGCGCTGCCTGCTGCACTCAGAATGTCTTGATTACCGCAGTTGAAGGAGACCATATTCACCGTTTTATTCGTGAACAGGGAAAAATGGAATGGCTTGCTGCGAGGCTGCAGGAAAAAGCAGCGACTGAAAAACCGGCGATGACCACCAATGGTTTTGCCGCAAGCTGTTTCAAGGGAGAAGATGTTGAACCTGAATCTTATGGCAGTAGCGAGCCGTGCCCGTTTCTTGAGGATAACTGTTGTTCGATTTATGAGGTCAGGCCCTTTTCCTGTCGCTGTTTTGCCTCAACAGAGACCTGCAGTCCGAATGTAGCAGCTGTGATAAATGATAGCTATCTTTCAGCATCAACGGCTGTGATGCAGATTATTGAGCATCTTGGACAGGGGGAATATTGGGGGAATATGCTGGATGTCCTTCTTTCGCTTTGCGATCTTCCTGAAAACAGAAAGTATGTGGAATTCCTTCCTGCATCACTCTCTGACCAGGGACGTGCCCGGATAGTGAAGGCCTTGCCTCTCCCGGGATTTCTTCTGCAGGAAGGGGATATGAACAAAGTGGAGCCTTTACTGCAGGCTATTTTCGCGCACAAAGTTGATGAGAAAAGCATCGAGGATATTTTGAATAACAGCTAGGCTGTTTTGTTCATAAAGTTAAAAATGACAAGCCCTCCAATCCCTGTTGGAGGGCTTTTTGTTTTTAGTACCTTACAGAATATTTTCTTGTTTTTTTCAAAGAAAATATTCTGATAAGGTACTTATACCGGCTTACCGTTCATCACCGGTGTTAGTGCCTTACTCCTTAATTCCTGTCACTCTTTTCAGTACCCCCTTGAGGGGTATAAAAAACAAGAAAATGGAAAGTTCGTTTAACATTAGCAAGTTGGATATACCAACAAGGCACTTATGCCCCTCGAGGGGGTACTGAAATGAGTGCCGGCCTCACTTGCCGTTTATCGGTGTTAGCTAATAAGCTCAATTCAAACGTAGAAAAATGACATTTGCACAACAAAACAACCTGGAACTTCTTGCACCAGCCGGATCACTGGAATCGTTTTTTGCCGCTTTTGAAAATGGTGCAGATGCAGTGTTTTGTGGTCTTAAAACATTTTCGGCGCGAGCCAAGGCCAAAAATTTTTCTTTAAAAGAGCTTGATCGACTATCCGGCTATGCCCATTCCAACAGCAAAAAGATTTATATTGCTCTGAATACTTTGGTCAAGGAGACGGAAATAGCATCCCTCATTGAGGTACTGCAAGAGCTTGAACGTGTAAGCGTTGACGGGCTGATTATTCAGGATCCTGGCCTGTACCGTTTGGCCCATACCCATTTCCCGAAAATTCCACTTCATGCTTCAACTCAGATGGTTATCCATAATCTTGCCGGGGTTCGGATGCTGGAGAAATTAGGATTCACAAGAGCTGTACTGGCAAGAGAGTTGAGTCTTGATGAAATTGCATATATTGGTCGCAACAGCAGCCTTGAGCTTGAACATTTTATCCATGGGGCTCTCTGCTATTCAATTTCAGGCCATTGTCTCTATTCCTCATATATAGATGGCAGGAGCGGCAATAGAGGCCGTTGTATACAGCCTTGCAGGAGGCGTTACCATCATAAGCAGGAATCGGGATTTTATTTCAGTACCAGTGATTTTTCCACAATTGAACTGATACCTAAACTGGCTCAAGCTGGCGTCATGAGTCTAAAGATTGAAGGTCGCATGAAAAGTGCTGAGTATGTGGCTTCTGTGGTTTCTGCCTATCGAACTGTGATTGATGCTCAGGTTGGGGCTGAGAAAGAGGCAATCCTTGAGGCCCGCGAAAAGCTTGAAAATGCCTTGGGGAGACAGAGCAGTACAGGTTTTTTACTCGGTTCTGACGGAACTGATATTGTATTACCCAACAAGAAAGGTGGAATAGGAAAAATTGTTGCTAAGGTAGATCGGCTGCACGGAAAGTCTGTAACCTTTAAAAGCAGTGCCTCATTATATGTGGGAGATCGTCTCCGTATTCAACCTGGCAGTGATAGAGCAGGGCAGGGTTTTACGGTGAGAAAAATGTACCTTGGGAAACGTGCGGTGAAACGTGCAGGTAAAGGAAGTACTGTTTCCATTCCACTTCCTTTTAAAGGAAAGGTGAGCGTTGGTGATCTGGTGTTTAAGCTTGCCACGGGCAAGACCTTCACAATGAGTGAAGAGGCTTGTCGCAGAAGGCTGAAATCAGCACCTCTTCAAGCACACAATGTAGCATTGACTATCCAGTGCAAAGAAAAAACGCTTTCTATCTGTGTCGCGGCTTCTGTTGATGCCCTGGAAGTGAAAAAAGAATATCCTGTGGAAATGATTACTGCTGACAAATCTCCTTTGACCAAAGAAACACTTGCGAAAGTATTTGCCCGTACCGGATATCCAACTTTGTCACTCAAGAAGCTTGAAGCCGTGGATTTACCACCGGTTGTGATAAAACCAAGTCGATTAAAGGAAATTAGACGTGATTTCTACGGATATCTTCTAAGGCTTGTAGAGGAGAAACAAAAAGAGCAGGCAGAGCAACAAGCTCAAAAGGTGAAGGAGGCAATTCAGCCTTTTGATTGTTTGAAAGAAAAAAAATATTTAGTACCTTACTCCCTAATTCCTGTCATAAAAAACAAGAAAATGGAACGTATTTTTAATGTTAGTAAATTGCAAATAGCACCAAGGTACTTATCCCGGCTTTCCCGTTCATCACCGGGGTTAGATAAACTGTATGTCGTTACAGATCAGCTAATGGATGTGAAGGCTGTCAGTGAGAATTCTGATTTTCAGTTTATCTTCCCCCTGAACCATCAAATGCTGGAAGAGACGAGGAAGCTTGCCTGGGGGCCATCGGAGCGCCAATGCGTTGTCTGGGATCTGCCTTCCATGGTGTTTGATTGTAACTGGAAAGCACTGGAGAAAATGATTGCGGAATCACGCGCGGCTGGATTTTTACATTTTCGCTTGAATAACACGGCTCATTTTGAGCTGTTCAACTCTCCTGCCAGCGTACATCTCATCGCCGGGCCATGGCTTTATTCTTTAAACAGCCAGGCTGTTGAAGCCATGCGGGATCTTGGCATCCATGAGTGCTGTTTGTCAATTGAAGACGATAGAGGGAATGTGAAGGATTTGTTTGCAGGAGGGGGGGCTGACAAACTGATCATGACTGTTTTCAGCCCTGTTGATCTTTTTACTTCCCGGATTGCCTCCACAATTAAAAAGCAAAAGTTTTCTTTGCATAATGACAAAGGGGATTTGCTTCATCTGCAGAAGAGTGACGGGCTGACTGTTACTCGTGCTGAAAAACAATTTTCATTACTTGGGAAAATTCAGCAGCTTCGTAATATGGGCTGTTGCCGTTTTATTGTGGATTTAAGTGGCATTGGTTTCCTGGCTGTTGCAGGGCAGGAGATTCTTGATGCATATGCCGCAGACCGCGCTCTACCCGGAACAATGGAGTTTAATTTTGAGAGGGGACTGATTTGATAATAGAAGACTGCTGCAGAAAGGTGCTTATGCGTGTAACTGCTTCTGTACTGTCTTCGTACACTATTACCTTGAAAAAAGGATTGCCGGCAATCATCGCTGAAAGAGTTCTGTGCTGTTGCTTTCGAAACAGGCAGCAGCATGGAATCCCCAGTTTTTCCGCAACTGCAAGCTCATATCCGACACCAAGCGATGGTGTTGAGACTTCAGCTATAAGTACATCAGCCTGTTCCAGCCATTGTATATCCCGATCAAAGATTTCTTCCTCTGAGAGAAAGAGTTCTTTGTCAAGAAGAGCATCATTCCCAACATGTTCAGTGAGAACAGTGGAGCAGGTTTTAAGAAATTGAATGAGAGTGGCGTAGAGTTCAGCGTCTTCGCGTCCCCCACGAATGGCACCTGCAAAATAGATATTCATCCTGTAAAAAACTCTTTTTATTCTTTCATTTCAGCAAGAAATTCTTTTCTCCAGCCTTTTTTCTGTCGAGATGTGGAAGGTGAGGTGTTTTTGATACATCTTTTGAGTTCACCTTTGTTGCCAATAAGTGCCGGGTCGACACCATTCACATCACTTTTGAGGGTAATATAATCCTGTAGTCTGGAGAGCGCTGTTTGTTCTGTCTTATTGAGTTTTGTTTCGCGTAGAAGCTGTGGGCAATCTGTTTCCGACCGTTTCAGCCCAATCCCCACCAATTGACTGAGCTTGTCTCCATATGCTGCTACAGTTTTAGCAGAAATTTCTCCACAGCTCTGTATGGCATCGTTGTCACGCAAGCGTCCTTTAGCAATGGCGAGCAGTACTGAGTCCCTGATGATATGACCTCGCGGTCGATTCCTGCGCTTGGCTTCTTTTTCACGCCAGATAGCCAGTTCCTGAAGAATTGCTAAAGGAAATTGACTCAGGCTGCCGGCACCTTTGATTTTTGTATACCGTTTGTCATCACTTATACCTATATAATTTTCGGGTTTGTTCAGGCGACGCAGTTCTTCTTCCATCCATTTTCTAGTGGTGGGCAGGACCCGGGCAAGCAGGAGAATACGAGCTGCCCGCAGATATCGGACATCATCCAGGGCATAGTCAGTTTGCTTGGAATCCAGTGGCCGTTTCAGCCAGTTTGTTCTGGTCTCGCTTTTGTTCAGTTTGATATCCAGCAGCAGTTCAATGAGAGCAGAGAGCGAAAGCGTGGAACTGAGACCACCGAAACCAGCAGCAAGCCTGGTGTCAAAGATATTCTGGGGGTCTTTTCCTGTTGCATTGCGCAAAATGGCAAGATCCTGAGGGGCATCATGAAATATTTTGACAACTGCTGGATCAGCGAGTAATTTTCCAAGTGGAGAAAGATCTTCTAAGGCACAGGGATCGATAAGGAAACATTCTTCATTGGAAAGAGCCAGTTGAATCAGGCCCAGTTTGGGGTAGAAGGTACGTTCCCATATGAATTCGGTGTCGAGTGCTACTGCGTCAGTTTTGTGTGCCCTTTCCATCAGGGCCTTGAGATCTTCTGCTGTTGTAATCATTTTTATTTACCACATAAGGGTTATTAGTGCCTTACTCGTTAATTCCTGTCACTCTTTTCAGTACCCCCTTGAGGGGTATAAAAAACAAGAAAATGGAAAGTTCTATTAAAGTTAGCAGGTTAAACATACCAACAAGGCACTTATACCCCTCGAGGGGGTACTGAAATGAGTGCCGGCCTCACTTACCGTTTACCGGTGTTAGTGCCTTACTCATGAAAAGCTGTCATAAAAAACAGGTAAGCACCCTAAAGAGACAGGGTATAAACTCCGACTCCGAGAAAATGAAAAGTTCGTTTAACGTTAGCAAGTTGGATATACCAACAAGGTACTTATGCTGGCCCACCGTTCATCACCGGTGTCAGGCACAAATAGAAATACATATTTGCAACTAGACATGAAAAGTTAGAAATTACAAGGATTAAACATCTGATTTGATATTTTATATTTTAAAACGTATTGGATTAATGATTCCAACCCTGTTCGGGGTGATGCTTCTCACCTTTATTGTAACCCAGTTTGTACCGGGTGGACCGGTGGAACAGTTGCTGTCCCAGATGGAAGGTCTGGGCCAGGGTGGGGAAGTTTCCAGTGGGGCCTCATTTTATCGCGGCGATTCCGGGCTTGATAACAGTCGTGTGGAACAGCTCAAGGAACTTTATGGTTTTGATCAGCCCCCATTGACACGTTTTTTAACCATGATGAAAAACTATCTGGTTTTTGATTTCGGTACCTCATATTATTATCACCAGTCGGTGGTTGATTTGGTGATCTCGCGTATGCCAGTTTCCATGTCATTGGGTTTGTGGAGTTTTCTTATTGTTTACGGGGTTTGTATTCCACTTGGGATCAGTAAGGCCGTCCGGGATGGTTCTCGCTTTGATATCTTGAGTTCCACTGCAATCCTTATAGGATATGCTATTCCAGGATTTGTTCTGGCCATTGTTCTCATTGTCCTTTTTGGTGGCGGTTCGTTTTGGAATATTTTTCCGTTGCGGGGAATTGTTTCCGATGGCTGGTCTGAAATGAGCATAATCAGTAAAATTCTCGATTATCTCTGGCATATGGTTTTGCCCATCACCTCCGGGGCTGTCGGGAGCCTGGCTGTCATGACCATGCTGACGAAGAATTCATTTCTGGAAGAAATTCGTAAACAGTATGTACTGACGGCCCGCGCAAAGGGTTTGAGTGAACAGCAGGTTTTATATAAACATGTTTTTCGGAATGGAATTATTCCTATTATAACAGGATTTCCAGGCTATTTTATAGGGGCTTTTTTTACAGGCAGTCTGCTTATTGAAACGATTTTTTCATTGGATGGCATGGGCTTGCTTGCTTATCAGTCTGTATTGAATCGGGATTATCCTGTTGTGCTTGGAACCTTGTACTTTTTTACTCTCATTGGCCTGTTTTCCCGTTTGTTATCAGATTTAAGTTATGTTGTAGTTGATCCGAGGATTAGTTTTGACAACGCCGATTAAAGGACAGAAAAAAGAAGAATCAATAGGGCTTGCACGCAGGAGGTGGCGAAGATTTTGTCGCAACCGCAGAGGGTTGTATAGCCTTCTTATTTTTGCTTTCTTTTTTATAGGAAGTCTTTTTGCAGAAGCAATTTCCAATGATGTTCCCCTGTTGGTTATTTACAAGGGCCAAACCTACTTCCCGTTGCTGGTGAACTATCCGGAAACAACTTTTGGCGGAGATTTTGAAACTGAAACTGATTATCTCGACCCCTATATGCATGAGATACTCACGAGCAATGGGAACAGGATTTTTTTTCCACCCAACCGACATAGCTTCCAATCTATAAATTTTAATATCGATGGTCCTGTTCCATCACCGCCAACCAGAGAAAACATACTTGGCACTGATGACAGAGGGCGGGATGTCTTTGCCCGTTTACTGTATGGCTTTCGTTTGAGCGTCTTTTTTGGATTTGCCCTGACTGCGGTGGGAACTCTTGTTGGTATCATAGCAGGAGCTGTTCAAGGATATTTGGGTGGCAGGACAGACCTCTTTTTTCAGCGTTTTATTGAAATATGGGGTGCAATGCCTGAACTGTATCTCCTGATTATTTTTGCTTCAATCTTTAAACCGAGTGTGCTTCTCCTTCTTGTTCTTCTTTCGCTATTCAGCTGGATGGGGCTTTCTGATTATGTCCGGGCTGAATTTTTAAAAGGAAGAAATATGGAATATGTCAAGGCTGCAAGAGCCCTTGGGGTTTCAAATATAACCATCATGTGTCGTCATCTTCTTCCCAATGGAATGACTCCGGTGATTACCTTTTTGCCTTTCAGGATGTCTGCCTCAATCCTCGCTCTCACCAGCCTTGACTTCCTGGGCCTTGGGGTACCACCGTCAACACCAAGCCTTGGAGAATTACTTGCTCAGGGGAAGGCAAATATTGATGCATGGTGGCTATCGCTTTCCACTTTTTTTGTCCTGGTTGGGACTCTGGTGCTTCTTATTTTTATCGGAGAAGCTTTGCGTGAGACGTTTGATCCAAGGAAAAATTAATTTTTTTGGTCGTTGAAGGTTCTGTTCGAGGGACTGAGATACTTCGTGTTTGGGGGAAATCTGCGTTTTGTTTGAGATAAACTTATTTTAGTGCCTTACTCCTCAAAAGCTGTCATAAAAAACAAGAAAATGAAAAGTTCGTTTAACATTAGCAAGTTGGATATACCAACAAGGCACTTATGCCGGCCTCACTTACCGTTTACCGGTGTTAGAACATTGACATTCCCTCTTCCTGAATTTATCATAAATAGATTGTGCTAATGAATTTTGGTAAATATTGAGCAATGAACAATATAAAAAAATACGTAACCATTTAAGGCAATAAGTTTTGTACGATTGTCAAAGATGACAACCGTCTGTAATTAAAATTTTTTCTAAGAAAATCTCATGCAACAAAATTTTATAGCCCGACTTGGCTGTACAGGAATCACTGTAGTTAATGATTTTGGGCGTATGGGATTGTACCTCCTGCAGATGGTGCAAGGCTGTTTCCGTCCGCCTTTTCGCTTTGCTGAATTTATGCGTCAGCTGAGTTTTATTGGAGTGAATTCGCTGGTTGTTATTTTTTTTACAGCTGCTTCCACCGGCATGGTACTTGGGTTGCAGGGCTATTATTCTCTGCATAAATTTGGTGCTGAAGGAATGCTTGGCTCGGCGGTATCGCTCACACTTATTATGGAACTCGGTCCTGTCCTTACTGCTTTAATGGTGACTGGTCGTGCCGGATCTGCAATGTGTGCAGAACTTGGCATTATGCGAATTTCAGAACAGATTGATGCGCTTGATTGTATGGCGGTTGATCCCTTTCGTTATTTTATTTCTCCTAAACTTCTTGCTGCACTCATCTCAGTACCTCTGCTAACTGTGCTTTTTGATGTGGTGGGCATTGGCGGTGGTTATATTGCCGGAGTACATTTAATGGGTGTAAATCCTGGAAGTTATTTTGATGGGATGCGCGGTAGTGTTACCAACCATGATATCTGGCTTGGTACCGTTAAATCATTTGTTTTTGCACTGCTGATTGTCTGGATATGCACTGGTCGTGGTTATTTTGTTCACCAGATCAGGGGGGTAGGATTTGGTGCCCGCAGTGTGTCCAAGGTCACAACTCAGGCCGTTGTTATGTCATCAATTTCAGTTCTTATTTTTGATTATCTTATTACTGCCATTATGCTATGAATGACTATGCCATAGAGTTTAAAGATGTTGAGAAGGTTTTTATCAGGGATGATGGCGGCAGGCAGGTCATTTTGGATAAGGTTAGTTTTTCCCTTCCTACTGGAAAAACTACGGTGATTGCAGGGGGGAGCGGACAGGGAAAGAGTGTCACCCTGAAGTTGGTGCTTGGTCTCATGCAGGCAGATGGTGGGCAGATACTTGTTGCCGGGGATGATATCACCAATGCTCGGGGCAGAAAGTTGAAAGAATTGCGATCCAGATTCGGTGTACTTTTTCAGGGGTCTGCCCTGTTTGATTCCATGACTGTTTTTGATAACGTTGCCCTGCCGTTACGTGAGAGAACCAAAAAGTCGGAGTCAGAAATCAAGGATCTGGTGTTATCCAGCCTGGAACATTTGGAATTACTGGGACATGAAAATAAATTCCCTGCACAGCTCAGTGGTGGCATGAGAAAAAGGGCAGGGCTTGCAAGGGCCTTGCAACTGAAACCTGAAATAATGCTTTTTGATGAACCAACCACAGGACTGGATCCGGTCATGACGCAGGAAATTTATGAGCTTTTTGCTTTCACCCAGGCCCAGGCAGGTTATACTTCGATTATTGTCAGTCATGATATACCTAAGATATTTAATCTTGCTGATCAGGTGATTGTTATCAACAATGGAGAGGTGGATGTTTTTCCCTCTCCAGAGGCAATACAATGGTCGCAGAAACCCCATATTAAAGAATTTGTACAAACCACAATGGGTGAAATTTATCAGAGTCATTTGGTGGAACAATGAAAAACAGCATGGAATTTCTGGTAGGCATTTTCATGATTGCTGGCTTTGGTGCTTTTGGCTACCTGACCCTGCAACTTGGAGAAGTCTCTTTTTTCAGCAGCACAAATTATACTGTAATTGCTCAGTTTGATAACATTGCAGGAGTGAAAAAAGGTGCTTCGATCCAGGTAGCCGGCGTAGAGGTTGGTATGGTCTCAAAGATCTGGCTTGATGAAGACGGTGTTGCAAATGTTGCCTTAGACATAGATAATGATGTTCAGGTATCGGTTGATTCCATGGCTTCTGTGAAATCACTGGGCTTAATTGGAGATAAGTTCATCGCAATCAGCCTTGGTGGTGATGAGGATCTCTTTAAGGACGGCGATGTGCTGACTGAGACAGAGTCATCTGTGGATATTGAATCGTTAATAAGTAAATTTGCTTTTGGAGATGTGGAATAAACGTGAGACATTCAGATTCCATGAGAACATTTATCAGTATTAAACATGCGTTTGTGTTTTTGATGATTTTGTCCTTGTTCCTGTGCGCTGGCTGTGCGCAGCAAAAAAGTGCTGCCCTTGACCAGGATACAGGTATGGAAAAACAGGGCGATGAAATGGATATGCTGTTAAGCGATGACTTTTTTGATGAAGAGTTTGGCGTTGAAGAGTTTTGTTGTGATCCGCTTGAGCCCATGAACCGTGTTTTTTTTGAGTTTAACGATAAACTCTATTATTGGGTATTGGACCCGTTGAACATCGCTTATACCGCTGTGTTGCCATTTGATATCCGTTATGTAATCGGTAACTTTTTTCATAATATTGCGGCTCCCATTCGCTTTATAAATAATGTGTTGCAAGGGAAAATCAGCGATGCCGGAGTAGTGCTTTCACGATTTTTGATTAATTCCACAATTGGGGTCTATGGTCTCACCGATCCGGCACTGATCGAATTTGGCCTTGAGCCAAAGCTGGAAGACTTCGGGCAGACTCTAGGGTACTGGGGTGTTGGTGAAGGCGTTTACCTCTGCCTGCCAATTATTGGTCCATCCAACATACGAGACACCGTTGGTTTTGTTGCAGATGTATATACTCATCCCATGGGGTATATTATTGATGATACCTTGCAGAGTTTCGGATATTACTCGCTGAGCAGGGTGAATATGCTTTCCCTCAACCCCGATGTGTATGAAGATTTGAAAAAATATTCCTTGGATCCGTATGTGTCAATGCGTCAGGTATACTTGGACTATCGGAGAAACATGATTGAAGATAATACAATAGAACAACGAAGTGATAATCAGTTATAAGTTGTTTGAAAGAGAAAAAATAAAATGAATATAAAATGGCTGTTTTCCGTGTTTGTTTGTGTCGTCTTGGTGGGAGTTGTGCCTGTGGTGATGGCCTCTTCAGGACCTACCGAGGTATTGAAACCTAAATTAAATGCTAGTATGGCTGTTCTCAGTGATCCAAGCCTTGCAGGCAATGAGCAGAAGGATGTGAGGCGTGCAAAATTTATGGATATTGCTATGCAAGTATTTAATTTTAAAGAGATGTCAAAACGTGTGCTTGGTCAAACCTGGAGGAAGATTGATCCTCTGGAGCGAGAGCATTTTACCCGGCTCTTCACTAAGCTTCTTGAAAATGCCTACCTTGGAAAACTTGAAGAGTATTCAGGTCAGACAATTGTCTATAAAGATGAACGGGTAAAGGGGAAAAAGGCTGCGGTCTCTACTGTTATTTATGATGAAAATACGTTTCTTCCTGTTAATTATGTCATGCTGAATACAGATACGGGCTGGCGGGTATACGATATTAATATTGAAGGCGTGAGTCTGATTCGCAATTATCGGGAACAGTTTAAATCGATTCTGAGAAAGAAAAAATTTGACGGTTTAGTGAAGATTATTGAAGAAAAAAATTCCTCTTTTGATGTTGAGGAATTCAGATAGTGGATGATTTTTTATCCTCCATTGGTTTTTCTGACGATGCTGTGAGGCATGAATTTATTTCGTTGTTTACAGAGCAAAAACTGGCAGCAGGCGGAGTTTTGTTCGGTTGCAATGAGCCAGCTGAGAGACTCTTTTTTTTAAACGAAGGACGGTTAGGCGTTCATAAATATACCGGTTTTCTGGAAAAAATGCAGATGATCGCAATACTTGATCCTGGAGCTGTGGTCGGTGAAGCTGCCTTGTTACAATTTCATCTCCGAAATACACGGGTGACTGCCATTGTGGAAAGCAGGCTTTCCTGTCTTGAAAGGAACGATTTTTCCAGTTTTCAGAAACAATTTCCCGAGAGTGCTTTCTGTTTTCTTGAATATCTTTTTTCCATTGTCAGTCTGCGTCTGGAAAAAACTTCAGAGCGACTTGTCCGCATACTCTAAGACTTCTTTTTAGTACCTTACTCCCTAATTCCTGTCATAAAAAACAAGAAAATGGAACGTATTTTTAATGTTAGTAAATTGCAAATACCACCAAGGTACTTATCCCGGCTTTCCCGTTCATCACCGGGGTTACCTATATTCTATTGTTTTCGCAGGGATTAGGGAAATTGGAATTTTTTCCTAGCCATTCTTCTTAAAATTGGGTATTTTTGTCAGTTTTGTTTGCTTATCTGTATTGTCAGTTGTGAAGGAATCATGAAAATTCTACTTATTGATAATATAGCTGAGTCTCGTAGCATCGATGTTGAGGAATCATTTCAGTTCTCGGATGTCGGTGCTGGGCTAACTGCAGAAGTGCAGGCAAGATTTCTGCTTAGTCAACGAACTGCAGATTTATATATTCTTGCAGGAAATATGAAAGCTACGGTCGTTACAAGCTGTGACCGCTGTGGAGAAAGCGTTGAGTTTTGTGTTGATCAGGATTTCAGGTACCAATTACGACTGGAAGACCTACCGCAGATGGCTTCTGAGTATAATTGCACCAGGGAAGACTGCGAAGTACTGTACCTTTCAGATCCTGTAATTGAAAGCAGTGATATTCTGTCAGAGCAGCTTGTGCTGGCTTTACCAGTGCATCATTTTTGTGATGAAGCATGTAAAGGCCTGT
>JAYEOK010000322.1:0-1543 GCA_034722915.1 Thermodesulfobacteriota bacterium | reverse complement strand
ATCAGCAGCAGAGTCAGCCAGGCAAAACTTGCAGTAAGTGTCCGAAAGAGACGATCCAGAAGAATGTCTTTCGGCGTCGGCGGTACAGCAATTGAGCCATTGTGACCTGACGGCTGGTTTGATAGTGATGAAGCCATTTTATTTGTTACTCCATGTGGGGATATAAAGCAGGTTGAACCACGGGTAATTGTGACAACCCGTGGTTCTTTTTATCCGGTGCTGGAATTACTGGATATTTTGTGCTGCTTTTTTAACGACCTCAACTACATTTGCAGGAAGAGGAATGTAACCGAGTTTGTCCGCCATTTTCTGGCCATCGGTGAGACAGTAATTGATCATGTCTTGCAGCAGGGCTGCAACTTTTGGATCTTCGTATTTTTTATAAAAACACATCCAGGTGAAGGTCACGATCGGGTAAGATGCTTCACCTTCAGGGTTAGGCAGCCAAACCCGCATGTCTTCAGGAATCGTGGCATTGGCAAGAGCAGCTTTACCGCTTTCAAGACTTGGTTGAATATATTTTCCAGCCTTGTTCTGCAGCGATGCCATTGGTACTTTGGCCATTTTTGCATAGCCGTATTCTATGTATCCTATGGAACCGGGGGTCTGTCTGATTGTGGCTGTGATACCATCATTTTTGGGGGAGGCAATCATCTGGTTGTTAGCAGGCCAGTTTACGGTCTTGCCAATTCCAGGGCCATTTTTCCAGTCAGCGCTGATGGCGCTTAAATGGGTGGTGAAAACAAAGGTTGTTCCACTGCTGTCGGCACGTCTGACAACGGTGATAGGTGCATCCGGCAGTGTAACACCCGGGTTGGCTGCAACAATGGCCGGGTCATTCCATTTTTTGATTGTTCCAAGAAAGATCTTGGGATAGACATCGCCTGGCAGTTTTAACTCAGCAACACCTTCCAAATTGAAGGCAAGAACTATTTCGCCGGCGATCATGGGCAGCAACTGGACACCCTCTTTTACCTGGGCAATTTCCTTGTCTTTCATGGCAGCGTCACTGGCTGCAAAATCAACAGTGTGATTGATAAAATCGCGAATACCGGCGCCACTTCCTTTTGCCTGATAATCAACAATTGTACCCTTATGTGCACGGCTGTAGGTTTTGAACCAGGTTGAATAAATTGGGAACGGGAAGCTTGCACCAGAGCCGGTTACTCTGATTTTTTCTCCAGCCATTGCAGCGCCATCTGCAAAAAATGTCATGGCCAGCGCCACTGCGGCAAGTTTTATAAAATTACTGAATCTCATTTTTTTCTCCTGTTTTTGATATTTTTCGTTTGAAAAGGGGTAAAATAATCAGTGAGGTATTAAACAGGATGAAAATTAGAATTGGATTAGATTTGGATTATAATATTATTTAAGTTGATTAGTTGTGCTTTACTCCTGAACTTCTGTAGTAGGAAGTGCTTTATCGATAAATTTGTGAGTAAGACTGCTGAATGGGAAACGCTCTGAATAAAAAAATGCTTGTCCGGGATCTGGTTCAACAAAAAGGCAGAGATCCTCTATCAGCAGAGGCTTTCCAATAACT
>JAYEOK010000321.1:0-7128 GCA_034722915.1 Thermodesulfobacteriota bacterium | reverse complement strand
TGAAATAACGGGTTATCTCGGGATGAGTCACCGTCACCGGCCCGCCGTCTTCAATCTGTCGCTGAAAAAGCGGGACAACTGACCCGGCTGAGCCTAAAACATTTCCAAACCTGGTGGTTATAAAGCGGGTATCAGAGCGGTCATTAAAATTCTGACAATACAATTCACCAATTCGCTTAGTGGTTCCCATAACATTAGCAGGGTTTACTGCCTTGTCTGTGGAAACCTGAACAAAACGTTCCACACCGTATTTATCTGCGGCATCAACAATTATTCTGGTTCCCGCTACATTATTAGAAACACCTTCTGCCGGATTTGTTTCCAGCATTGGAACGTGTTTATATGCTGCCGCATGGAAAACAACGTCAGGAGTAAATTTCCTGAACACCCAGTCAACCCGTTCCTGATTTTTCACATCACCAAGTACAACTATCAGCGACAAATCAGGATAGCTTTGCCGCAGTTCATGGTCGATGGCGTAGAGATTATACTCTCCATGATCAAAAATAATTAACCGCGCAGGATTCATGTCAGCAACTTGACGACACAACTCTGAACCAATGGATCCACCACCACCTGTCACCAAGACAGCTTTGCCCTTGAGATACGCCTGAATAGCTTCAGTATCCAGCTTGATTGGTTGCCGTCCGAGCAAATCTTCAATGGTTAAAGGGCGCAGTTGACTACTGGAAACCTGGTAATTTTCATTTCCCCTCAGTGTTGGTAAAATACTTACTGATATCCCTGATGCCCCGCAGTATTCCATAATTCGCTGCATCTCTTCCTGGGAAGCAGACGGAATCGCGATAACAATCTCCTGAACGCTAAAAGCTTCAACTATTTGACTCAAGTCACCAACACTGCCTAGAATAGGCGCACCGTGTATTTCTCGCCCCTGCTTAACAGGATCATCATCAAGAAAACCTACCGGTTGATACTCATCCTGATTGCGCAAATCCCGTAACAGGAGTTCACCGGCATTCCCTGCGCCGATAATAACAATCCGTGTCCCCTCTTTCTTACGCAAGGTGAAATGTTGATCTTTATACCAGCGATAGAGAAGGCGTGGCAAACTGAGACCAGCAGTTAAAAGAAGAGGATATAAAAAAAGAACAGAGCGTGGAACACCGGCCAGGCGGGTGACAAAAGAAAAAATAACGATTACACACAGAGCGCCGAAAAACACGGCCTTTAAAATTCTAAACAAATCAGGAATGGATGCAAATCGCCACAGGCCGCGATACATACCAAACAACCAGTATGCCCCCCCCTGAACCGGAAGGCTGATTGCTATGAGTAACCCCAAAGCGGCTGTATGCTCTTCTGGTATACCGTCAAAATTAAAACGCAGAAGATAGGCAAAAAACAGGGAAACCGGTATCCACAGCAGATCGTGAAGAAAGGCCGACCAACGGTTAAACAGAGTGCGTTTTATTAAATTTCTATGCATCGCCTTATCCAGATAAAACCATATGAAAAAATTTTCAGACAGTTTCGCACACATTTTTTCGTTTACTAAAAAAACCGCATAACATTGAGGAAAAGTTGTACATCAGAAATGGTGTACAGTGTGATTTTCGCGGAACATACGTTACCGAATCAACTTACTTCAACTATTCATAATATGTAAAGAGATATTCGGCAACAGGGGCAGCTACGGTACGTATCCTTTATATATCGGTTGCCGGCTCATCAGCTTCATCTTTTTAAAGTTACCCCCCTGAACTTGCCCGGAATAACGTATCCAACTGATCGATATCAATTGGCAGCATGAGAAATGGCTCGTTTTATCGCGTGATAAATAAAGTGATATTCATCAAATAAATATTTGTGCCGTGTAAGACTATCACTTACATTATCAACAACCTGTTCTATAATTTCGACAGGATTTTTTATACCGATTCGTTTTCCGAAACGGTTCATCTCCGCTTTTCCGGGAAAGGTCTTTTTATGACCGTTCATTTTTAATGCCGGTGTATCATTTTCCAGATATGGCAATGTCGACACTATGTCATAGGCTGGTGACAGGCGTATTGTTTCAGGTCTCTTTATATCATCGTAAATAACTGAAAAATTTTTTTTGTGCGCGTCTCCGTTACCAACAACAACGGATAACACTATCAAACGAAAAAAAAATTCCAAATCCCTGCGCGGAGACGCACAATACATTGTAATAACATTGGCAAGAGACTCATAGGATCCTGTGTATTTATCATCCGCTCTCTCACCCAGCAGAACAGAAAAATCTTCCACCCCCAGACGTTCGCCACCATCATCATGAAGATCGAATCGCCGCATAATAAACAGAGAACGGTCGTCAGAAAGATAAAATTCCGGGACATGTAAGCCGCAATTTTCAGCTGCAGTCATACAGAAATATTCATTCACAGCCAGACCGGGATATTCACCAAGGCCGCTTTTTATTATCAATCCCGGCGTATTAAACGTTGCTCGAGTGTCACCGACCAAAACTTTGGGTTGTACACCACTAATAGAGGTTTGAAACAAATATTTATTTACCAATTCCTCGAAAAGAGATTCCTTACCCCGCCATTGTAAGATTTCAGCCAGATCTTCTTTGCCAGCCTTATTCTCCGGAAACTCACTGGAATGATACTGAAGCCTTCCTATACCGTAATCACGCTGCAGTGCGAGAAATAACATCTCATCAATTCGAATATGTTTCCGTAACCGTTCGGCGATGCGCTCGCGGACAAAACCCTCTGGCAGGTTCTGTTCAAACATGGGATGAATGGCGCCGCGACTGTAAGTTGGCAAACGCACCGGCATGGTCAGGGAAACCTGATTATCATGCTGTGCTGAATGATCATAGGCAAATGAGAAACGATGCGTCTTTTCAAGCGTTCCACATTCTCCTTCGGGCACGCTTATCCGTATTTTTTTTACTCTATCACTCATTGGATAATTCATCCAATGTAGGAAAACGCACCGGTTCTATAATAAGGCGTAATCCCATTGCCCGCAAAACATCCACAGTACACCGCAACGAACCTTTATATACGCCACGTTCAAGTTCACCAATAACCTGACGTCGAACCGATGCAAGTTTTGCAACATCTGCTTGCAACAAGCCTCGTTGTTGTCGTGCCTCTCGTATTTGCTCACCCAAGGCTTCCATGTCATTCAACAAGTTCATGTCTATATTTATAAACATTTAAGAAGAAAAAACAACATTTGTTGACAATATTGAACATGACTAAAAAAATCCCACACCAAGGTACTAAATTAAGTACTAAGAAAAATCCATGGAGATAATACAATGAACACCTTGCCTGCCCAGGAAATCAAACGAAGAGGGGTAAAAGCAATTGAGCTGGCACTTAAAGACGGCCCCGTCCATATTATTAAAAACAACTCTCCTGCATGCGTAGTACTAACTGAAGCACAATACGCACAGCTGACAACGCCACATCTCCCCAAAAAAACAAAAAATACTAATTTACTGCAATGGCTTTTACACAAAAAGTCCACTGGCCGCAAGACAAGAGAAGAACTGGACGCGATCCTCACAGCTGAGCGGGATGAATGGGATCGATGAACTTATTTCTTGATGCATGTGCCATCATATATCTTATTGAAGCAAAAGAACCGTTCTATTCAAAAGTCCAGAGAACCCTGCAACACATAACCGATGAAAACCCGGATACATCTATTGCCATATCCCGCCTCAGTGTACTTGAGTGCCTTGTGCATCCATTACGGCAACAGGAAAATTTCACAATCGAGCAATATAGAACTTTTTTCGCCAGGCAGGATTTACAAATTATAGAACTCGCCCCTGAAGTAGTAGGAAGAGCCCTTTGGCTGCGTGTACGATACAATCTCAGGACACCTGATGCCCTGCAAGCTGCAAGCGCCTTAGAGTTATCACCAGGAAAACTTCTTTTCCTCACAGGCGACAAGTTATTTACAAAAGTGGTTGAGTTGAATGCGAGGATACTTTAAATTTTTTATCCTCTTATACCACAGACCGCAACATCACCACCAGCATTTACGAATAATTGATACTACACGCTCCAGATCATACTCCGACATGCCAGTTCCAGACGGCAGGCAAAGACCATTATTAAAAATCTTTTCTGCTACCGCCCCGCCGACTATCACACAATTTTTATATAGAGGCTGCATATGCATGGGCTTCCATGTCGGGCGAGCTTCAATATTATTATTCTCAAGCTCTCGAATCACCGTATCCCGATTAATCCCTGCCTGTTCAGGATCAATGGTCAAGCAACTCAACCAACGAGTAGAACGGGCAAAATCCGGTTCCGGCATAAAAGAAATTCCCGGCAGATCACTCAGGCTTTCACGGTAACGCTCAAATATCTTCCGTTTACCGGCTACCCGTGCACCTAAAACCCGCAACTGACCACGACCAATAGCCGCCAGGATGTTACTCATACGATAATTATAGCCAATTTCAGTGTGCTCATAATGCACAGTATTGTCCCGAGCTTGTGTTGCCCAGAACTTTACCTTATCTATCAGTTCTTTATCATCAGAAACAATCATGCCACCACCGGAAGTAGTGATAATCTTATTACCGTTAAACGAATAGAAACCGGCCAGCCCGAATGTACCCGGTGCCTTTCCCTTGTATTCGGCCCCTAGAGCCTCAGCAGCATCTTCAATCAATGCTACCTCAAATTTATCACATACCTCTTTTATGGGATCAATATCAGCAGGCTGACCATAAAGGTGGACAAGAACTACCGCCTTGGGCAGACTATCTTCTCCAGCCCGTTTTTCAAGCTCCATGGCCAGCAGTTCGGGATCCATGTTCCAGCTACCATAATCAGAATCAATAAAAACAGGTGTACCACCCTGATACTTTATTGGATTAACGCTGGCAACAAAGGTAAAGGTAGAGCAAATAACCTCATCTCCAGGCCCTACCCCGACATACCGTAATAAAAGATGGAGCGCAGCCGTACCCGTAGTCACAGCTGCGGCATACTTCGCACCAACCATTTCCGCAAACTCCTGCTCAAAGACATCTATCTGGGGCCCAACCGGTGCAATATAGTTGGAGGCAAAGGCTTCACGGACAAAGTCAAGCTCTTCACCACCCATGTGGGGCGCGGAAAGGAATATTCGTTTATTTTCCATGAGAGACAACCTGCCAGTAGCCACTTCTGTCGCTACCAATCCTTTTTAATCTACCCTCGGCTTTTAATTTCGCCAAATGCCCTTTAATGGTATTTTCACTTTTAGACAGCTGTGACGCGAGACCCGACCTTGTCATACCGGGATGCATTTTGAGAAGTTCAAAAACCTGCTCTCTGGTCGAGAGTTTCTGGGTGGTTTCCTGGGTGGCTTTCTGGGTGGTTTTCTGGGTGGTTTTCTGGGTGGTCTGACTAACAGTAACCCGAAACCCTTCTTGTAATTCTTCAAAAAACGGCGCAGGCAAATCATGTCCTGCAAAAGATTCTAATACTCGTTTAATACCAGAGCCATATCTCTCAATCAACCCAGCTTCTTTAAAAAGAGTAGCAATCTGTTTATTTCGAATGAATGACGTATAATTACCTGTAACAAGCCGCTCAACCGACAAACCACCTGATAATTGACCAGGATTGTAAAATTCAACATGATCATCAAAAATTTTAATCGTTGATTCAGATGAGCTCGTATAATCTCGATGGACAATCATATTAATAACTATTTCACGAAGAGCATCCATGGGATATTCCCAACGTTCAATACGTTGCGATTCTCCGGAAATAATATATCCCTTGCTGATATGTTTCCGCAAAAATGCCAGTACAGATTCTACGCTGCTGAAGAGATCTGTACGAATTGTTTCACTATCTTTGATGATTGTCTCACTGGTAAAATGCCCAATATCAATAGCTGTCAACATGGTCGTTGACTCCGCAAACAACAAGTAACAACCATTTGTTATTTGATCATTCTCTTTTACAAGCTCATATTTCTGCAGAACAGTTAACGGCGGGTCATCAAGAGGAAAAGAACGAGTCTTATTGGTCAAGGATATAAAACTGTTTACTTTCGCAAGAGAAATCGCATCCAGTTTATGATGCAAATCCGGGTAATGATCCCAACTTGTATTAAAAGTTTTGAGATGCAGGTCAGATATCTCAGTGATAGTCATCTGATGATTTGAATTGTTGACTCGCTTATAATACTTCCCCTTACAGCAAACTGGCTTTATAGGGTACTCGGGAATCGTCAGTATAACTATCTCGTTACCTTCGTATGGAACTATCTTTATTTCCGAAAAAATTGAGGGCACACAGGATTGTTTAATCTGATTGCTCCAATTTTGTAGTGTTTCTTTACCTAATTTCACCCCACTGATAACGCCATTATCTCCAACTCCTATTAATATGCAACCACCATTTGTATTGGCAAATGAACTCAGCGACTCAACAGCTTCCCTATCAAAAGACTTCTTGAATTCCACGTATTCATTTTCGCCTTTCTTAACTAACTGACTTAATTCATGAGCTTTCATATGAAACAAATGGCTCCTCGCTCTTCTACGGTGCGAACAGAAAGATTAGCTAATTCATGTTCCCATTTCTCCTGAACCCACAGTTATGGGCGAGGCGATATTTTCTTAATAACTTTTGCCGGTACCCCAAACGCTACGCTATTTTTCGGAATGTCAGAGGTTACAAAACTATGCGCTCCGATAATTGAATTTTCACCAATGGTCACTCCGGGCATAACTGTAGAATGCGAGCCTACTTTACAATTCCTTTTCAAAATAACCTTGCCCTGTTTGTCATCAATAGTTGACACGGAATACAGAGAGCAATGCGATCCTACCTGTACTTCATCCTCAAGCACCACACCAAAACGGGCATTAATATATGTAAACGCACCAATATCTGTTTTGTATCCCAATTCCAATCCTATCGAATGTTGCACCAGCCAGTGATATTTCGTTGGGACTCCATCCTCAATTTCCGGATACTGCCAATCTTCAAATCGCGATTTATCAGACATCTCTCCCCGACCCCATAAACTTGCTCATCGTTGCCTGCCCTTCCTCACAGATATCTTCACGCTTTACAGTTTTCCACACCGTCATAGAGAATATTTTAACATCCAACCACAAAGACCGGTTTTCCACATACC
>JAYEOK010000320.1:0-24388 GCA_034722915.1 Thermodesulfobacteriota bacterium | reverse complement strand
GCCATAATCCAGAGTGGATTGGTATGGGCATGGGTGGGGAAGAGGTCGCCCAAGTGGACTGCTGTGTCTCCATCTGAGCTGAGTTCGATCAGCTGATGGCCTCGTGTGTGTCCACCTGTGTGACGCAGCTTGATGCCAGGGGCGACTTCAACGTCACCGTCAATAATTTTAAGTCGACCTTCTTTTTTCAGCAGTTCAAAGTTTTCAGGCCAGTAGGTGGATTGTGCCCGGCGGCATGGATGTTCCACATCTTCCCATTCTGTTTTTTGTACATAATGGACAGCCGCTGAAAAGGTGAGTTCCTCATTGCCTTCAGCATCATGCATCACGACTCCGCCAGCATGGTCAAAGTCGCAATGGGTCAGGAGGACTAAGTCAATGTCTTTTCGATGTAATCCAAGTTCTTTGAGTTCTGTCACAATTGACCATGGTGAAGTCACCTGGAAAATAGAAAGCTGTTTTTCTGTCAGTTTGTTGCCAAGGCCGGTATCAATAATGATGTTGTGATCAGGTGTTTTCACCAGCAACACATCATTTGTCATGGGAATAGTGTTTAATGCATCGGCCTTACATTTTTTTTCCCAGAGAACCTTGGGAACCGCACCAAACATGGTTCCACCATCAAGACGAAAGGTACCGCCGTTCAGCCAGTGAATCTGAAAATCGCCAATGACGAGTGGGGGAGTGGTCATGATTTTATCCTGATCTGATGTTATGAAAAGTTACTGATTTTTTACAATTCTATCAAAATTTCCCAAGGGCAGACCACAATACACCAGCTGCAATGGCCGAGCCAATCACACCAGCCACATTCGGAGCCATGGCATGCATGAGCAGGAAGTTGGTCGGATCTTCCTTCAGTCCCACAGCATGTACTACCCTTGCTGAGTCGGGAACAGCGGAGACACCGGCGGCTCCAAGCAGGGGATTGATTTTTTCTTTGAGAAAGAGGTTCATGATTTTGGCAAAGAGTATTCCACCCGTGGTCGCAACAACAAAAGAGGCAGCACCAAGTATAAAAATAAGAATGGATTGACCTGTGAGAAATGTCTGGGCCTGGGTGGAGGCACCGACTGAAAAACCCAGCAGGATGGTGACAACGTCAATCAGTGAATTCCGGGCAGTATTAGCAAGTCGTTCTGTGACCATGGATTCTTTGAGCAGATTGCCGAAAAAGAGCATGCCCAGCAGTGTCATGGAACCGGGTGCAATGAGACCACAGATGAGAAAGGCAACAATGGGGAAGATGATTTTTTCTTTTTTTGAAACCTGCCGAGGTGGTTTCATATGGATTATACGCTCTTTTTTAGTGGTGAAGAGGTACATGATGGGTGGCTGGATGACAGGTACCAGAGCCATATAAGAGTAGGCGGCAATGGCAATGGGGCCAAGAAGTTCGGGGGCAAGCATGGAGGAGAGAAATATGGCTGTCGGGCCGTCAGCTCCGCCGATTATGCCGATGGCTCCTGCCTGTTCAGGGGTAAATCCCAGGAAAAGTGAGCCGATAAAGGTGAGAAAGACACCTATTTGTGCAGCAGCCCCCAATAGGATCAGTTTGGGGTTGGAAAGCATGGTGGAGAAATCGGTCATGGCTCCGATTCCTAGAAAGATAAGCGGCGGATAGATGCCCTTCATAACTCCAAGGTAGAGATAGTAAAATACTGACCCTTCGGCATAAACAGAGAGCGGCATACCTTCAATGGGCGGGATATTGCCGACAATTACGCCAAAGCCGATTGGCACAAGGAGAAGTGGTTCATAATCTTTTGTGATAGCGAGGTAAATAAAAAGAATACCTATTATAATCATCACCAGATTAAGCCATTCCAGGTGGGCGATTCCTGAGTTGTTATAAAAACTGAGTAAGTCCACAGTATCTCCTAAGTCAGAACAATCAGGGGTTGTCCCTGATTAACGACGTCACCTTCTGCGACCAGTATTTCGCTCACTGTTCCGTCCATGGTGGCTGTTATGCTGTTTTCCAGCTTCATGGCCTCAAGAACCAGCAGTTTCTGGCCTGCACGCACCTTCTCTCCAAGACTCACTGTGATGCTGATAATTTGCCCTGGAATGGGTGTGATGATGGATCCTGATTCCACAGGTTTTGGTGTGGCTGTTTGCGTGAGAGCTGCAGGAGAAGGAGGGGCGGCAGAGAGTGAAGTGGAGCCTGGGGACTCAGTGATTGTGGTGAGACTGGCAATGGTATCGATATGGACAAGATGCTGTTTGCCATTCACTTCAGCCAGTACTGCGTCGTCAGTTACATCTTTAATAACAACAGTGTAGCTGGTGTCGTTGATTTTTAACTTGTATTCTTTCATTAATGATTCCAAGGGTTAGTCTGTTTTCGGCTGTTCAGGCTGTGCATCCTCCCTGAAACCAGCCAGGGCGATTCCATGTCACCGTGGCTTTTCCAGGTGATGCGTTCGTCTCCATCGGGAAAGTTGTTGTGGAGATGAAGGGCTGTGGCAATGGCAAGCAGAATCTCTTCCTCTTCTCCACTGCTCGTATTTTCTGAGGTTTTGACCTGCTGTGGTTTGGATTGGTTCAACTTGAGGAGCCTGGGAAGCAGGGTGATATAGATGGCAATGATCAGCAAGCCGCCAAAGACCAGTCCCATGCCCATGAGAGAGAACTGCAGGGCGTCTAAACCAGGCTGAGTAAGGTTGTGGAAACCCATGTTAGTAAATGTCATATTGAATTTGGCTTTTGGCTAGTACCATAAACCCCAAATAACCGATAATAATTTTCATGACAATCTGTTGATTTATGGGAAGCACAAGTCGTTAATCGATATCGCATATTTAGGGTTTACGGTACTAGAGTGGAATGTTGCCATGTTTTTTAAGAGGGTTATTGTCTCTTTTATTCTGCAGCATGCCAAGAGCCTTGATAATACGGAAACGGGTTCGGGCGGGCTCAATGATATCATCTACATATCCTCGTCTGGCAGCCACGTAAGGATTGGCTACAGCTTCCTGGTACTCGGCTTCTTTCTCAGCAAGATAGGCTGCAGGGTCATCGGTTTTTGCGGCCTCCCTGCCGTATAGCACTCCCACCGCTCCTTTTGCTCCCATCACTGCAATTTCGGCACTGGGCCAGGCATAGTTGATATCACCACGTAAGTGCTTGGAAGACATAACACAATAAGCACCTCCATATGCCTTGCGGGTGATGACTGTGATCTTCGGGATGGTCGCTTCAGCATAGGCGTAGAGGATTTTTGCGCCGTTGCGGATAACTCCACCATATTCCTGGACAGTTCCCGGCAGGAATCCCGGAACGTCAACAAAGGTGACCACCGGAATATTGAAACAGTCGCAAAAGCGGACAAACCTGGCACCTTTAATCGAGGAGTCAATATCAAGCACACCTGACAGATGTGAGGGCTGGTTGGCAACAATGCCCACTACTTTTCCATCATAACGCGCAAAACCGATGATGAGATTGGCAGCAAAATCTTTTTTGATCTCAAAAAAGTCACGGTTGTCTATACTTGAAAGGATGACATCTTTCATGTCATAGGCTTCACTTGCACTGGCCGGGATAATTGAGTTTAACTCTTCTGCCCGCCGTTCCGATGGATCCTGAGTGTCCACTGTGGGGGGCGTTTCCACGTTGTTCTGGGGCAGGTAGGAGAGCAGTCTTTTTACATATTCCACACAGTCCATACCGGAATCAGCTGTATAGTCTGAAACACCGCTGCGGGAGGCGTGCATGTCAGCCCCGCCAAGTTCTTCAACAGTGACATCCTCGTGGGTCACGGCTTTGACGACCTTGGGGCCGGTGAGAAACATGTAGGAGTTGTTTTTGACCATGGCCACAAAATCGGTAAGTGCAGGCGAATAGACAGCACCGCCCGCACAGGGACCGAAAACAGCGGAGATCTGAGGCACAACTCCTGAGGCCATGACATTGCGAAGGAAGATATCAGAATAGCCGGCCAGGCTCTCAATGCCTTCCTGGATACGGGCTCCTCCCGAGTCATTGAGACCAATAACAGGGGCACCATTTTTTATGGCCAGATCCATAATTTTACAGATTTTTTCAGCAAATGTCTGCGAAAGTGAACCGCCAAGAACGGTTGGATCCTGGGCATAGACATAGACCAGTCTGCCGTCCACTGTTCCGTAGCCGGTGACCACACCATCTCCTGGGAATATCTTTTTTTCCATGCCAAAATCGTGACAGCGATGGGCCTTGAACATATCGAATTCTTCAAAAGATCCGGGGTCAAGCAACAGATCAATTCGTTCCCGGGCGGTCATTCTGCCCTTGGCGTGAAGTGCATCAATTCGTTCCTGGCCACCTCCGAGTCTGGCTTCGGCTCGAAGTTTCAGCAGATTATCAAGAGGGTCAATCATTTTTGCTCTCCGCTGCAGAATTCAGTGAGCAGGCCATGGCTGGATTTGGGGTGAAGAAAGGCAACCTGTTTGTTTCCGGCTCCGGTAAACGGTGTCTCATGGATCAGTTTGCAGCCCTTTTCTTTGGCCTGTTTCAATTGCTCTTCCACATCTGTGCTGCGGTAGGCTACATGATGGAGCCCTTCACCACGAGTGGCAAGAAATTTGGCTATGGGACTGTCGTCTGCAGTTGGTTCCAGCAATTCAATGTGAGTTTCGCCAAGGGCGAAGAATGCAGTACGCACCTTTTGTGAAACAACCTCTTCCTCTTTTTCACAGGTCAGCCCCAGCACAGTCTCATAGAAATATCGTGCTTCGGCAATCGAGTGGACTGCGATTCCTAAATGATCTATTTTTTTCAGCATGTGTTTGTAGTAATGATTTGGTAAGAATTTACCTCAGTCTCTATATTCTCCAAAGACCTCACGAAGAACAGAACATATTTCTCCCAGGCTTGCATAAGCACGAACAGCATCAAGAATTGGCTCCATCAGATTATTGCCTGATTCTGCAGCCTGTTTTATTGCAACCAGGCTATCCTGAACTTCGGCTCCATCTCTCTGCTCACGAACCTTCCGTAATGCGGTAACTTGTGCATCTTCAACTGCAGGATCAACACGAAGCAGTTCCGGTTTGTTCTGATCCCCTTCATCAATCTGGAACGTATTCACACCGACAATAACGCGTTCGCCGGATTCAATTTCTTTCTGGTAGTCGTAGGCAGCCTGTTCGATCTGGCGCTGAATAAAGCCGTCTTCAATGCAGGCAACCACGCCGCCGTTCTGCTCAATTTTTACAATCAGTTCTTCGGCAGCAAGCTCGATGGAATCAGTAAGCTGCTCCATATAATACGATCCGGCAAAAGGATCAACAGTATCTGCAACTCCGGACTCATGGGCAATGATCTGCTGGGTTCTCAGTGCTGTCATCACTGAGGATTCACTGGGCAGCGAAAGAGCTTCATCCCTGGAGTTGGTGTGCAGGCTCTGGGTGCCACCAAGTACTGCAGCCAGGGCCTGGAGGGTGACGCGGACAATATTATTATCAATCTGCTGGCCGGCCAGACTGCTGCCCGCGGTCTGGGTATGGAAGCGCATCATCATGGAAGCCGGCTTTTTCGCCTCAAAGCGATTTTTCATGATGCGGGCCCAGAGCCTGCGGGCTGCCCTGAATTTTGCTATCTCTTCCAGGAGATTAGAGGATGCATTAAAGAAAAAAGCCAGACGTCTGGCAAAATGATCAATTTCCAGCCCTGCATCCAGGGCTGTCTGCACATAGGTGATACCGTTTGCCAGGGTAAAGGCGACCTCCTGTGCGGCCGTGGAACCCGCTTCCCGAATATGGTAACCGGATATGGAAATAGTGTTGAAGAGCGGCATGTTGGAGCTGCACCATTGGAAGATGTCGGTGATGATTCCCAGGGAAGGGGCTGGGGGAAAGATATAGGTACCACGGGCGACATATTCTTTCAGTATATCATTCTGGATAGTCCCGCGGAGTTTTTCGGCCGGAATGCCCTGTTTCTCGGCGACCACAATATACATGGCGAGGAGCACAATGGCCGGTGAATTGATGGTCATGGAGGTGGATATTTTTTCCAGGGGAATGTCGTCAAACAACATTTCCATATCAGCCAGGGTGTCAATGGCCACCCCAACCTTGCCAACTTCACCAAGGGACATGGCATCGTCTGAGTCATAACCGATCTGGGTTGGTAGATCAAAGGCCACTGATAAGCCAGTGGTACCTTGTCTCAGGAGGTAGCGATACCGTTTGTTGGACTCTGCTGCCGTGGAGAATCCTGCATATTGGCGCATGGTCCAGAATCTTCCCCTGTACATGGTGGGCTGAACACCACGAGTGTAAGGATACTGGCCTGGAAATCCAATATGCTCAAGGTACTCATCGTCAATGGTATCAGGCAGAGCAAGGCGCGGAACTTCAGCATCGCCATGCAGAGAAAATTCTTCTTTTCGTTCCGGAAAACGACTTAAGCTTGCAGCCAGCTCGTTTTCCTGCCAATCAATCAGTTTTTTATTTGTACTCACGGTGTCGTTTTTTGAAGTTATTATTGAATGAATCCTGAGAAGCAAGAATTGTGTTGATCAGTTTTTTCGCCCGTATACGTGGGTCTTTGTTGCAGGGATCGTCCTTCATGGCTTGTACGAAGCAGGGACGAAGCATTTCAATTATCCAATCCAGAGTTTCTGCATCCAGGGCTTTGCCACGCCGTTTCTCCTTTATTCCACTTGTTTCCAGGTAGTGGGCAAAAGTATCCACACCTGCAAGGAGCTCGTTAATACCTTTATCTTCCGAGGCTACTGTCTGTAAAACCCTTGCGATTCCATTTTCTTCCTGTTTGCTGGAAAAGATATGTTCCATGTCCATGCACAGGGCTTCAGCTCCCGGCAGGTCGGATTTGTTGACCACCAGAAAGTCTGCGACTTCAAGAAGACCTGCTTTCATGGCCTGGATATCGTCCCCAAAGCCTGGGGCCAGCACCATGAGAGTGATGTCTGCCAGACGGATAATGTCCATTTCAGATTGACCAACACCCACGGTTTCAATAATGATGGTTTCACATCCTGCTGCAGCCATGATGCGCACTGCAGCGCCTGCAGAGGCGCAGAGGCCGCCCAGTCGTCCGCGGGTTGCCATGGAGCGCACAACAACGTCAGAATCGAGAGCGTGATCCATCATCCGGATACGATCTCCCAGGATGGCTCCGCCACTGATGGGAGAGGAAGGATCCACCGCGATAATTCCCACCCGTTTGTTCTGCCTGCGAAGTGTCGTGATCAGGCTTGAGGTGAGGGTGGATTTTCCGGCTCCGGGTGGGCCGGTAATACCAAGAACCAGAACCTTGTTAATGAGATCCTGATCAAGCGCAGCAAGCAGATCTGCTGCCACATCTCCGTTGTTTTCCACGGCAGAGATGGCTCTGCCAATGGCGCGCGGGTCGTGGTTTTTTAATCCTGCAAGGAGTGTTTTACTGTTGGGCGTCATGGTTACGATGTTGCTGACAGGCCTCGGTAAAAGAACGGATTATAGTGCTGGCAGGGGTTCCCGGTGTAAAGATAGCATTGAGTCCATCACCCAGCAGCAGTTGTATGTCTTCTTCCGGGATTACACCCCCACCAAGCACTGGAATATCTGCTCCACCTCTTTTTTTTAATTCGTTTACAACCTCAGGGAAAAGACGCAAATGGGCACCGGACAGGGATGACAGCCCAACAACATCAACATCTTCCTGAATGGCTGTGGCCGCAATTTCAGCTGCTGTTCTGCGAATACCTGTGTAAATTACTTCAAAGCCTTCATCGCGCAGGGCGCGGGCTATGAATTTGGCGCCCCGGTCATGGCCGTCAAGCCCGGGCTTACCAATGAGTACACGATACGGTGTTTTTTTTACTGTCATGATATTTTTAAACCATTAGCGGTTGTTTTGTCGGGGATTGCCAGAACCACAGAACCATTTTCCTGGGAAAATCCTGTGACCAGACATTCTGATATAAAAGGACCGATCTGTTTGGGAGGGAAGTTGATAACAGCAATAATCTGTTTCCCGAGCAGCTCTTCCTTACTGTAGAGATCTGTGATTTGAGCACTGGATTTCCTGGTACCAATTGTATCACCAAAATCGATGAGCAGCTTCCAGGCAGGTTTTCTGGCTTCCGGAAAATTATGTACTTCAATGATAGTCCCTGTACACAGTTCAACCTGTTCAAATTCCTGCCAGCTGATTTTGTTCATTTGATTATATCCGTTCTGTGAAAATTTCTTTGCACAGTTTGCCGAGATTGCCCAGGTTTTCACAAACATGAATACCATTTTCACGCATGGCTGCGAGTTTAGCCGAAGCTGTTCCCTTGCCACCACTGACAATGGCTCCGGCGTGGCCCATACGTCTGCCTGGAGGGGCTGTGAGGCCTGCAATAAAGCCAACCACGGGTTTGTCCATATTGGCTGCGATCCAGGTGGTAGCGTCTTCTTCGGCATTCCCTCCAATTTCTCCCACCATAACCACTGCTTTTGTTTCAGGATCGTCCTGAAAGGCACGAAGACAGTCGATGAAGTTGGTGCCATTGATCGGGTCACCACCAATGCCAAGGCAGGTGGTTTGCCCTAATCCCTGTTCTGTCAGCTGATGCACAACTTCGTAGGTCAGTGTGCCTGATCGGGATACCACACCCACAGGGCCGCCAGGCATATGGATAGCTCCTGGCATGATGCCGATCTTGCAGGCACCGGGAGTGATGATGCCTGGACAGTTGGGTCCGATAAGGCGCGTGCGTGTACCTGCCATTCCATTTTTGACCCGCAGCATGTCCATGACTGGAATACCTTCTGTGATACAGACCACAAGGTCAAGTTCTGCGTCCACTGCCTCAAGAATCGCCTCGGCAGCAAAAGGAGGTGGCACAACTATCATTGAGGCGTTCGCTCCAGTTTTCCTGCAGGCTTCAGCAACACTGTTAAACACCGGTATCCCGTCAACTTCCTGACCGCCTTTACCTGGAGTTATCCCGCCAACGATTTTTGTCCCATAATCACGGCATTGGCCGGTATGAAACCGGCCTTCCTTTCCAGTGATTCCCTGAATCAGCACCCTGGTGTCATTATTCACAAATATGGCCATGTGTTATTCCTTTAATTCGATTCCACCAGGGATGGTAAGCTGCAGAGGATCATCAAGTAGTATCTCAACAGATGGAGGTACGGCTTGTCCTTGTTTCATTTGAACCCCTGGCAGTTCAGATCCGGTTTGCAGGTAATTCACGGCATCGCCACAAAAATCCGTGATAATTCCATCGACTCCCACAGTAAAGAAGAAAAAGCCAAGTTCTTCTTCAAAACTGTGGACAAAAGGAAGCCTTGTCTGCTCATCTTTCTGCACTGGAAAGGTGAAAATCATGATGCCAAGCTGATGGGCATTTGCAACAAAACCTGCCAGCAACTGCTTCCCTCGTGAATCGCTGAGCATATACCTGGGCAGGCCTATGGCTGCAACAGATCCGGCAAGTGAGCGGAGCCCGGAGTTACTAAACATCCAATCATAGTTGTAGCTGACCCATTTTCTCCTTTCTTCAGTCATACTTTCCTGTCCTTCATTGGATTCAATGAGCTGAACCAGTTTGATGGACATCTGCATTTCAGGAAGCAGTTTTTTGCTGATACGCCTTAGCTCCAGTGTGTCGTAGGAGAAGATGAAAACAGTGTCAGTGTGACCGGTGTAGTTAAATTTTTGCAGGATGGTCAGTACAGCTTTGCTGATATCTTTTTTCTCCTTGCGGTGCAGCCATGGCTGTTTGAGCTCAACAGCAATGCGAACTTTTTTTACTTTATCAAGATTTCTGCCCAAGGCTTCAAGGAGTGCCAGCGCTTCTTCGAGGGTGGGGATGGTCAGGCGCGGGGACAGTTCAGCAGGAAAGCGTGCTGCAGGATCCTGGAGAGTTAACTGACGAATTTCATCGAGTGTGAAGTCAAGGGCATAATATTGCCCATCTTTCCTGGCTCTGTCCGGGAAAATCTCAGCAACATTAGTTGCCCGGGCAAGCGTTGGAGAGCCAAAGACAATAACCTCATTATCTGCTGTCATCACCACGTCGAGCTTAATGATATCCGCATCCATTGCCACAGCCAAAGTCAATGATGGCAGGTTATGTTCCATGAGATAGCCGGAAGCTCCGCCCTGGGCAATAACCAGTTTTGCTGCTGCTGAAACTGGGGTGAAAATGAATGAGAGCAGGACGAGAAAAAAGCTGTACTGTTTGAATAGGATATAATAAGAGCGCATGATTTTTTTGTTTTTATATGGCAGCCAGAAGCCCGGCTGCGTGGTTGAGATCTGTGGCGCTGGTGAGGTTCAGCCCGGATTGAGCGAGAATCTTTCGCCCTTCTTCCACATTGGTTCCTTCCATACGCACCACAACAGGCAGTGAGAGGCCAACTTTATGAGCAGCAGCCACCACGCCCTCTGCTAAAATGTCGCAACGAAGGATACCACCAAAAATATTAATAAAAATACCACGCACCTTGGGGTCGCTTAAGAGAATCTGAAAGCCGTTCTCAATCATTTCGGCGCTGGCTCCACCCCCGACGTCCAGAAAGTTTGCCGGCTCAACCCCGGCCTGCTTAATCAGGTCCATGGTGGCCATGGCCAGGCCGGCTCCATTAACCATGCTTCCGATGGTACCGTCCAGACGGATATAATTAAGACCATGGCTGGCTGCCGCTGCTTCAAGTTCGTCTTCTTCACTTGCATCATGCATGGCCAGTATGTCTGGATGGCGAAAGAGACTGTTGGAATCAATATCCACCTTTGCATCAAGGGCAAGCACTGTGTCCTCGCTGGTAATCACCAGAGGATTGATCTCCACCAGGGAACAGTCATATTGCATAAAGAGTGAAAAGAGCTTTCTGAGGAGGTCGCTGAATGATTTGGCCACAGCAGGAGCAAGCTCAAGGCCAAAGATCAGTTCCCGTATCTGGTATCCCTGCAGACCAAGCAGAGGATTTATGTGTACAGTAAGAATACGTTCAGGAGTCTCTTCTGCCACTGTTTCAATATCCATACCCCCATCACGACTTGCAATGATCACAATTCCTGCCCGGTCACGATCAATAAGCATGGAGAGATAGAGCTCTTTTGAGATATCCACTCCCTGTTCAAAGAGGATGGCTTTGACTTCTGTACCCTCTTCGCCGGTTTGTCTGGTGATCAGCTGCATACCAAGGATTCTTTCAGCAGCTGTCTGCGCTGCATCCATTGTCCTGGCAAGAAGCACACCACCACCTTTCCCGCGGCCACCTGCAAGGATCTGTGCTTTGACTGCCACCGGCAGTTGCATTCCTGCAAGAAGTGAGGAAATATCTTCTTTAGCCTTACAGATTTTTCCTTCAGGAACAGGAATTTCAGCCTTGCGGAATAGTTTTTTTGCCTGATACTCGTGAATCTTCATTGTCTTTTCAATTCAAAATCCGATGTTGAACGTTCGATGTTCGACGTTCTTTACTGCTTAGGGTAGCCCATTTCCTGCAAAGCGCCGCTGATTTCATCAAGGCTTGTCGGATCATCTATAGTAGATGGCATTCGGTACTCTTTGCCATTGGCAATGGAGCGCATGGTTCCACGCAGGATCTTTCCGGAACGTGTCTTGGGCAAACGATCCACAGATGAGGTCTCGCGTAAACAGGCAATGGGGCCAATCTCTTCCCGCACCATTTTTACCAGCTCCCGGCTGATTTCATCTGTCTCACGATTGACTCCGGCTTTCAGTACAAAAAGTCCAAGTGGCAGCTGCCCTTTAAGCTGATCATCGGTGCCGATAACAGCACATTCTGCAACATCAGGATGGGTGGCAAGCACCTCTTCCATGGCTCCCGTGGAAAGTCGATGGCCGGCAATGTTAATCACATCATCCATGCGTCCCATGACAAAGACGTACCCGTCTTTATCAATAAAACCACCGTCACTGGTCTCATAATATCCTGGAAAAGTAGACATATAGGAAGAGATAAAACGTTTCTCATTACGCCAGAGAGTGGCCAGTGTTCCAGGAGGCAGGGGAAGTTTTATGACTATGTTCCCTTCCTCACCAGCAGGAAGTTCCTTGCCTTCATCGTCCACAACCCGCACATCATAGCCTGGCACCGGAAGGGTGGGTGATCCTGCTTTGACCTCCATCTCCTCAATACCACGACAGGAAGCAACAATTGCCCAGCCTGTTTCTGTCTGCCACCAATGATCAATGATTGGCACGTTCAAAAGATCGGATGCCCAGTGATAGGTGTCCGGGTCAAGACGTTCTCCTGCAAGGAAAAGTGCCTCAAAGGAAGACATGTCATATTGCCCTAGTAATGAACCATTGGGATCCATCTTTTTAATGGCTCGAAAGGCGGTTGGAGCGGTGAACAGTACCTTGACTTTATGTTCGGAAATGACTCGCCAGAAGGCACCGGCATCAGGCGTACCAATAGGTTTTCCTTCATATATTATGGTAGTGGCGCCTTTGAGTAATGGACCGTAAATAATATAGGAGTGCCCTACCACCCAGCCAACATCAGATGCTGACCAGAAAACGTCGCCTGCCTCAATATTATAGATATTTTTCATGGACCAGTGCAGGGCAACGGCATGTCCACCATTATCCCGCATAACCCCCTTGGGCATGCCTGTGGTGCCTGAGGTGTAGAGGATATAGAGGGGATCAGTTGCAGCCACCGGCACACAATCTGCCGGTTCACTTGCCTGGGCAAGTTCCTGCCAGTCCAGATCTCTGCCGTCCTGCATGTCAGCGGTCACAACATGGCGCTGAAAAACGATACATTTTTCCGGCTGGTGGTCGGATTGCTCAATAGCTTTGTCAACAAGAGGTTTGTAGGCAATAATCTTCTTACCTTCCACAGCGCCTGATGCTGTTACCAGAACTTTAGGGCGGGCATGATCAATGCGGATGGCAAGCTCACTTGCTGCAAATCCACCAAAAACAACGGAGTGGATTGCGCCAATTCTGGCACAGGCGAGCATGGCAACAGCAGCTTCAGGGATCATTGGCATGTAGATAATGACGGTGTCGCCTTTTTCCACCCCCTGGCTTTTCAGGCCGCCTGCAAATTTTGCAACCGAAGTCTGTAATTCTTTGTAGGAAATTTTACGAATGGTGTCAGTGACAGGAGAATCATAGATGATGGCAGTCTGCTCACCACGGCCGGCTTCAACATGACGATCAACGGCATTGTAACAGGTGTTCAGTTCTGCACCTGTGAACCATCGGTAAAAGGGAGGATTCGAAGTATCAAGAACTTTATCCCATTTTTTTATCCAGTCAATGCCACTCGCAGCATGAGCCCAGAACTCATCAGGTTGCTCAATGCTCTGTTGAAATAATGTGTTAAATTGTCCCATGATTTTCCTCAATTAATTTATCGTAACCTTTCAGGATTCACGATTCCACGCCAGACCATCTCAAACATTACATCCGTCTGTTCGGCCAGGCTCTCCTTCTGCCCTCTCTGAACCCACATGATAAAACTGCGTTGCACAAATCCAAGCATGAAATCCAACAGGATGCGGGTGTCCACATTACTGTTCAGTACTCCCTCGTCCTGCCCCTGCCTCAATACATCCATAAGAAGGTTGAACATTCTGTGCTGTTCAAAGCTTTCGTCTGTCATCCATGTCTTCATAGGAAGGGTCATGAAGATTATTTTGGCAAAATCGCTATGGTGCTCATAATATTCCAATTGCAACCAGAAAATTTTTCGCAGTTTTTCCTTGAGATCAGCCATACCCTGCAGGTGATCGATGATTCTGTCAGTTAAACTGCCCATCCAAATATCGACAAAGGCAAAAACCAAACGTTCCTTGTTGCCATAGTGTTTATAAATTGTGGCAAAGCTCACACCCGCTTTTTTAGCAATATCTCTAATGCCTACAGCATGGAAGTCGGATTCTGAAAATACCTCCAATATCGTATTCCCCAGACGTTCGTGAAAATCCATCTGTTTTACCTGGCTGGAAACATACTGACTGTGATTGTCTCTCATAGTTGCCTATACCCCGCAGGTAAGCGTCTGACTCCGGGGAGATTCGTCTGATTTAAAAGTAGTTAGTACCTGAACGAAAAGTCCTATTCAGAGAAAATTCGAATATCTAAATTCGAAATACGAAACAATAAAAGAAAAATTGACAAATTTAAAATGACAAAAACAATCTTCCATCATACTGTTTTGGCAGTTGTTTGTCGTTTTTTATGTTTTTTGTTTTGAATTTTGTTTCGTATTTCGTGCTTCGGATTTCGAATTTATTTTTGGCCATCAATGGTTTTCGTTCAGGCACTAGTTAGTACCTTATAAATTCTTTTCGTGTTTTTTTGAAAAGAATTTGGTGAAGGCACTTATGCCGGCTTACCGTTCATCACCGGTGTTAGGATATGGGGGAATACGATTTGCCTTTAAATGAAGTACGGTGCATAGGATAACTTTTTGTCTCCACTCGTTACTGTTCCTATGGCCTTGTACGTGTGGGTAAAGATAAAAATTGCACGTTTAGTTTTACTCAGGAGTAACAATATTACACCATACTTTATAGTCTGCTTCAGTACAATGTCAATGAAAACTCCTCCTAAGGAGCTATTCCAGCATCTGGGTAAATAGTTTTTTGGGTTCAGCTGGCAATGATTTGCTGAAAATAGTTTATGTTTGTATAAGTACCTTACAAAATTTTTAAGTATGCAGCTGATCACGACGGGAAGTTGCAAAAATCTTTCATTGTCTCCATCCTTGGATGGAGAGAGAACAATACGGCTTCAGGCCTGATTCAAGATGAGAAAAATGAAAAAAGGATTGTCCGGTTATTTATTCAACACATTGTGCAAAGGCAAGGCAATTGCTTTCCTGTTCATCGGTGTATCTTTGTTTCTGTCAGGGTGTCTTGATGAGCAACCCGCTGTAGAGGTGCAGACAATTTCAAGTCTACACGAGTTTACAGGCGCGCCGACTCGATTGGTCTGGGTCCAGGATCTTCTTGATAATAAAGATGTTTCTGCACAGGGGGATCATCTCAGTTTGATGGGTTATGATTCTGAGGATGGGAAGGGGGAGCGAATCCTTCTGTCTGGTCCGGAAAATTTTTTTCGACCATTGATTAGTCCTTCAGGTCAGCAGGTTATTTTTTCCGATTTTTATCAACGCAAGGTTCAGGTTATTGACTGGTCCGGAGAGGATCGACGATATTTAACCAAAGGTAGAGCCCTTGCCGTCTGGCAAGACCCGGCCAATGGTATTGAATGGGTATATGTCGGCAGAGGGTCCATTAAAAATTCTCCAGGTCCAGGTTCGCAATATCTCTATCGGGTTCAACTCGAAAATCCAGCGATTGAAGAGTTGGTATGGGATAAAACGCCTTTTGGCGGGGCGGTGCATGTGTCCGGTGATGGCCGTCGTTTCTCAGCAGAAGTTCCCAGGGCTGCCTGCGCTTTGATTGATATTGAACATCAGGAGGCTCATCGTCAAGGTAAAGGGTGCTGGCCGGCAGTTGCTCCGGATCAATCGTATCGTTTCTGGTTTTTTGATGGTGCCCATCGAAATCTTGAAATGGTTGACACACGTCAAGGAACACGAAACCGAATTCACCTCGCAAATGCCCCGGGTATTGAAGGTCATGAAGTGTATCATCCACGCTGGAGTAATCACTCCCGCTATATGGTCATGACCGGACCTTATAAAATTCGCCAGGGTGGAAACAATATTCGCGGAGGTGGAGGTGGTGTTGAGATTTATATCGGTCGATTTAATAAGGATTACACCGACGTGCAAGCATGGTTTCAGGTAAGTACTAACCCGCGGGCTGATTTTTATCCTGATCTCTGGATTGCAGGAGATGCACAGGTTGTTCCGGTAAAAGTATTGTCAGCAAATCCTCCCAGTCAGGTAATGTCTCAACAAAAGGACGTACACTGGCCTGTCGTCAATGAGAATCTTCTCTTTGCATGGCAAAATGTTGCCGCCAAAAATGAATGGACAAGCCCGACAGGACAATTGTATCAAGCAGAAATCCTTGCCCGGGGAATGGCACGCTTTGCTCTAAACTATCAGATGCGGCTTGACCCGGGGTGGTACCTTGCCAGCCGTTCGCCGGAACCGGCTCTTCCTGAATATGCTGATGCAAAGGCTCTTTCCCTTGAGTTTGTCACCATCTTAACGACTCAGCAGAAACAAAGTAATGGCCAGTTGTTGGTATTAGGGCAGGAAAATAAGAGCCAGACTATTCTGCGAGTTGATCAAGGTCTTTTGATGTTGGAGGAAAGAAGAAAGGGACAAAAGGTTCAGGATATTCGACTCGGTCAGCTACCACTTGGTAATTCCCATGTAATGTTGGATATTGACTCCGCGAAAGTTACTTTCAGGGTCAATAAAAGCGATTCGAAGACCTATTCACGGATAGACTCAGAAATTATAATCTGGCCGCTTGCAATGGGTGATCCTTTGTCTCAAAAAGGTTCAGGCTGGAACGGGTTACTGGAGCGGGTTGCGCTCTATACAGGAGTACTGAATGATCAGGAGCTTAAACAGACAGTGCAATTGTTCACCAATATGCAAAAATCCGCCAATGTTGTCAAGCCCATTGCAGTCAGGGCTGAACTGGTATCGGCCTCTTCTGTCCCTGCGCCTGAGGACATTCTTCCCTATCGTCGAGGACTGGTAGTAAACGAATATCATATAGTTGAAGTGTTGCAGGGTAACATTCAGGACAAAAATATTCTGGTTGCCCATTGGGCTATTCTGGATGGAAAGAGTCTTCCGGAAACTGAGCGAACCGTGGGCAAGGTATATGAGTTGCACCTGGATACCTTCGACAATCGTCCCGAGCTTGAGGGTGAGCGGTTGTCCATGGATTCTGACAATCTCCTGTTGACCATGTATTATGATCTTGATCCCTGACCAGGAGGCTGTCCGAGAACACCCAAACTACGGGTACAAGTGCCCTTTTGCTCAACTCTTCGTTATTTTGAAAAAATAATGCTCGGAATATCAATTATATGCACCCCGAGGGCATTTCTTACAGGGCACCTGTGCTTATTTTTAGAAAATTTCTCGATTTTGAACAAAATGTCTATTCTCGGACAAGCTCCCAAGTGAGTTGTGTGGTTCTGCATTTGGTGCGCTGTACCCACAAAAAAATAATATGACAAAACAGGAATAGTTTATCCTATGGTTTTTAGCTCCTACCTGTTTTTATTCTATTTTTTGCCGGTGGCCCTGCTGCTGTATTACCTTACTCCGCGGGCAGGAAAACATCTGATGCTGGCCCTTGTCAGCTATGCCTTTTACGGGTGGTCCAACCCGGCCTTTGTCTGCCTTCTCCTTTTTTCAACTGTAATCGATTATTGCTGCGGCCTGGTGATTGCCGGAATTTCTCCATGGTCCAGAGAAGCCGAACCTCTCCTGGAGCCTGGCGGGATGCGATCCGGAAAGCAGCGGATGGCCCTTGTTCTTTCCATAGTGACTAACCTCTCATTGCTTGGGTTTTTCAAATATTTCAATTTTGCAACCGGTTCCTGGGATGCAATGATGGCGGCATTTGGACAGGGAAGCTGGACGCTTGATTTTGCCTTAAAGGTGACTCTTCCTCTGGGCATCAGTTTTTACACCTTTCAATCAATGAGCTACACCATTGATGTCTATCGTGGCCATGCCCGACCCTTAAAAAATATCACCAGTTTTGCCTGTTATGTTTCCATGTTTCCACAATTGGTTGCCGGCCCGATTATTCGATACGCAGAAGTGGCCGAACAGCTTCGTACACGGTCCCACACCGTAACTAAATTTGCCAGGGGTGGGGCATTTCTCTGTATAGGCCTGGCAAAGAAAGTCTGGCTGGCAAATCCAGCTGGTAAGGTTGCCGATGTTGCTTTTTCTGCTGATTCACTGACAGTACTCGATGCCTGGTACGGCATTGTCGCTTATGCCTTTCAAATTTATTTTGATTTCAGTGCCTACTCGGATATGGCCATCGGGATCGGCCTGATGCTCGGGTTTGTTTATCCCAAGAATTTCAATTCCCCTTATTGTGCCGTGTCAATAACTGACTTCTGGAAACGGTGGCATATCTCTCTGTCTTCCTGGTTGCGTGATTATCTGTATATTCCACTTGGAGGAAATCGTAAAGGGGCCATGAGGACCTATGGCAACCTCATGACGGTTATGCTGCTGGGAGGTCTCTGGCATGGAGCCTCATGGAATTTTGTTGTATGGGGTGGCCTGCATGGGTTTTTTCTGACGGGAGAACGCATGTGGGGGAGAATGAGTATGTACCGTAGCCTGCCACATGCTCTGCAAGTTGCCTGTACATTCCTGCTGCTGCTGATTACCTGGGTCTTCTTTCGGGCTGCAACCCTGGCTGATGCAATGCAGTATCTGCGCTGTATGATCGGCATATCCGAACAATCGCCAGGAACATCTCTGGTCGCTGGGGTAATCTATCAACCATTTTATATCTCCATGATGATCGTTGCTGCCGGTGTCATCTGGGGTGGACCGCAGACCTGGGACTGGACAAGGATTCTTACACCTGTCAAGCTTGTACTCTGTTTGCTCCTGTTTCTGCTCTCGGTCATGCTGCTTACGGCGCAGGCCTATAACCCATTTATCTATTTCATCTTTTAATTATGAGCCAGACGCCGACCAGAAAAATTTCCCGGGTGCAGCAGGCCCATGATGAAGTAGGAGTGACGGAAATTCGTCCTGCAGCAGCAGTCATATTTGTTACACTCCTGCTGCTCTTGCTCTTTGGAGTGTTTATCGTGGATCACTTTGTGGAGTGGGATACATCTGGTGAAGGCGCTTCACTCTCATCCATTCGTTCGCTTGAAGGAATTGGTGAATTACCGGAAATCGTCGGGGAACTGCGTCAGGATAAGTTTAAAGCTGTTGCCTGGGTGGCTGCCAACCGGAGGCTGCTGGCAGGTATTCAACAAACCGAAGATGACATTGAAGAGCAAGCTGCGGTCGCCTCATGGCTGCGGCCCTGGTCGCAAAGCTGGTTATTGCTCTCCGGGGTTGGAAATGAAAAAGTGTACCCAGGAAAAAAATCCTGGCTTTTTTATCGTCCTGATATTGACTCTGTGTCCGGGCCGGGATTTTTAAATCAATTGCAGTTACAAAAAAGAATCGATTTAACCGCAGAGTGGGAGAAACCGCCCCAACCCGATCCCCTGCCGGCTCTCATTGATTTCCATCAGCAACTCGCGGCAAGGGGCATCAGGCTGTTAATTGTACCTGTTCCGGTAAAACCTGAGATTGTACCGGAAAAATTTACCTCCCGACTGACTGGTACGCAGATGCTGCACAATTCTTCTTATCAGCGTTTAGTCGATCAGTTGACTGAAGCTGGTGTCTGGATTGCAGATGTGGCTGCGTGGATGGAGGTGTATAAACAGCAGCAACAGAAGGCTCCATTTCTTCGTACAGATACCCACTGGACACCGTCTGCAATGCAATGGGTAGCCAGTCGCTTATCAGATGAGCTGAATCAGCAGTTATCCTGGAAAAGGAGTGATTTGATTATTCAAAAAACGGAAACCATATCTGTCAGCAATCAGGGTGATATTGCGGCTATGCTTGATCTGCAGGTTCCTTATCCCTCTGAAACCGTAACCATGGATCGGGTGACTTATGCGGATGGTTCAGCATGGAAGGCGAGTGCTACTGCCGAGCTGCTTGTGCTTGGGGATAGTTTCAGTAATATTTTTTCGTTAAATACCATGGGTTGGGGGGACTCGGGTGGATTTGTGGAACATTTGAGTCATCTTTTACAGCAGCCTGTTGATCGAATAGTAAGAAATGATCAAGGTGCCTATGCAACTCGTCAGCTTCTTGCCCGGGAACTGGCAAGGGGACGGGATCGCCTGGCTGGAAAACAAGTTGTGGTCTATCAGTTTGCCAGCCGTGAACTGGCATCCGGTGACTGGCAAATATTAGCTCTTGAGCTAAAACAGCCTGTTCCTTCAACTTTTCTCTCTCTTGGGGCAGGGAAGCGACTGCAGGTGCATGGTGTTGTCCGGGAAATTTCCACTGTGCCGCGACCGGGTAGTGTTCCTTACCGGGATCATGTGGTATCAATGCATCTGGTTGACATCACATCTGTAGATAATCCGGAATTTTTTTCTCAGGCTGTGGTGTTTATGCAGAGTATGGAAAATAATGTCTGGACTCGGGCTGCACGGTTACGGCCCGGTGATGAAATTGATTTGATGCTGAGCAGCTGGAGTGATGTCGCAAGGGTAAAAGACGGGCTGAACCGTAGTGAACTGGATTCCCTGAATCTGCAACTGCAGGAACCGTTATGGGGTGAATTGCTGGAGGAATGATATGGATATAAAAAAAATATGGTGGCGTCCGGAGTACTCTCTGTTTTTATTTGTAATCAGTCTATTGTGCTGGGCACCTGGAAGCTCAGCTCAAACTCAAACATCTTCGCAGGTCGTGGCCGGAACTGGGGGGTGGCTGTTTCTTGAACAGGAGTTGCGTTTTTTAAATATTGGTCCCTTCTGGGGGGAACACGCAGATTCTGCAAGCCAGGCCACCCGCGCTGATGCAAAAGATCCAACCCCGGCCATTGTTGCCTTTCATAAGGCACTGGCCCGCAAAGGTATTACACTTTTGCTGGTGCCGGTTCCACCCAAGGCGTTGATCTACTCCGAATATGTACCTGAATCTAATAAAAGCAAAGAATGGGGAGAATCGCTTGAGCGTTATTACAAAATCCTGCGTGAGCAGAGGGTACAGATTGTGGATCTGCGGGAGGGATTCTATAGCACTAAAAGCAGGCAGAATCAGCCTTTATATTGCCGCGGGGATACCCATTGGTCTGGTTATGGCTGCACGGTGGCCGCAGACCTGATAGCTGAAAAGATTCTAAAGATACTACCCGGAGGAAGCAAGACCTACACACAACAATGGCGTGATGTTCAGATCAGCGGCGATTTACGACAGATGCTGGGTGGCGAGCTGGCAAAACCGGAAAGCATATCAATTAGAGAAATTCATGATGAGAGTGGTCACCTGCCAAAAATTGATCCTTCAAGCCCACTGCTTGTTCTTGGTGATAGCCATGTGCTGGTGTTTCATGATGGAGGGGATATGTATTCCAGGGGAGCTGGTATCACGGATCAGTTGGCATTTTCTTTGGCCATGCCGATTGATGTTATTGGTGTTCGCGGTTCTGGAGCAACACCTGCGAGGTTAAGCCTCTATCGAAAAGTTCAACGTAGCCCTGACTACTGGGAAGGGAAAAAGGTTGTAGTCTGGTGTTTTGCCGCTCGTGAGTTCACTGAAACAGATGGCTGGCGAGTGTTGCCCATCGAACCTTGACCTTGCAGGTGCAGGAGTACAGGAGCAGAGCCATGATATCGAGCTTCGCATGAATGAAAAGTTTGTACGTCATAGCTGATAGTTCTTGGGGTACCTGTATTTTTGTTGATATAGTATATTCTGATGGGGATGCCATGCAGGCTTCCCTGTAAATGATTTTGTTTCAGCAGGTGGTGCAAAAAATTCATATGTACAGCAATGAGAAACAATCCATATTGCTCGTTGATGATGATTCGGTAAATCAGGATACCATTAAAATGGTTCTGAAAGATCTTGATTTAAATGTGGTCATTGCTGAGTCCACCGAGCAAGTAGCTGGACTGATCCTTGTGTACGATTTTGCTTTGATTCTTTTTGCTGTTGCTTCTTCAGATACGACACCCTTTGAGGCTGCCATTGCCTTGGGTCATAATGAAAAGACATGGTATGTGCCTGTCATTTTCCAGGCCGAACCAGAAGATTTCGATGAGTTACTTTTGCAGGGCTATGCTGCTGGTGCTGTAGATTTTATACAGAAACCTGTAAGAGAAATTGCGTTCTTTGCAAAGGTAAAAGTTTTTCTTGAGTTGGATGCCAGGCAGCGCCAGCTGGCCTTTGCAACCAACAAGATTCAGGAACAGAATCTGAAGCTTGAAGATCGAGCTATTCGGGATAGCCTGACAGGTCTGTACAATCATAACTACCTGCTGGAGCAGTTGAACCGAGAGGTGTCACTGGCCAGGAGGTATAATAAACCGCTGTCTGTTTTTCTCCTGGATCTTGATTTTTTTAAAGAAGTGAACGATACCTGTGGCCATCCCTTTGGAGACTTTGTCCTGAAGGAATTTGCTGAAAGGGTAAGAACAAATCTGAGAGAATCTGATATTTTCGGTCGCTATGGCGGGGAGGAATTCCTGATTATTTCACCCAATATTGATCGCGCTCAGGCGGATGTTGTTGCTGAAAAAATCAGAAAAGAAATTGCTGTTACCGTTTTCGTGAATACCAGACACAGCCGTTATGTAACAGTTTCTATTGGAGTGTATTCTGGTTCAGGTAAGAAACATGCGTCTTCCCGGAGTATTGTCGATTATGTTGATAATGCTCTCTACCAGGCCAAGGCGGAAGGGCGGAACAGGGCTTGTCATTACAAGATTCCAAAGTCCAATATGCTGGCTTCTGACGATCATTTACGAGATTTGATAGGACTGTCAAAGCAGGGTCAGCTCAATGCCACCATTGAAAAGGCACGTGCCATGACTCTTGCCTCTTTTGAAGCTATGGTTCACTCTCAGACTCGAGAGTATGACATCCTTATGGAGCGCAATGCGATTTTTCTCAAAGTGCTTGATCGGCTTGCTAAAAAGCTGAATCTTCCCGATCAGCTGATCCATTCATTTCGTCGTTCTATAAAACTGCATGATCTTTTTCGCTGCTATATCCGTGATTCCTCGCCAAAGACAGAAGGGCCACTCAGTGAAGAGCAGGAGAAAATGTTGTTTGATCAGCCTTTAATGCTTAGAGAACTGACAACCATGTTTGACTTTTTTGCTTCCGAGCGGGTGATTCTTTACGCACATCATGAATTTTATGACGGTACAGGATATCCGGATGGTTTAAAGGGCAATGAAATTCCCATGGCAGCCAGGATTTTTACTCTGGTAGACTCTTTTGTTGCCATGGTTGCCCCTGTATCCAGTAAAAAAGGAATGAATCGGGAGGAAGCAGAGGACGAGCTGCAAAAGTATTCCGGACATCAGTTTGATCCGTTTTTGGTTGATATGTTAATTCAAGCAATTGACGGGACGGACTTTTTTCAGAAAAAAAAAGAGTGAAGACTGCTGTAACAGAAAATACCCAGTAAACAAGAATTGGCCTCCGGAGTTTTTCCGGAGGCCATTTTAGTTTCAGAGTAAATATTCGGCTAGCACCCCATCTTCGTCCAATCCAGCGTGTTCACATATGAGTCAATATAGTTCACACGCCGGATTGAACGAACCTGAGGCACTATCCAAACATTTACAATTCAGTGATTTGGGCTGTTTTCAGGTACAAGCCGAATATTTACGTTTCAGAGGAATTAGTCTCTATGATTTCAGCTTGCTAGCATTAGGGAAATCAAAAAAATAATTGACGAACAGTAGAATTGTGATATATAGGATATTAAAAATCTTATTTGTCTTTATTGGAAACTGTGGAATGAGACTGACACGAGCTGGAGAATACGCGGTCAGGTGTATGGTCTACCTGGCACACAAGGGAAAAGGGGTTCTGGTTTCCAAACAGGAAATTGCCGGACATGCGGATATCCCTACTCATTTTCTGGCCAAAATTGCCCAGGATCTTGCTCGGGCGCATTTGATTACAATCAAGCAGGGATCTAAGGGGGGCTACAGTTTGCTCAAAGATCCGGCAGATCTTTCTTTGCTCGAAGTGGTGGAAGTGATGATTGGTGAGATTTATCTTAACGATTGTGTCGCTAGACCGGTGACCTGCAAATTGAGTAAGAGCTGCAGTGTCCATAAGGTCTGGGAAGTTGCCAGAACCCAGTTACGTGATACTCTGGCAGGGGTCAGTCTGGCCCAGCTGTCTGAAAACGATTCTTGTATTCCTGTTTTTTCTGTGCAGAGTCTAAAAAAGTAGTTTGTTTTGGCACAGAAAATGAGAGCGGCAGAAAAAGAAGGGGGGAAGAAAATGCTTGAGATGCCCGCAAAAATATTTAGCTTTTATCGTGATGGCTTTAAGCAGATGACGGTTGGGAAATCCTTGTGGAAAATTATTTTCATCAAGCTTTTTGTGATGTTTGCTGTACTCAAACTGTTCTTTTTTCCAAATTATCTGAATACTAATTTTGAAACTGATAAGCAGCGTGGCGACTATGTTCTGGATCAACTGACCAGGTCAGCCGTTACTACTAACCCCGGTGATAAACGGGAATAACGCACCTTTACGAAATCATTTTTAGGAACGGGAGATAAATAACTTGAACAAAAATTAATAGGAGTTTTTTTCGTATTCAAGGCGCGAGGCGGGAGCATAACGGGTTACGTGAGCAACGAGCAACACAGAAGACGGAAAAAAATACATTAATTTGTTCAAGTTATTTATTGTACGTCCCTTAAGTTAAAAAA
>JAYEOK010000319.1:0-7144 GCA_034722915.1 Thermodesulfobacteriota bacterium | reverse complement strand
TTCCTGTCAACAAGTTCCATTTTGCGTTTCAGAAGGTCCACTGAGTGGTACACATGATCCACTTCATCATTGGATTCTGTTGGCGGTGTATAGACCAGAGGCGTGTCCCGTTTTCCTGAGATAATGGTTTTGGTGTCTTTTGTTAACTGGCGAAGTCTGTTCAAAATACAGCGGGTGGTAAAGAAAAAATTAATAAGGAAGGCAAGCAGAATAGCTCCAAGTGACCAGGGGGTAACAAGGGTTGGAAGTGTTTCCATTAAACCAATGGACGGGAGTTTGATTGAAATAATTCCTAGAATATCGCCCACTTTATAGTGGAATGCCTTTTCGTCACCATATTTTTGAATGACAGCTGCAGGCGCATCTTTGGGATCGCCATGGCATCTGAGACAGCTTTCCTTGACAATAAGCGGGCGTGCATAGCGATAGGATCCTGCTTCATATTTTTCAACAAATTTAGTGTTTTTATTTGCGGAAAACTCTGCGATAGCTGCCTTTTCAAATCCATCAGGAGCATTGGCTTCCTGTCTGACCTTATCACTGGTTACAGTAAACGATGCTCGTGTTGAGGTCTTGTTGGTAATAGTGGAGAGTTCGCGGGTGGCAAGGGCAGGGTTTTTTCCATAAAAACGCATGGAGTCATTCGTGCCATGGATTGTCAGATATTCATCAAACTGTGGTGTGAGTTTGTCCACCCACACCATTCCGGATGCAGCCACCCAGGCTCTGAAGGATACAACCTGGTCTGCAACGGTTTGAGCTTCATTGCGAAGTGCCTGGTTTCGCAGTTTTCCAAGGCTTGCAAAAAGTGCCCCGAGGATCAAAAAAACAGTGATACAAAATACAATGAATGCTTTTGATCGCAGGCTCATTTTTCTGGCCATAAGAACTATCTCCTATGTGAATACGTATGCTGGGCTAAGAATGTATCTTAAAATGTAACATTAACCTGCTGTTTTTACAAAAGTATATTTTATGCAAATTTTAAGTTAATAGCATTGAAGTATCAGTATTTAATCATAGGATTTGATAAATGGGAAGTCTTTTTTAGAGGAGCAGAATAAGGCACTGATAGCCCGCAAGAGGGCACTAATACCGGTAAACGGTAGGGAAAGCCGGCATAAGTGCCTTGGTTGTACTTGTAACTTATTCATTTTAAAATACTCTCAACTATTCTTGTTTTTTATTACAGCTTTTGAGGAGTAAGGCACTAACCCGGTTCAACCGGAAACAGTTCAGTTCACTGGATAAGTGCCTTAGCAGAATATGTTCAAAAAAAACAGGTAAGCACCCTAAAGAGACAGGGTATAAACTCCGACTCCGAGAAAATATTCTGTAAGGCACTAAACATTCATCTTACATCTCATCATTACGAGCTTATTGTTGAATGAGTCCTTAGGGTTCGGTAAAAAATAACTTGGACTTTCCAATTCGCAACTGTACCATATCTTCAGCCGATTTAATATATTCACAATCCTCACGTAGCCAGCTACGCTGCGGTTGTGAATATATTAAATCAACTGAACCTGTAGCACATTTACGACAGGAAAATGCCAATTTATTTTTTACCAAACCCTTAGATGGAGGTAGGTGGCGCAGGAAAGGGTGTGCCAAGTTCCCAGGCAAACTGACGAAGAAGAATTCCAAGGTCGGCAGTGGTTCGCATGAGGAGGTTTTTGGCGTCGATAAGCCTGTTTTTACTGGTGAGAAGATCCTGCATGGAGGTCTGTTTTATCTGGTAGGATTTAAGGGACAGACGGACAATTTCCTGCTGCTGCAGCAGGTGTATCTGTTGTTTTTCGTAAACATCCTGCAGGCTGGTAATTGTTTTTTTCTTGTTAGCTATGGAATTAAAGGTTCTTAAGACGTCTGAATATTCCTGGATGGAAGCAATTTTTGAGGACATGTCTTGTGTCTTGACGTTACTGAAAATAGTTCCACCACTAAACAGCGGAATACTCAGAACAAGGCCGATAGAGCCTTCACCATCATAGTCACTGAACCTGGTATCATCTTTTCTATCAAATTCGCCCCTTACAAAAAGTGCCGGCCATTCATGCTGGGTATATTGTTTAGCTTGGGTTTTGCCGAGATCCCGCTCCAGAAGAATTTTTTTGTATAAAAGACTGTTGTCCACAAAGAAGTCACGCAGTTTTTTGTCTGTGGTAGAATTTTCCAGGAAAAGCTTCATTGTCTCAAAGCTTGTATCGAGCGCTGAAAAGCTGTTAATACAGCCTGCTGTCCGTTCTTCTGTATCGAGAAGTTCCTTCAGTCGGAACCAGCTGGGGTTCCGGGCTGGAATTGCGGTGTAGTCTAATAGTTCCCGGAAAGTAGTATCACGTTTTTGCTCGTTGAGGTCTTTTCTGGCTTCAAGTTCTTTCAGGTTTGCCTGAGCTCTCAGCAGTGCCAGTTTGGTCTGGTCCCGTAATTCAAAACCTCTCTGGATTTTGTCAACATGCTCACCGGAGATCCGGATGGAATTTTCAAGATTGTGCAGGTTGTAGCAGGCAACCATGTAGTTACTGAGCAGTTCATGTAATCTGGAATCAAGCTCGCGGGTTTTAATATCCAGGTTGTTAACAGCCAGATCATATTCCAGTATGGAGATATCGACCGCTACAGAGAGTGTGCGTCGATAGAGGGGGATATCCAGATCAAATTCCCAGTCTGTTACATCTCTTCCGTCTGTATAATCGTCATTATTTTCTGCTGTATCTGGAAAAATTTGTTGATAGTCGTCAGAGGAAGAATCTTGATTCAGAAACTGTTTTTGGGTGATTTCAAAATCAAGTTGCGGAGCTATTCGTTGGGCCCAGGCTGTATATTTTTCTGCAGCTTTCTGTTCCTGCAGCCTTCTTGCGATTTGTATCTCAGGTGATTGTTCCCATGTCTGGCTAAACAGGGCCTTATAAACTTTGAGGATATCAGGTTTGGAATTGAGTGTATTGTTTTTGGAAAAGGAATCTGCTGTTTGAATATCTTGGAGATAAATGTTTGTTGTGTTGGCAGTGTATGGAAGAAACAAAAATCCTGCCATCCAGATAGCAGTCAGGGCGTATGTTAAGATGCTGAAATTAAAGTGTCTTCTTGGTTTCTTGTGAGGGGTGATGGGTGTCACAATCATGGAAAAGGACAAAGAGTTAAGAGTGATGGAGCTTTCTACTTAGCCATCTGAAGTTTTAGTGCCTTACAGAATATTTTCTTGTTTTTTTCAAAGAAAATATTCTGATAAGGTACTTATGCCGGCTTACCGTTCATCACCGGTGTTAGTACCTTACTCCTGAAAAGCTGTAATAAAAAACAAGAAAATTTGAGAGTATTTTAACATGAATAAGTTCCAAGTATAACCAAGGCACTTACACCCCTCGAGGGGGTACTGAAAAGAGTGCCGGCCTCACTTACCGTTTACCGGTGTTAGCTTTATACGAACTTGTCAAGAGTATCTGATTCAAGTAAAAAAAAGAAAATATTACAGCAAAGACGCATAAATGAATAATACTCTATAATTCTATGTTATTAAAGTGACTTTGTCACTGCATAAATTGAGTCTTCTGGAAATGATTGTCGTTGCCTTTACATGACGTAGCATCCGGCGACCTGTCGGATCAGCACTCGGCTTTACTGTCTCAACCTGCAGCATTTGCATCTACGGCAGGCTCTGGCTCCTGAAGGATATCTTCCTGGATAGCGTCTCCATCACTCAGCCCGGCATCGTCAACCTGGTCTGTGTTGCTCTCTCCTGTTGCGTCAAGTTCCTCCATGGCTGATATTTCTTCATTACTTTCTAAATTGTCATTGGTTGAGAATTCTGCCAGGGGAGATTCTCCCTGTTCTTCTGTGCTGCTGTCGGTAGCAAAACGATCAAGGCTGCTCTCTTCTTCAACCTCAAGTGAATCAGAACTATCTTCTGTTTTGTCTCCTTCAAGGTCTATGTGCAGGTCATCGGTGCTGAGAGTTGATTGGTCGTTTGCTTCCTGTTCTACCACAACTTCAGCAGGTGCTATTTCTTCTTCTGGAGAAACCGCCTCTTTTTCTATTGGCGTTTCCGGTTGGGAAGGAGACATTTCGTCGGTCACCTGTTCCTCGGCCTGTGTTCCCGACTGACTGTCACTGTTGGAGTCATGTTCAAAATCAGTTGATTGTATTTCTTCTGCGTCAGATGTTTCGTCAAAGAGAGCACTGAGTGATTCTGAAGGAAGCGAGTGGGCAAGATCATCGCCTGCCAAAGCATCTGTACTCTGCTGAATGCTCTCATCAGATGTCTCTTGAGGAACTGCTGCATCAGCTTGCAGAACCGTTTCCTGTTGTGTCGGAGCTGTTTCTTCTGTTGTCTGTTCATTCTCCAGCCCTTCACCAGGGAGATCAAGGGAAGGAATATTTATAGAAAGATCATCGATTTCATCAACACGAACCTGTTCTGCAGTAGAGTCTGTATCGCCAGTTGTACCGGCAGTTGAAGAGACAAGCCCTGGCTGGTTTGTTTTTTCCTGCTTTGCCTGGAGTGATTCTGCGAGGCCGTCTATGTCATCATCAATATGTTCCTCGAATTCATCGTGGTTGAGGTCTGTATGTTCGACCAGCATGTCCTCAACATGATCCATGGCAGCATCTTCGCTCACATAGCTTTTGCCTACCTGCTCAACGAGTTGCTGCACATCGTCTTCTGAGGCTGTTCGCAGGTCAATGTTGGAGTCGGCCAGGGCTTCTCTTGTTGCATCGGTGATGACAATGCCATCATAGGCATCACTGTTTTCGTCAATGGACTGGAGGAAGGTTGCCATGTTTTCAAGATATTCGTCGTTGAGATCAGTTCTTTCAACATCTGCAATATCCTGAAGGAAGGTTTTCCCGGTTGCCACGTCTTCACTTGTCGCAGTACCCAGGGTCACTCCACCCACGGTAAATGTAACGTCATCACCGTCTTTGAATGAAAAGCCACCATTTTCATCGGTAAATCCGTGTAGTCCCGAGGAGGTGGTGTATTCAACACCTTCCACTGCGCCGTCAATCAGATTGGCGGATAATGTTAAGTCCTCAACGTTTTGTATTCCATCGGTAAAACTGAATTTTTCCACATTAATGATGGTGTCTGTACCATCTTGATTTTCAGTCCTGTCGTCCTGGACTGTATAGCTGTTGTCATCATTTTTAACAATTGTGTAATCGGCTTCATTACCGCTGAGAACCACAGTGTCGGTGCCTGTATTACCGTCAAGATAGTCGTCCCCGGCACCGCCTGAGATTGTATCGTTTTCACTTGACGCAGTTATTGTGTTGCCGGCAGGAGAAGTATCTGGATTAACTGTCACAGAGGCAGTCTGGATAGTTGTACTGATATCACCATTACTTTCACTGCTTGTCGCGGAGATTGTCAGGTTGAAATTATCTGTGATTTCCGGGGGAACGTTTAATGTCAGGTCTTGCAATTGATCTGAGGATACGGTCCATGTTCCATCGGCATTATGAGTGCCGTTGGACAGTACGGCATCTGCTGGAATGCCTTCTATGGTGACAGTATCTCCATGGGATTCAGAACCATCTTCGTCTGTAAAAGAAATATCAATGGTAACAGGATACTCTGTATGGGCAGGACCCTCTGTCGTTGCTCCAGTAATATAGAAGCCATTTGCGTTGTCACCTTCATTTCCATTGATGATAAGATACTGAAAATCACCTGAAGGAGTTATGGCTTCAGTAAATTCAGCATCATGGCCTGGACCGGTGATTTCACCACTTTCCACCATGTTTCCGTCCTGGTCAAAGGCTGTCCAGGAGGTGGATTCTCCTTTCAGGTGTTTAAAGGACACATCAATACTGCTGATTTCCGAATCAAACTGAATAGCTATTGATTCATTACCATCCAGAGTTTTTGCACCATCTTTATTTTTTTCACCTTCAGTTTTTACCCCCCAGCCATTCCCATCATTATAGACTAATTCAGAACTGTTATTGTGCTGAGAAAGAAGGTCTAGTTGGCCGTCATCATTTTGATAGCTGCTGGCATCATCAAAAACATAGAAATTAACATTATCTTCTGTGATGGCAGTTTGCTGGCCTGGTGTTGATACTCCTTGTCCAATAGTGACTGCAATCACTGGTGCATCAGCGATGGCATCAACATCTATTGCTGTGGTGTAACTTTCAGTGCTCCAATCCTCTCCATCGCTGACCTGGAAAGAGAAGGTTGCATAATCGCTTCCAGCTTCGTCTGCGTCTGGGGTAAATGTGAGTTTTCCGGCATCAATATCAGCCCGGCTGATTTCCTGGTCAATGCTCACATCTGAACCGTCTAATTTGAGTTGGCCGTTGGATTCCAGAGAGGTGATTCGAACAGCTGCCATTGGTTCATTGTCCGTGTCACTGTATCCGAAGCTGTCAAGAGTCAGGACAATGTCGGTGTCTTCGTCAGTGGTAAGCGTCTGGTCGGAGGCTGTTGGGGCATGATTTACATCATTAACAGTAATATCTACGGTTTTAACTGCGGTGGCATTGTCATTGTCTGTGGTTGTAATCGTGATGGTGTCTGTGCCGTTATAGTCGGTATCAGGAGTATACGTAAGATTACCGGTTTCGTCGTCAACGGTTACGGATCCGTGCTCAGCAGTTGCTGTGGTTGTAACGGTGCCATCAATATCTGCTGCTTGGAAGCTGATGGTTTGGGATTGGTTTTCGTCTACGGCAGCAGTTGAAATAACTTCCAATGTGGGAGCATCGTTAACATCGCTGACCGTGATTATTGATGTTTGGGTGGCAGTGGCTCCGTCATCATCGGTTGTGATTACGGTTATTGTTGCGTTCCCGTGGTAGTTTTCTACCGGTGTGAAGGTGATAGTACCGTCATCATTTATCGTAATGCTGCCTTTGTCAGGATCAACATCAGCTGTGGTGCTGGCAATGGTTCCATCCACGTCAGCGGCAGTGAAGGTAATGGCAACATTTCCACCATCTTCGTCCATGGTTGCCGTGGACTGAACTTCGAGGGTCGGTGCATCATTAATATCACTGACCGTGACGGTAGAAGTTTGGGTAGCAGTAGCTCCATCATCATCGGTTGTGATTACGGTTATTGTTGCGTTCCCGTGGTAGTTTTCTACCGGTGTGAAGGTGATAGTACCGTCATCATTTACAATGGTACTTCCCAGTG
>JAYEOK010000318.1:0-24577 GCA_034722915.1 Thermodesulfobacteriota bacterium | reverse complement strand
AGGATGTGGTACGAGATCTGATTCCAACACTGACTAAAGGCGGGGCTGAAGGAATCATTGAATATAAGCTCAGTAAGGTAATATGAAATTTGTAGATATCAAATTTCTGCTGAGTGTTCATAAACTTGCTCAACTGCCACCTCCAACACTGCCTGAAATTGCTTTTGCCGGGAGATCCAATGTCGGTAAGTCATCTCTCATTAATACCCTTGTTGGCAGGAAAGGACTGGTGAAGGTCAGTGGACGACCCGGGAAAACGCAAGGGCTTAATTTTTTTCAACTTGCCGATCAGGCCTATTTTGTTGATCTTCCCGGATATGGCTTTGCAAGGGTATCCAAGGGCATGCAGAATAACTGGCAAAGCCTTATTACCAGTTACCTGGAAACACGCACGACCATCTGCTGTGTCGTTGTTATTATGGACATTCGACATGGTGCCAAGGTTCAGGATACGCAATTGATTTCCTGGTTGAAACAGAAAAATATTGCGTACCTGCCTGTGTATACCAAAGTGGATAAGCTTTCGGGTAATGCAAGACAGAAGAATGCTATCGCATTAGATGCCGGTCACACTATAAACAGTGACCAGCGTATTCTTTTTTCTGCCAAGGATGGTCAGGGAAAGGAAGAGCTGGAGAGAGCTCTTGCATCTTTTACTGAAATAGAGTAGATTTTTTTCTTAGGTGTATATGCCTGTAAATAACTCTGTGAACTGCTACAATGTAGACTGGTTGTATAATACAACAATCCATGCAAGGAGTTTTGTTATGTCACTTCGTACAGAATGGCCATGTTGGGAAATCATGAAATGTCATGAATCCCAGAAGTGTCCTGCAAAGGAACAAGCTGCAAAATTTTGTTGGGAAATTATTAAAGAAGTAGATAATTATTCTTTCAATATATGCATGGATTGTCTTGTGTATGTCTCTCATCAGAAGGATTGCCAATTCACTAAAGAAGAGATTTTGAGCATTATGGCTCAAAAGGGAGTGAATGTTTTAAATGGTAAAAAATGTCCTCTTGTTGAGAATTGCAATGAAAAAAGGTAAGCATCAAGAAGGGTAGCACCGCCATATTTTATATGGGAACAAAAAAAAGGCATTGATGATCAAAACGATCATCAATGCCTGGGTTAATCGAAGTTTTGGGGTGGCACCTGAGTAGTTAGGAACGTACAATAAATAACTTGAACAAATTAATGTATTTTTTTCCGTCTTCTGTGTTGCTCGTTGCTCACGTAACCCGTTATGCTCCCGCCTCGCGCCTTGAATACGAAAAAAACTCCTATTAATTTTTGTTCAAGTTATTTATCTCCCGTTCCTTAGTTTTCTCTGTTTAACAGGAATTTTTTTCATTGATCAGACTTTAAAACCGCAAGAAAAGCCTTTTGTGGGATATCAACATTACCCACTGTCTTCATCCGTTTCTTTCCTGCTTTTTGTTTTTCCAGAAGTTTTCGTTTCCTGCTGATATCCCCGCCATAGCATTTGGCCGTAACATCTTTACGCAGTGCAGAAATATTGGTTCGAGCTACAATGGTTCCGCCAATGGCAGCCTGGATGGCAATTTTAAACATCTGTCTGGGGATTTCTTCTTTTAGGCGTTCACAGGCACGAAGGCCACGTGCACGGGCATTATCCCGGTGAGCAAGTTGGGAGAGCGCATCAACAATTTCTCCATTTACCAGGATATCCAGTTTTACCAGATCACTTTTTCGATAATCGTATAGTTCGTAATCAAATGAGCCGTACCCCTGGGTGATGGATTTCAGCTTGTCATAAAAATCATAAATGACTTCTGCAAGGGGCAGCTCGCAGGTAAACTCAATTCTGCCGGGCATTGGGTAGTGATAATTGGTGTTTTCGCCGCGTCGTTCCATACAAAGTGTCATTAATGCGCCCATGTATTTATCAGGGATCAGGATAGTGGCTTTAATGTACGGTTCTTCAACCCTGTCGATCTGCATGGGGTCTGGAAAGTAGGCAGGGTTATCAACTTCCAGGGCTGTCTGGTCTTTTAAGTAGAAATTGTATTTAACAGAAGGAACGGTAAGGATCAGTGAGATGTCAAATTCGCGCTCAAGCCGTTCCTGGATCACTTCAAGGTGCAGGAGGCCGAGGAAGCCGCAGCGAAATCCAAAACCAAGGGCAGCAGAAGTATCTTTTTGGAATGTTAATGCTGCATCATTAAGTTGCAGTTTTTCAAGGGCTCTTGCCAGATCTTCATATTCATCGGTTGATATGGGATAGATAGAAGAAAAGACAACTTGCTGTATCTCCTTAAAGCCTGCCAACGCTTCGCTGCAGGGATTATCAGCAAGAGTAATGGTATCACCCGGCCTGGTATCACTGACAGTTTTTACACCAGCAAGAATATAGCCGACTTCTCCAGCGCTTAGATTTTTAACAGGTTCTCTTTTTATTCTGAAGAGTCCGACTTCCTCCACCCTGTATTCTGAATTGTTGGACATGAATTTGATAATATTTCCGGCTTTAATGGTTCCGTTCACTATCTTTATGGAGATGATGGTTCCTCGAAACGGGTCGTAATTGGCATCAAAAATCAATGCTTGAAGGGGGGCGCCAGGGTCACCTTCGGGTGATGGAAGGTGTTTGACAATGGCTTCCAGTATTTCTTCTACACCCTGACCGGTTTTTGCAGAACAGTACTGGATGAGCTCGCCATCGAGTCCAAGATCTTCCTCTATCTGATCCGAAACTTTTTCAGGTTCTGCAGAGGGAAGATCGATTTTATTGATGACAGGTATAATTTCAAGATCATTCTCCATGGCAAGATAGAGATTGGCAAGAGTCTGGGCTTCAACTCCCTGGGCAGCATCTATTAACAGGAGCGCACCCTCACAGGAACTGAGAGCTCTTGAAACTTCATAACTGAAATCAACATGGCCGGGAGTGTCCACTAGATTGAGAATGTATTTTTTTCCGTCTTCAGCAGTATAGGGCAGGCTGATAGTCTGGCTTTTGATTGTGATTCCCCGTTCCTTCTCTATGTCCATGTTATCAAGTAACTGATCATGGAAATCACGGTCACTTACCTGTTCGCATAACTGGATCATGCGATCTGCGAGAGTGGATTTTCCGTGATCAATATGAGCGATGATTGAAAAGTTTCGTATGTTTTTCATAGTGTGTACAGAGTAAAGAGAAAAATCTATAGACTTATTTAGTACCTTATAAATTCTTTCGAAGTCTACGCTTATCTCGTGTTTTTTTGAAAAGAATTTGGTGAAGGTACTTATGCCGGCTTACCGTTCATCACCGGTGTTAGTACCTTATAAATTCTTTCGAAGTCTACGCTTATCTCGTGTTTTTTTGAAAAGAATTTGGTGAAGGTACTTATGCCGGCTTACCGTTCATCACCGGTGTTAGTACCTTATAAATTCTTTCGAAGTCTACGCTTATCTCGTGTTTTTTTGAAAAGAATTTGGTGAAGGCACTTATACCCCTCAAGGGGGTACTGAAAAGAGTGCCGGCCTCACTTACCGTTTACCGGTGTTAGTCAAAATGAGACAGATACTAGCAGAAAATCATGCCTTTTAGTACCTTATCAGAATATTTTTTTTTAAAAAAACAAGAAAATATTTTGTAAGGTACTTATCAGGCACTGCGTGGTTAACATAAATAGAAAAACAATAAAATAGAATTTTGTTCACTACAGCGGATGTGATAGGGTCGTGGCAGATGTCCTTGAAAATACAAAAATGGCTTAATCGCCTGAAAAAACACGAGTTAATTTAAAAGAGCATGTTTCCGCACCTTATATATTGATTGCCTTTTCCTGTATCAGTAGTAATAATATAAGATTCTTTAACGAAAACATACAATGTTATGCACGTGATCACAGCCTCCTGCGTGAATATGAGACAGAGGATATGACCTCAAAAAAAACGACAAAAAATAAGAAAGACAGCAAAAGCGTTAAACAGACTGGACCTCAGGAGCATCCTCTGGTTGCCTTGTCAGATGATGCAAATCTTCCAACAGTAAGCAATCCTGCACTGCATCGTTACCTTCAGGAAATCAGTCAGTATGAACTACTCAGTCGTGAGGAAACAAATGAGCTTGCTATTCAGTTTCGTGAGGGTGGCGATCAGGATGCTGCGTATAGGCTGGTTTCTGCAAATCTTCGTCTTGTTGTCAAAGTTGCAATGGATTTTCAGAAATATTGGATGCAGAATTTCATGGATCTGATTCAGGAAGGAAATGTAGGACTTGTTCAAGCCACTAAAAAATTTGATCCATACCGGGGTGTGAAATTTTCCTATTATGCCGCTTATTGGATTCGTGCTTATATCCTGAAATTTATAATGGATAACTGGAGGCTTGTTAAAATAGGGACTACGCAGGCACAAAGAAAACTTTTCTTTTCCCTCAATAAAGAAAAAAAATTATTGGAAACACAGGGTTTCAAGCCTGAAGTTAACCTTCTTGCAGAAAGACTTAACGTCAAGGAAAGTGAAGTTATTGAAATGAGTCAGAGGATGGACAGCTGGGATGTTTCGCTGGAAAGCCCTGTGCGAGCAGACTCGGATGATGAACAGAAAAGTTTTATTCCATCCAATGGACCGGCAATTGAAGATATTGTAGCCGGTGAAGAAATGAAAGATCGTCTTGCTGACCTGTTGAAAGTTCTTAAAGTAAAGTTGAATGATAAAGAGCGAATGATTCTTGAGGAAAGGTTGCTCACCGATGAACCACTTACTCTGCAGACTATTGCGGATCGTTTTGGTATTTCAAGGGAAAGAGTTCGCCAGATAGAAGTGAATTTATTGAAAAAGATGAAAAAATATCTCGAAGTTGAAATGCCGGATATTGTCGATTTTTTTGACGGGAAACGGATGGTACAAAAAGTATGAAGATTCCACTATTAGATTTGCAAAGTCAACTGCAGCCATTACGTGAAGAAATTGTAAGTGCAGTAACCAGGGTCGTTGATTCTACGACCTATATAATGGGGCCTGAAGTTGTGGGTCTGGAAGAGGAAGTGGCATCGTATTGTAACGGATCCTGTGCAGTCGGGGTTTCCAGTGGTACAGATGCGCTTCTCATTTCGCTGATGGGACTGGGGATAGGCCCAGGGGATCGAGTTCTTACCACATCGTATTCTTTTTTTGCGACCATGGGCGTTATTCTTCGTTGTGGCGCTGAACCTGTCTTTGCAGATATTGATCCTGTTTCCTTCAATATTGACCCAAGGGAAATGGCAAAGATACTCAAAAAGGACAAAGACAAGGCAATAAAGGCAATCATACCGGTACATCTTTATGGACAATGTGCTGATATGACTGCTATCATGACTCTTGCCAACGAGTACAATATACCGGTCATAGAAGATGCTGCTCAGGCAATTGGTTCCGAATGTCCTGATGGTGCAGGCATTTGGAAGAAAAGCGGAACCATGGGGCTGGTAGGTTGTTTTTCCTTTTTTCCCAGCAAAAATCTTGGCGGGATAGGGGATGGAGGTATGGTTGTCAGCAATGATACAGATTTTTGTGAACAGCTTCGAATACTTCGCAATCATGGGGCGAACCCCAAATATTACCATGCAGAAATTGGTGGCAACTTTCGGCTCGACCCCATCCAGGCAACTGTGCTCCGCATTAAACTTCAACATCTTGAGAAGTGGCATGCTGCCAGAAGAAAAAATGCAGCCTACTATAACCAACTGTTCTCCGAATCTGCTCTTGTGCAGAACCGGAAAGTAAAAATACCTGTTGCTGTTTATAAGGAACAGGCCGAGGCATCAGAAACAGAGAAAAATTATCATATTTATAATCAGTATGTTCTCAGGGTGGATGACAGAGATGGCTTGATTGACTGGCTTCGTTCCCATGATATTGGTTGCGAGATATATTATCCCCTCTGTCTCCATGAACAGGAATGTTTGCAGGGAAGAATTGACAGACCTTCATTGCCACATGCCGAACAAGCAGCACGTACCACTCTTGCACTGCCTGTTTATCCCGAGCTGACATCCAAGATGCAGGAATATGTTGCTGAACAAATTGTTGCATTTTACAAACGTTGATTACATTTATTGTGAAATCGTTATCTTCTGATGGGAAATAAATTTCTTTTATACTCTTGCAGCGATTTTTTTCTGGTTTTTTCTCTTTTCTTTTTCTTTACTTTGGGCCTTGCCACCAATGCTGGCGCTGATTCTAGACCTGTTGTCTCAAATCCTGAAATTGTACTAAGGGGCGCTCAAAATCAGCCTGCATGGATGGCATTTTGGGAAAAAGCAAGGACTGCGTTACGACAAGGTGAAAGTCAGGAAGCAGCTGCAGCGTATCGTGAGCTTTTTACAGAAAAACCTGTAATAGAAGAGGCTCTTCGGGAATATGCCCAGGTTTTGATGGATCTTAAGCAATGGCATGAGGCCCGGGCTGTCCTCCAAAAACTCCTTGAAATAGATCCTGACTCACTTGAATATCAGTTCTATGGAGGACAGGTTGCTTTTGCCCTGAAACGATACCGGCGGGCATCAAAATATATGGGGCTGGTATATACCATGTCTCCGGATGGCCCATGGGCTGTTGAGGCACTCAAAGGACAGATTGCTTCATTGCAGAAACTTGGACGCAAGAATATGGCTTATCCGTTGATGGAACAACTCTATCTTCTGGTTCCACACCAGGAAGACTCCATCCGCAGACTTGCTCAGGACAGCATGCAACTGGGGTTTACCCGCAAAGCACAATCGTATTACAAAACCCTTATAACTGAGTTTGGAGGCACGGAGCAGGATTTTCTGGAAGCTGAGCCACTATTTGAAGCCTCAGGTGATATGGATATGGCGGTTCGATGCTGGCAGGGCTATCTTGCAATTCATCCTTCTTATATTCCTTTTCATAAAAAGCTTTCCAGGTATTATCTTGAAAATAAGCAGGAACAAAAAGCTTTACCCCATTTTCTTGTACGGATTGCCCAGGGAGAAGATACTCCTGAAATCTTTCTGCAGACAGGCAAACTGTATCTTTATCAGGAGGGGCGTCCAGATAAATCCCTTTATTATTACGAAGAGTATCGGAAAAGAAGACCTGGAGACAGGAAGATATTGTCCGAGATAAAACGGATCCAGGCAGTCCTTGCCAATGACCTCCTGGTTATTGTTGAGAATGAAGGGGCCTGGACACTCTGGCGGGATTTAGCCAAAGTTATTCCTGATCGTTTAGCTGTCTATTATTCCATGGCAGAGCAGTTGGAGTCTTCAGGGAAGGAAGAAGAATTACTGGAAGTCCTTGAAATTATCCATACGCATAATCCAGATGATCAGACGGTACTCTTTAAGCTGGCGCATCTCTATTTCAGCCGTGGTGATTTAACAGCATGTACAGCTGCACTTGATTCATTAATGGTCGAAAAGCAATCCGGCAAAGAGTATTTCTTTCTTCGGGCTGGAATTGAAGAAAGACGAGGTCTGCAATCTAAGGCACTTGGTTATTACAAGCAGTACCTTCAGGACAATCCTGATGATTACCCCGTGATTTTCGACAGTATGAGATTTGCTGCAGACCTTGGGCTTGTCCATGAACTTCACTATTATTACAACTTGTTGCCGGACAAATCCAAGAATCGTGCAGTTTGTCAGCAAGGTAGTCTCCTCTATGGCGAAGGGCTTCTCTCTAATCGACTCTATTCCACTGCAGGTAAGTTTTATCGTGATCTTCTCAACAGCTGCAAATTTTCAAAAGAAGAACGTTATTTTGTCAAACTGCAGATTATAAAAACACTGCAGCTTGAAAAAAAGTTTTTTGACGCAGAACAGCAGTTACGAAATCTGTTGATAGAAGAAGGCGGCAGGGATGAACTGGTTTACCAGCTGATTCAGACAACTCTACTTGATAAGGACTGGAACAGGGCATGGAAATGGTATGAGGTTTTAGTGCATGGATATTCGGTGGAATTGTATGACCATTTTATCCAAAAGGTACAGATCTATGCAGTGTCCGGTCAGGTTACTGTGGCCATTGCAATGGTTGAAGATTATCTTGCTGAAGATGAATTTTCCTGTTCAGACCAAACAACACAATGCATTCAGCTAAACACAATGCTTGCTCAATTTTACATCAGTAACAAAGAGTACAGTAAAGCAAAAGAAGTTCTTGATCCTGTTCTTTTAGAGTCACCAGAGAGTCTTGCATTGCGCATCCTGGAAAAACGTATTCATCAAGGTCTTAGCGGGGATATCGATTCTTTTCATTTTTCTCAGCAGGATGAAATTCATTCAGGTAATTTACTGGATAATGCGTTTCTTTACGAGGAGTATGGAGATCACCCGACAGCCCTTAAGTATACTGAAAGATATCTTCAGAACATGCCGACTGCTCTAAACGCAAGAGTTTTCCATGCGCAGTTGCTTATGGAATCGGGTGACGATTATGCAGCATTGTCACTTTATAAGGATCTAACTCATGAATTTCCTCAGGAACTGAGCTTTCAGCAGACCATTAACGACTTAGAGTTTAAAATAGCAAAGTTCAGTCATCTGATTGAAGAACTGGCACCGCACTGGCAAGAGGTGAAAGTTGATCAACCTCTTCTTGCCCCGCGAACAGTCCCTCCTGAGGTGGCCTCGCTCAACAATACCAATAAGCTTCTTTTAGCCAGGACCTTCTGGGCAACCAAAAGGTGGAATGATGCATTGTTACTGTATGAATCGCTTCTGCAACCTCCGGTTGATCAGGAGTTCTCGGCAAAATTGGAGGAAGAGAATATTTCATTGATTCTGCCACCTCCTGAGCGATCATTCTTAAATGTTGTTACCTTTACCACCCCGGCTGAGCCTGACAGGTTGTCTGTGGTGATGAGTCCGGATTTCACCAGGGAAAATATTGAAAAACCTGTGGTGGCCGTTGCTGCAAAGCTGTATACGTCTTATCGCTGGCAACAGCTTGTCAGCAGTGAATTATCTGTACGCAGTGCAATGTCAGATGGTAACTATTATCAGGCAATGAAAGAATATCAAAATCTCCTCGATGATGATTCATCCGGGGAGAGTCTTTTTGATCTGGCAGGTGTTTACAGCCGTTTGGGATTTTCAGGAAAAGAGGCTGCATTGTATGATATTATAAAACAAAAAAGTCCCGGTTTTCCAGGTCTCGATGAGGCTATCCAACGTAACAGTTTCAAGAGGCAGCCAAGAGCTATATCTTTTTTTGCATTAGATAAAAAAACAGGAAGAGATGGCTATTATGACAATAAGCAACGTGCTGGTGGGCTGCAAACCTGGTTTATGCCAAGTCTGAAACATGAATTCCTTTTTGATGCACGCCGTATCTACAGTAAGTCCGAGAAGGTTGACCAGGATCTCTGGTCTAATCGCCTTCATGCGGAACTGACCTGGAGTCCTGTTTATGATCTTGATTTTCTTGTTGGGGTAGGTGAATATTTTACAGACGGTGAGTCTGGAAGTACATTTCTCTACAACTTGAGAGCCAATGGCAGGATAGGGGATATGGTGCAGGGCTATCTGGGCCTTGCCGGGGATGTTGTTGATGATACGGTTGAATCTTTGACTGAGTCTATCAGTAAAAAAGAATATCAGGCTGGTATAAGCCTTGATTTTCTGCCTCGCCTTTTTGGTGGTTGTGAATATCTTTTCACTGAATATTCTGATGGCAATCATCAGAACAGGTATGAACTCTGGTCTTCCTATATTCTTCATAGTGAACCAACTTTGTTAATGCTGAGATATGGATACGAATACTTTCATAACGCTGAGACCAATGAAAGAAGAGATTATTCATATGCATCAGGTTTTGCTCCTTCTGATCATCCTTACTGGACTCCTAGAGAATATTGGCAAAACTTGTTCACTGTTTCTTTTGAACATCAACTGGCTGAAGATGTTTTTGGTCGAGGAGTTCCAAGTTATTACTCCCTTGAGTATTCTTTTGGCTATGAAATAGGCGGTTACGACAATCATGAGGTAAAAGCAGAGATTTTCCTTGAAATGAGTCGACATTTTTTATTAAATAGTAATTTGGAATATACTCAGGGAGCAAACTACGAAGAATTGAATTTTTTGTTTTCTGTTATTTATCGTTGGTAGACGATTGTAAATGTAATCCTGCGAAAGTTTCGCTTTTGCAGGATTTTGTTTTTTATCTGGAGGAATGAATGGTTGAGCGTGTACCGATGTCCAAATCAGGGCATCAGAAGTTAAAGAAAGAGTTAAGTCATCTTGAACGTGTGGAAAGGCACGAGGTGTCTAAAGCCATTGGGATTGCAAGAGAACATGGTGATCTAAAAGAGAATGCGGAATATCATGCTGCCAAGGAACGTCAGGGACTTATCGAAGCGCGCATTATGGATCTGAAAGATAAACTCGGAAGAGCAGAAATTATTGACTGCACCCAGGTTGATTGTTCCCGGGCAGTATTTGGAACAGTGGTTGAATTACTTGATATGGAGACAGATGAAGAAGTTTCCTACCAGTTATTAGGTTCAGAGGAGTCTGATGTCAAAAAAGGCTCAATATCAGTCTTTTCGCCCCTTGGAAAAAGTATTCTTGGAAAAGAAGTTGGAGATGATGTCCTTGCTAAAACTCCTGGTGGTAGCAGAGAATTTGAGCTTATATCCATCTCTCCATCTTCATTTAATTGATGGCGGCGTATTTATACCCCCCAAGAGGGTACTAACACCGGTAAACGATAAGTGAGGTCGGCACTCTTTTCAGGAGTAAGGCACTAACACCGGTAAACGGTAAGGAAAGCCGGCACTCAGTTCAGTGCTCCCTCGAGGGGTATAAGTGCCTTGGTGGTGTGTTCAATCTATTAACTTTAAAAGTTAATTTGTAATCAATGAGTTGCCTATACCACCAAGGTACTTATCCCGGCTTTCCCGTTCATCACCGGGGTTAGGGTGAAAATGCGCCATCTTTTTTGTTGCTGTAAAAAACAAATTGTTTAGGTGTGTTATAGTTTTCCGAAATTATTTGATTTTTACGCGCCTTGAGTGTGGGGTTTTTCGAAGTCTACGCTTATATACAAATCCATCTTGCATTGACCTTTTTACGATGCCATCACCTAATTAGGAACGTACATTAAATAACCTGAACATCTTTCTTGCCCTTTGTTCCGCCAGCAATACTTTAAAAACCCTTACATACAGGGAGTATGCAAAGCTTTTTAAAGTGTCGCTGACGAAAAAATTGCGGCGAAATATGTTCAGGTTATTTAATTCCCGTTCCTTAGTGCCTGAACGAAAACCATTGATGGCCAAAAATAAATTCGAAATTCGAAGCACGAAATACGAAACAGGTAAGCACCCTAAAGAGACAGGGTATAAACTTCGACTCCGAAATTTAAAACAAAAAACATAAAAAACGACAAACAACTGCCAAAACAGTATGATGGAAGATTGTTTTTGTCATTTTAAATTTGTCAGTTTTTCTTTTGTTGTTTCGTATTTCGAATTTAGATATTCGAATTTTCTCTGAATAGGACTTTTCGTTCAGGCACTAATTAAGGATTCTAATGCATTGATACTTCCGGTTCCAGAATACCACAAAGAAAAATATCCAGAACCTGTTGAGTTGTTTCTTCCACAGTGTATTTTGTTGTAATACCGACAGTCCAGATACGTGAGATTTCATCAAGTGCACCAAAAAAGGCCCGCTTGGCTATTCCAGGTTGTATGGAGGAGCGATAAATAGACTGTTCCTGTCCAAGTTTTATAATTGAAGAAATAATATTGATATATTCACTGAATTTATTATTTCGATAGTCTTTGATCAACTTGGCACTTTGTCTTAGCTCAATTTGAATGACCTCTGCCAGGTTTTTGTTTTTTTTCATAACAGTGAGGTGCTTTTGGGCAAAGATTTCGAGCATTTTTCTTGGATCGTTTTCAGAAGCAAGAAGTTTTTTGACCTGCTCAATCAGGCTGCCGATTTCTTCTTCAAAAACAGAGACAAGGATGTCGTACTTATTGTTGAAGTAGAGGTAGATAGTTCCATCAGCCACCTTGGCTTCTTTAGCGATATCGGATATTCTGGCATTGAAAAAGCCCTTTTTAGCAAAGACTTTTGTGGCTGCGTGGATAATTTTTGAGTGTTTGTTGGCGGCCTTCATCGGTTTAAAAGTGTTTCAAGGACTTTATGGCTTCGATACTTGAAAAAATAATAAAGGAAGATATAATGAATGACTATTCATTCATTGTATACAGATCATCAGAATTGTCAATCTTTTGTCTTGATAATGGTGATTTTTTTGATTTGAATCAACGTGCAAGTGGTGAAGTTAGGAACGGGAACGAAATAAGTTGAACAAAAATTAATAGGCATTTTTTTCGTATTCAAGACGCGAGGCAGGAGCATAGCGGGCTATGTGATCAACGAGCAACGCAGAAGACGGACAAAAGGACATTAATTTGTTCAAGTTATTTCGTGTACGTTCCTTAGCCACAGTTATTGCCAAAAAAAAATGAAACTTGCAGTAAACATCTCAGTTATTCCTAGCGAACAGGGGATGGCTGGTAAATTTTATCAAGAGGTATAGTATGAAAGTTCTGGTTGTTGGCTCAGGAGGTCGTGAACACGCACTCGTCTGGAAAATTCATCAGAGTCCCCGTGTGAATAAAATTTACTGTGCTCCTGGTAATGCAGGCATAAAAAGGATGGCGGAATGTGTTGATCTCAGTGTCACTGATGTGGATGCACTGGTTAGTTTTGCAAAAAAAGAGAAGATAGATCTCACAGTCGTTGGACCGGAACTCTCTTTAACAGCTGGTATTGTTGATGTGTTTGAGCGTGAAGGTTTACGGATATTTGGACCTTCACAGGACGCTGCGATTCTTGAAGGCAGTAAGGTGTATACAAAAGAATTTTTGAAAAAGTATAAAATACCCACTGCCGCTTTCAAAGTCTTTACAAATCCCAAAAAAGCGAAAAAGTATATTGAAAAATGTGGTGCCCCCCTGGTTGTAAAGGCAGATGGTCTTGCTGCCGGAAAAGGAGTCATCGTTGCTGCCACAGTTAAAGAAGCCAAAGCGGCAGTTGATCTCATAATGCGTGATAAGGCTTTTGGTGATGCCGGGAATAAACTCATTGTTGAAGAATGCTTGAAAGGTGAGGAGGCATCCTTCATCGCCTTTACAGATGGGAAGACTATTCTTCCATTGCCGACATCTCAGGATCATAAGGCTGTTTTTGATGGTGATAAAGGACCGAATACCGGTGGTATGGGGGCCTATTCTCCAGCTCCCGTTGTTACTGACAAAATTGCAGATTTTGTCATGGAACAGGTTATGTTGCCAACAATTCAGGGAATGGCAGCAGAGGGGCGCCCTTACAAAGGAATGCTCTATGCCGGCCTTATGATTGATGGTTCGGAAGTAAATGTTCTTGAATTCAATTGCCGCTTTGGTGACCCTGAGGCTCAACCTCTCCTCATGCGTTTGAAAAGTGATGTGGTGGATATTTTTGATGCAGCCATTGACGAACGTCTTGATCAGATTGAGATGAAGATTGATCCACGACCTACTGTGTGTGTGGTCATCGCTTCAGGCGGCTATCCCGGAACGTATGAAAAGGGTAAAAACATTTGTGGTTTGAAAAAAGCTTCAGCTGTACCAGGCGTAGTGGTCTTTCATGCCGGAACACAGGTCAGGAATGGCAGGGTTGCGTCCGCTGGTGGCAGAGTACTGGGTGTGACCGCAGTTGGCAAAGATCTGGAAAAAGCAATTGCCAATGCTTATAAGGCCGTGGCTTGTATTTCATGGACGGGCTCATTTTTTCGAACAGACATAGGAGCAAAGGCATTATCAAAAAGACAGGAACTTGATGCCAAACCTGTGGTGGGTATTGTTATGGGCAGCGATTCCGACCTCCCTGTAATGCAGGCTGCAGCAGACTTTTTAACGTCTATGGATATTCCGTATGAGATGACCGTTGCCTCAGCTCATAGAACTCCTGAACGTGCAGCGAGTTTTGCTTCAACAGCTCAGAAACGCGGTCTTAAGCTGATTATTGCAGGCGCTGGAATGGCTGCCCATCTTGCAGGTGTTCTTGCAGCTCATACTGATTTACCTGTTATTGGCGTGCCCCTGAATGCGTCGCCGTTGCAAGGCATGGATGCACTGCTGGCAACAGTCCAGATGCCTCCGGGAGTTCCCGTGGCAACCATGGGTATCGGTAAACCAGGAGCTAAGAATGCGGGGGTAATCGCCGCACGAATTTTGGCACTCGAGGATAAAAAACTTGCCCAAAAGCTGGTACAATATAAAATCAGCATGGCAAGAGAAGTCGAGGAAAAAGCAAAACGTATTGCTCGTTAATTTATTTTGTCTCTTTCTGTTTTTCCCAGCGATCATGAGTTTGAACAAGCGCTCAATTCTTTAAAACAGGGGGGGATTGTAGCCTTTCCCACAGAGACTTTTTATGGTCTGGCCGTTGACCCTGAAAACGACCAGGCCATCGCTTCTCTATTTGCACTCAAAAAAAGAGCAATAGGAAAACCCCTCTCTCTTCTTGTTCCCGATCTTGAGACGCTTTCTTCCTCAGTTTATTCTATTCCTCTGTCTTATAAAAAACTTTTTAGTGTTTTCTGGCCAGGTCCACTCACTCTTGTATTTCCAGCTCATACAAACACCTCTCCTTTACTTACCGGAGATGACAATACCCTGGCCATAAGGATTTCGTCAAATCCGGTAGCCCAGTATCTCTGTAAGTTATGGGGAAGGTCTTTTACTGCAACAAGTGCAAATATAAGTGGAAAACCCGCTCTCGTAACTGCTGCAGAGGTGCATGATCTCTGGGGGGATGAGATTGCCTGTGTTCTCGATGGAGGTGAAACGCCTGGCGGAAAAGGGTCTACCATTGTTCGATGTGTTGAACGAGAATATACATGTCATATTTTACGTGACGGGGTGATTTCTGCAAATATAATATCTCAGGCTTTGCCTCTAAATTATATCGTTTGTAAATCGTAAGGCTGCTATGATAGTATTTTTAGTGCCTTACTCCTCAAAAGTTGTCATAAAAAAACAGGTAAGCGTAGACTCCGAGAAAATGGGAAGTTCTTTTAAAGTTAGCAAGTTGAGCATACCAGCAAGGCACTTACACCCCACAAGGGGGTACTGAAATGAGTGCCGGCTTACCGTTCATCACCGGTGTTAGTGCCTTACAGAATAGTTTCTTGTTTTTTTTGAACATATTCTGCTAAGGCACTTATCCAGTGAACTGAACTGTTTCCGGTTGAACCGGGTTAGTACCTTATAAATTCTTTTCGTGTTTTTTTGAAAAGAATTTGGTGAAGGTACTTATGCCGCCTTATTTACCGTTTAGCGGTGTTAGTATTCTTTATATTCCAGTAGTTGAATAATTAATTATATCACCATAAAGTCTGTAGAAGGAGCTGAGATGAGTGATTTGAAATGGAACAGGGATTTTGCCCTGGAGCAGGCAGCAGAAGACGAGGAACTGTTACGGGAATTGATAGAAATTTTCAAAGAGTCTTCGGCATCAGATTTTGCAAACTTGACACAAAGTGTTGCCAAAGGAGATGCTGAAATGGGAAGAGGAAGTGCTCACTCCATAAAGGGAGCTGCAGCAAGTCTTGGTTTTGACGGCATCAGAGAAGTGACTGAGGTGATGGAAGCTGATTGCCGTGAAGGATCGTTAGCTGTTACTACAGAACAACTTGCAAAACTTGAGAAACTCCTTGCTCTGTTGCGGGAGATGTAATGTGTTCTTGTTAGAACATGTGGGGCTGTTCTGTTAAAAAAACCAATCAACTGGAGTTGCAGATACTTCACAGCCGCAGTTGCGCAAGAAATCCTTCCATGTTTTTATCCAAAGAGTTAAAAAGTGAAATTTAATAGCAGTTTATTTAGGGTTCCCCTGTTTATGTCTGTAACAAACTTAGGAAGACATGTTGTCCTTTTGTTCTTTACTATAACCATCCTTGTTTACCCCTGTTGTCCGCTTCATGCTGCTGAGAACAGGAAATTTATTGAGGATGAGCAGGGGATGGCCTGTTGTGGCCCTGAAGATTATACCGAAATTACCCCTGGCCTATTGCCTGTTTTTTGGGAGAGAGAAGCTGGTACATTTGATCTTGCCCAGTACTATGATGACCTGGATCCCCCTGGGCAAGACGGTTTACTCGGCCGTTATTCCATATTGGCTGAAGATGCCTTGTATTTTACAGTTCCTGCTTTGCTGGTGCTGGGAACTCTTTATCTGTTGCCCGAGGATGTCTCTAACTGGGATAAAGACAAAATAAACTGGGAACATGGTATTGAAAACTGGACTGAAAATGTCACTTCATGGCAGTGGGATGAAGATGATGCCTGGATTAACTACATAGGCCACCCCTATTTTGGATCGGCTTATTATGTTTATGCCCGACATTATGGTTATTCAAGGATGGAATCATTCTGGTTTTCTTTCTCAGTTTCTGCATTCTATGAAATTGGCTTGGAGGCCTGGGCAGAACCGGTTTCTATTCAGGACATGATTTTTACCCCCCTCTTAGGCTGGGGACTCGCCGAACTATTGCTTCCTTTAGAGTACAAGATTCAGAAAAATGACAAAAAAGTGCTCAACAGCAGGACACTCGGAGCGATTTCTCTTTTCCTGATCGATCCTTTTGGTCATATTGTCATTCCTTTCAAAAAATGGGCTCAAAGTGTTTTTTCCGACGATGCTGAGGTGACGCTCTGCCCGCTGGTTGGATATAACAATCTGTTTTCATCTGGAAAAACAAATATTCCTGCACAGCACTACGGCCTGGTTTTGACGATTGAATGGTGAACATTCTCTTGATATGATATTGATCCGGTACCCTGCAGGTTCTCAATAACTGGTGCCAATAAAAGGTTCGTTGATTTCAGAAAGTCAGCATATCTCTCCAATTGATGTCAACTGTGACCTTTTTACGAGTTTAGGAACGTACAATAAATAACTTGAACAAATTAATGTATTTTTTTCCGTCTTCTGTGTTGCTCGTTGCTCACGTAACCCGTTATGCTCCCGCCTCGCGCCTTGAATACGAAAAAAACTCCTATTAATTTTTGTTCAAGTTATTTATCTCCCGTTCCTTAGCAAAAATGGTTCCCAGGAAACTCGACTTCACTATCAGGAAAAATTTTCCCAATTTCTGATCAAATCCACTAGAGTTCTGACCCCGGTACCTGATGGTCCCTTGGGGATATAGCTTTTTTTTGTGAAATCCCAGGCAGTTCCCGCAATATCCATGTGCGACCATGGGGTGTCGCCGACAAATTTCTGCAAATATGCGGCCGCTGTAATAGTTCCTGCAGGCCGTCCACCGCTGTTTTTTATATCTGCCACATCTGAATCAATCTGTTTCACATATTCTTTGTCAAGTGGAAGCTGCCAGAGCGGTTCACCGCAATTTTCTCCAGCAACAAGAAGGCGCCCAACAAGTGTCTGGTTATTTCCAAGAAGTCCGGTCCGATGATGCCCAAGCCCCAAAATAACAGCCCCTGTCAATGTGGCGAGATCAATTACACAGGTTGGGGAGAATTTTTTAATTCCATAAGCTAAGGCATCAGCCAGAATCAGGCGACCTTCGGCATCAGTATTGATAATTTCAGATGTTATCCCGTTATAATGACGTATAATATCTCCTGGCTTCAAGGCGGAACTGCCACCCATATTATCGGTGGCAGGAATAATGGCTACTACATTCACATCCGGTTTTTCTTCGCCAACCACGCGCATGGCAGAAAGTGCTGCTGCTCCACCACACATATCATATTTCATGTCCTGCATCCCTGTGGCAGGTTTAAGGCTCACACCACCGGAATCAAAGGTAAGCCCTTTACCAACAATGAGTATGGTCTCTGCTTTCTTCTTTAACGTACGATATTCGAGAATGACCATCTTGGGAGGTTCATTAGACCCCTGATTTACAGCGAGCAGGCCTCCCATTTTGAGGCGCTTCATGTCATCCTTTTCAAGGACGGTACATTTCAATTTATGTTTGCTGGCAAGATCATGGGCATAGGCAGCAAAACTTGCAGGTGTCCAGCCATTGCCTGGTTCATTGGCCATATCCCTGGCGGCACGTGCTGCAAGGGCAGAATGTTCTGCCTTTTCCATGCCGCGACGCAAGCCTTTGTGGCCGCCTGTGGTAGAGATGACAATGTTTTTAATTCCTCCAAATGATGGCTTTTTCTTGTCTTCTCTTTTATATTTTAGAAAGCGATAATCACCGAGAAATATGCCTTCAACAAGACACTCGATTACTTCTTCACCTTTCATCCCGTTAAATGGAGGTAAACAGAGACAAATTGTTTCAGCCTTCAGTTCTCCTGCTTTTGTGGCAATGGTCCCTCCGGCTTTTCGACATCGCTCACGCAACTCAGTAGAGGACTGGCCATCAGGTTTCCCAAGGCCCAGGACTAAAATACGGCCTGCAGATGATTTTTGTTTCCTGAAGTGGGGAGGATAGATAAGCAAGGAATCATTTTCGCTTCCTGTGAAATCGCCAAGTGCTATTGCATTTTTTAATTCTTTTGTGGCAAGTGTGCCGACTGTTTTTATTTTGTTTTTTTTGTCTTGTTCCAGGCAGTATATGAGTAAATCACCATTAAAGGTTTCAGGGCTTTTAGTGGTTAGTGTAAGTTTTGTTGATGCCATTTTTTTTGTTTCCTCAATATGTGTAATTCTGTCAATTGATATGATGGTTGTTTCGTTTCAATTAATTTGTAGAAGTATTTTTACGGTTCCAGCAAGTATAGTCTCTCACATCTATTTAGCAAAGGACTAACACCGGTAAACGGTAAGTGAGGCCGGCACTCTTTTCAGTACCCCCTTGAGGGGTATAAGTACCTTAACCAAATTATTTTAAGCAATAAAAAACAAGAAAATAATTTATAAGGTACTAAAAGAACAGTATAGTGAGGATATCGTATTAATTATCATCCTTTTTCAATTAAGGGCTCATTCAAAAATAAGTTCGTAATTATGAGGTGTAAGATGAATGTTTAGAGAAACGATCTGTGATTATTTAACCGCAGGTGCCCCGCAGGAAATGCCCTTGGGGTGCGTAGCCGAGTTACGTTGAGGATTAAATAATCGCATAGCGTTTTTCTAAATGTTTATATTGCGCCTCAGAGTACGAAGTTATTGTTGAATGCGCCCTAAGGGAGTTGATCTTGACAAGCACACTTATTTTTGCAATTATTATAGCTGTAGTCATTTCTGCCTTCTGCTCGATTCTGGAAGCGGTTCTCTATTCAATTTCAAACAGCCAGGTTGAGATGCTGAAAAAAGAGGGCCACAGCTCCGCATCTCTTTTACAGGAACTTCGGGAGGATATAGAGGAACCTATCACAGCCATTCTCACATTAAACACCATTGCCCATACCATAGGTGCAGCCATTGCCGGGGCTGCAGCTGCAGTGGTTTTTGGTGAACAGAATTTGTTTCTGTTCTCAGTAGTATTCACACTCATCATCCTGCTCTTTTCGGAAATTTTGCCAAAAACCATTGGCATCAGTTACGCAGTACTCCTTGCCCCCTACATTGCATATCCCCTAAACTGGATGATTATTATTCTCAAGCCCATCGTGTGGCTGTGTCAACAGATAACTCGTTTAATACCGCAACCGGAAACTACAGACTCCATCTCTGCTGAAGAACTGCAGACCATAGCGATCCTTTCCAGAAAATCCGGTGAAATTGAAGCGGATCAGGAACGGGTGATTTCAAATATCCTTGAACTCAATAAAAAAATTGTTCGTGATGTTATGACTCCTCGTACTGTAACATTTTCCCTTGACGAGTCATTAACTGTTGCTGAAGTCATGAGCGGCAGTGAAGCCAGACTTTCCAGTCACAGTAGAGTACCAGTGTACACAGGTGAAAAAGACAATGTGACGGGCATCATCATGCGACGGGATGTGCTGCGAGCTGCCGCTGAGCAAAAACTTGACACCAGATTAACAGAACTCAAATCACCTGTTAACTTTGTAGCTGAAACCTCTCCTTTAAACCATATTCTTGTGGAGTTTTTTGATCTTCACCTGCACCTTTTCGTTGTGGTTGATGAGTATGGTGCCGTGACGGGAGTTATCTCAATGGAAGATGTGCTTGAGGAAATTGTAGGCAGAGAGATAATGGATGAATCTGATGAAACACAGGATATGCGGGAACTTGCCAGAAAACTGAATCGGAAAGTACCAGGCATTGTAAAACGCCAATAAAGGCTTGAACTGGTTGTAGGCTCAGTAGGTTGTGATGTCTGTGGCTCGTGGTTTTGGTGGAATCTCGGACAGCCTCCCAGAGGATACAAGACGGGATCATCACAAAATATAATCTATACAGCAAAATAATGCGCTTGCGGATGGTGTACCACCATCGCAGAAACACTCAACTCCGGAACCATTTCCATGGAGGAACTGAGTTGCACCCCAATTTCATTCGCCTGAAGAAGGCTGAAAAGTGGTTTCTGTAAATCAAGTTCAGGACAAGCCGAGTATCCAAAACTATAGCGTTGACCCAAATTGTCTATTTTTAATTCCTGACGCATGAGGTTATGTGTGTACTGAGCAAGAGCTTCGGCTGCCTCCACGCCAAAACCATGGAGCAGCAGATATTCGTGGTATTTATCCTGGCTGTATAACTCCTGACAGATTTCCCCAATTTTTTCACCAAGGGTAACCACAAAGAATCCAATCAGGTCTTTTTCCTGTTCTTCTGTGCGGAAAAAATCCACAAGGCTCTTGTTTGGTTCTCGTTTCTGTCGTGGCAGAGAAAAGATGTATTCCCTGTTGTCATGTTCAACAATCAGGCTTTCATCAGCACGTTTGCCGGTAAACCATCCATAACGAATTTTTGGCTCCAGCAGATTCTCAGATGCAATTCTTTTTTGTAGAGCTGTCAATTCCGGGATAACCGTGCTGTCCAGTAACTTTTGGTAACCTGCGTCATCAAGTTTACCGCGTTTGTATCCCCAGCGACCACGAAAGAGTATCTGTTGGTTCATGAGCGGCAAAAAATCAGCTGGATTGGCTTCAATGGTTTTTTTGCCAATGAATGGTGGCTCCGGAATGGATTTCAGTATCTGGATATCTGAACGAATTTTAGAGCCACTCTCTGATCGTTTTCGTGTTTTTTCTTCCCAGGTGGTTGAGTGTAAATTTCCTTTTTCAAAATCCTGTATGGCTTTCAGTCCGGAAAATGCATCACGACAGTAGACAACAGGAGCATCATATTCAGGAACACAATCCAAGGCGACAAATTTACGGGTAAGCGCAGCACCACCAAGAAGGATTGGCGCGTTGAGTCCGGCGGCTTTGTATTTCTTCATGCTTTCCTGCATGATCATGGCGGATTTCACCAGCAATCCGCTGAGACAGATGATATCGATTGCAGGATTGTTGTGTACTGTCTCTATTATTGTCTCGGCAGTAACCTTGATTCCAATATCAATGACTCGGTATCCGTTGTTGGTGAGAATTATGTTTACCAGGTTCTTGCCAATATCATGAACATCTCCCTGAACAGTTGCGAGTAAGATACATGGTGCATCGGAACGGTCATTTTTGTCCATGAAAGGTTCAAGGAAATCAACTGATTTGCGCATGACTTCGGCAGACTGCAGGACAAAAGGAAGCAGCATTTCGCCAGTTCCAAAGAGCACACCAACTTCACGCATGGCAGCAACCAGGTGCTGGTTGACAATCTCAAGTGCCGAATAGCGATCTAGCAGCATACGCAGGATGTCCGGCAGATCCTGCTGATTGCCAAGCATAATACGATCCCGGATCAGCTCCTCAGGGGTGGCATCTTCATTTTCCTGTTTGTCCTCGTCAAGGTCATGATCCTCGAAATATTTGATGTAGGTCATGAGCGGCTGATCGTTTACTTCTGTATTATCATGGAGAAGATCAAGAGCAAGAGCACAAGCATCCTTATCAATTGATTCAAGGGAAATGCAATTGGTGGGATCAATGATAACTGCGTCAAGACCTGCTTCAACGGCTTCGTGGAGAAATACGGCATTTAATGTTTTTCGGGCAGGAACGGGCAGACCAAAAGAGATGTTAGACAGGCCAAGAATTGTGTGGCAGCCGGGAAGCTCGACTTTTATTCTTTTGATTGCATTAAGGGTTTGAACTGCAGCATCCTGCAGTTTTTCATCACCAGAGCCAACGGTAAATGTAAGTGGGTCAAAAAAGAGAGAATTGGCGCTGATACCATGCTTAACTGTTACAAGGTCGTAAATCCGTTTGGCTATTTTCAGCTTTGAGTCACAGTCCATGGCCATCCCCTGTTCATCAATGGTGAGTGCTGTAACACAGGCACCATATTTTTTAACAGAAGCGCATACTTTGTCGAGATTTTTACCACCATCTTCTAGATTTATGGAGTTGACAATAGCTCTCCCGGGGTAGCTGGCAAGGGCTTTAGCTATGACATCAGGGGAGGTGGAATCGATCATCAGCGGGGCTTTCAGGGTGCGACCATACATCTGTACAAGGGTGACAAGATCTTTTTCTTCATCACGTCCTGCCCAGGCAGCACTCAGATCAACCACATGGGCGCCAAGACGTTCCTGGTCAATTCCTATCTGTAAGCAGCCCTCGTAATCATCTGCAATAAGTAGTTCTCGAAATTTTTTTGAACCTGTTGGGTTTGAACGCTCTCCAATAATCAGCGGTGCAGGCTGCTGTTGAATGTCAACTGCCTGATAAAGGCTCGCGACCTGAACAAGTTCAGTATTATTTATGACTTTGCTCATTTCAGCACCTCGCTGCGGTTTGCAGGAACTGCGGATTGCAATGCTTTAACCAATGCTTTTGTGTGTGCAGGTGAGGTTCCGCAACATCCGCCCACAATGGAGACTCCTTTTTTTGTCACAAAATCATACATATGTTTACCATATTCTTCCGGTGTTAACGGGTAATGTGTTTTTCCATCGACAACTTCCGGCATGCCCTGATTTGGGATGCAGGAAATTCTTTTTTTCCAGTGTTTGCAAAGGTAGTCGATGTGGGGTTCCATATCAGTTGGGCCGGTTGCACAGTTTAAGCCTAAGGAAAAGACAGGGAAGGGTGCAATGGTTGTACACACTGCACTGATGTCAGTGCCAACAAGCATGGTTCCCTGTTGTTCAAAGGTGACTGAGGCAAGAACTGGAAGATCCATGCTGAGTTTATGGAGCAGATCAAAACAGGCAACCAGCACTGTTTTAATCTGGAGAAGATCCTGACAGGTTTCAATAATTAAAGCATCCACTCCGGCATCGAGCAGACTCTGCATCTGTTCAGTTACAGTTGCTGCAAGATCCTGGGGTGAGATATGACCAAGAATTGGTAATTTTGTAGTTGGTCCGATGGAACCAACAACATAGCGCGGATTTTCTTTTGTTGAAAATTCAGCCACCGCCTTTTTTGCATTGGCCACAGCTGCTCTGTTGAGTTCATCAACTCTGTTTTCCAAACCATACTCTGATAGCACCACTGAAGAGGCTCCAAAGGTGTTGGTTTCAACAACCATGGCACCAGCTGCAAGAAATTTTCGGTGCAGTTCAATAATGGTTTCAGGGGAAGAAATGTTCAGGTATTCGTTACATCCTTCCAGGCCGTCCCAGACTGCAGGATCAATTTCCATGGTTTGCAGGGTGGTTCCACAGGCACCGTCAAATATGAGAAGTGGTTCGTCAGAAAATGTCATGGTTTTATCTAATTATTTTTGTGTTAAAATTATGTCGGATCATTGTCTGTTTTGCTGAAAAGTGAATGTAACTCTTTCAGCATAGAAAAGTAACTAGCAATCTTGTTTTTGCAAGGCTGGAGAGATGCTTTTTTTGTGCTTGTCAGGAATGTGGAGAACGGCAGGGTTTGGAGGAAGGTGGGTGCAACGTTTATCGTTAACCTTTCGATGGGGTAAACGAAAGATGAAAAACGTTGCACAGGGTCTGCAGATTTGTTCTTGCCTTTAATCGCAACCGACTACCAGTTTTTTCTCAATTTTTACTGCAGTTAGTTTCTGATCATTGCTTGAATACCAGATCTTAACCTTCTGTCCTTTTTCTATTTCCTGTGGGGAAGAATAGCCGACAAGAGTGGTGTTCCAATCCCATAGAATGGTCATCTTTTTACCTTTTTTCACTTGCAGAACTATGCTTTGCTGTTCCTGGTTAAAGCGTTTGATTTTTCCTTCAACCAGCAGGGTGTCAGCATTTTTTGTAACTTCTTCACTATTTTCTGCGGTTGCAAATGAGTATCCTGGTATGAGAAATAGTAGAACACTAAAAAGTACAAGAAAACGTGTTATCATTTTTCGGTTAATTTGTTTCATGAGTTTTCTCCTGTGAATCCAATATTTGTTTGAATAACGTTTCTCTGTAATTGTTAACATAAATGTGAAGTTGCCCACAAGGTTTAACCATATAGTCGAATGCCACGATGTGCTAGTGTTTTTTTAATGGAAGGTAGGAATAGTGCGATTAAGGAACGGAGCGCAAATAACTTGAACATCTCGCATCTTGTCTTCAGGCCATCTTTGGCCGATCATCAATCACAAAGTCCTCAACGTAGCCCGCTACGCCTGCGGCTTTGTTCAATCAGATCGG
>JAYEOK010000317.1:0-57404 GCA_034722915.1 Thermodesulfobacteriota bacterium | reverse complement strand
ATCCCCCCTGCGACCTCGATTCATTAGATGGTACCAGGCCCCTGGGTATGCAATACGTAATGGTCTGCTCATAATAAAGTGACCCTATCACAAACACCATAAATAATCAAAATGAGACTTGACCCCATTCCTCATTCTTTCAGACCCCATTCCCATTCCACCATTCCACATTCCATTCACATTCGCACACCTCTCTGTTTTATACTTTAGGGTCAAAAACATACCCCAAAGAACGACGGCTTATAAAATATTTTGGTTTTTTAGGATCCTCTTCAAAATACCGACGAAGACGAACGATATAGTTATCAACGGTACGGGTGGATGTTCCTTTACTGTAGCCCCAGCCAATTTCCAACAACTTGCTTCGTGACAAGGCCTTTCCCCTGTTGGTAATAAAGAGCTTGAGCAACTTGAGTTCCTGGTCGGTCAACTGGATTGTCTCTGATCGGTTTCGGGCCTGACCTGTGGAAAAATCAATCTCATTTGTGCCAAAGCAGTATGGATCAGTATCCATCGTATTGCCGACAGAGAAATCTTCCTGGCCCTGCCTCCACTGATCCCGGGTCAGCAAACGTTTTATCCGCAGCAGCAGTTCTTCCAGATTGAACGGTTTGGTCATATAATCATCTACTCCATCAACAAAGCCATCGATCTTGTCGGACGGATCCCCTTTGGCAGAGAGAATCAGGATGGGTAAACGCTCATCTTCCAGGCGGATGTTTTTAAGAATCTGCATGCCATCGATACCGGGCAGCATCAGATCAAGCACGATTAGATGGGGACACCACTGTTTCCAGGTTTCTAAGCCCTCTATTCCGTTTCCTGCAACCTTCACGCTATATCCTTCCAGTTCCAGGTTCAAAGCAATTCCCTCAGAGATATGGTGATCATCTTCAATGAGTAAAATTCGTTTTTTATCTTTTACGTCCACATGTGTCCTCTAGTTCCACTTCTCATGAACTTTAAACCTCTGCTTCAACCCTTGGCAGCGATACAACAAACTGTGATCCTTTTCCAGGCCCATCGGAGTGAGCCGTAACCTTCCCCTTGTGCAGCCTGACAACCTGATCGACCATATATAAGCCCAATCCGGTTCCACCAGCATGGGTCAAGTCCTGCTGCTCAATCTGAAAAAATTTCTTAAAAACTTTCCTGGCCTGAAATTTTTCAAAGCCAACACCGTTATCAGCAATTGTGAGTTGTACGTTGTTTTCTGTCTGACTGAAACTGACAGTAATTTGCGGGCGATCATTTTCATTGTAGCGAATGCCATTGGACAACAGGTTCATCAACATCATCTGGAAAAGTGAATGATTAATAGAACAGAAATATCTCTGCCCCACTGACTTATTGACCAGAATGTTACTCTCGCGAAATAACTGCTCATTCTTCCGATAAAACTCAACCACTTCCTCCACCAGATCAACAACCACAAACTCCACGCCCTGAACCTTTGCTTCAAGGCGTGCCAGATTAAGGATACCATTAATGTTATTTGTCAATCTGGAGACGTCATCCAGCATATATCCCAGATATTTTTTCTGTTTATCCCTTGGTAATTCTACTCGGTTCATGGTTTCTAAATACAACTGCAGTGAGGTAACGGGGGTCTTCAGTTCATGGGTGAAGCTGTTGATAAATTTATGTTGTGAACGGTACAGAGCCAGGGTTTTTCGCTGATAGACAAAAACGAGAATGATACCAAGAAGAATAATGGCCACCAGAATCGACAAAATCATAATTACCACCCAGGTCTGCCATGCTACAAACTGCTCAGCATCCAGATTAGTCTTGGCAATCACCCTCTGCAAACCGCTACTGACTTCAACATACCAGTAAATGTATAGAAACAAGGATAAGACAAGGGCAATGATGGAATAGACAAAGATGGCAACGGGATGGATAAACCAGAGTGTACGTTTCATCACTGCCTGCTGTTTTGTAAAAGAATTGTCATTCGGTTTTCTTCACTATCTTTAATCGGGTGAGCTCTTTATGGTCATGTTTACTGGCAAACACAAAACGTCTACATCCTTCAATATCACGAGGTATCCTAATGACAAATAATCACCCTGTCCACCATCTCGGCAATAAGGCAAGAATTCTGTTATCCAGTGTTTTCGGCCCTTATGCCCGGGACGATGAATACGGCAGCTGTAAAATCAACCCCATGGAACTCTATCACAATCAAGTTACCCGCGTACAGGGCGTGTTCTCTTTGCGGATGTTCCATCGCTCATTTGGACTGTTGATGATCCAGGAAAATATTGATGCCCCCTGCACCCTGCTCGACTTCCCCGATCTATCCTGTTTTATCGATACCATCAAAAACCATGAATACGATATCATTGGCCTTAGTTCTATTATTCCCAATGTGGGCAAAGTAAAAAAAATGTGTGAATTAATCCGCAGGTATCAGCCCAGGGCAACAATCGTGGTTGGCGGTCATATCAGCAATATGGATGACGTGGATGAGATTCTGGATGCAGATCACATCGTTCACGGAGACGGCATCGAGTGGTTCAGGCGTTATTTGCAGCAGGATATGAACAAAGCGGTCAAACACCCAGCTGTTTCTTCTGCCACAAAAACCCGAATCCTGGGGCACACCCTCTCTGAGCAACCGTCTGATACCGCGGCCATCGTTGTCCCATCTGTGGGCTGCCCAGTTGGTTGTAACTTCTGTTCAACTTCGGCTCTGTTTGGCGGCAAAGGAAAATTCAAGAACTTCTATGAAAGTGGTGAAGAGCTTTTTGGAGTAATGACAGGACTTGAGGAAAAGCTCAAAACAAAGTCATTTTTTATTCTTGATGAAAACTTCCTCCTGCACCGGGAAAGAGCCATAGGCCTGCTTGAACAGATGAAAAAACATAATAAGAGTTGGGCTCTGTATGTGTTCAGTTCTGCACGGGTTCTTCGTTCATACAAGATAGAACAACTGGTCGAACTAGGCATCTCCTGGGTATGGATGGGACTGGAGGGCCAGCAGAGTCAATATGCCAAACTGGCAGGAATCGAAACCAGAGAGCTGGTTTCAGATCTTCAGGAGCATGGTATCCGGGTTCTGGGGTCTTCCATCATTGGCTTGGAAGAACATACTCCAGATAACATCGGTAAGGTTATTGATTATGCCGTTTCCCATTCCGTTGATTTCCATCAGTTCATGCTCTATACTGCCAATCATGGCACTCCTCTCCATGCTCAACTGAAAAAAAACGGGACACTTCTGCCCCAGGAGGAATTCAAACTCTCTGACAGCCACGGCCAATTCCGTTTTAATCATCGTCATCCCCACATCCCTGCAGGTGTTGAAGAAAGATTGTTACTCAACGCATTTGAGCAGGATTTCCAAAACAACGGGCCAAGTCTCTTTCGTTTGATCAGAACTACGCTTAAAGGTTGGAAGCGCTACCAGTCTACCACCGACAAACGGATTCGGGATCGTTACTTCGAAGAGGTGAAACCATTACGCAGTATGTACGCCGGAGCCATCTGGGCCATGAGGAAATGGTATCGTCAGGACAAGAACCTGCATCAGCAACTTGATGATCTTCTTCAGGACATCTATCATACGTTTGGATTACAACCCCGGTTGATAGCTCCACTGGCTGGCAGATATATATACCTGGCAATGAAAAGAGAAAACAAAAGAATGGCTGACGGCTGGACGATTGAACCCGAAACCATCCTTGAAAAAAATAAGGCTGCTTTGGCTGAAACGAAAGAGCAAGGAAAATCCCAGGTTGAATCAACCCCGATACAAGATTTAGCTGGTTTGAAGCAGCCGAACTTTTCGACCACGACAAAATAGTTGGCAGACACACTAACCCGGTTCAACCGGAGACAATTTAGTGCCTTACTCCTTAATTTCTGTAATAAAAAAACAAGAAAACATTCTGTAAGGCACTAAAAAAAAATACTCAACATGAACAGCAGAGAAAGAAATGGGCCATCACCTGGATACCAAAAACAGTATCGTACCCCTTATTGATCGGTTGAATAAATACCCAATCGGTTTGCCGGATAATGAAAAACTCAGGCAAATCCTGGCTATTCTTTTTTCTGAAGAGGAGGCCTTTATTACCTCACGTTTTCCCCTTGAGGAATCCACCATTCAAGAGCTGGTCCGTGTAACCGGTTGGGAGCAAGGGCGACTGGAAATAAAGCTTGAAGAAATGGCGGATAAGGGACTGGTCATGGATCTAAGCTATAATGACCAGACATTTTATATCCTGATGCCCGGGTTGATTGGATTCTTCGAATTCACCTTTATGAAACAGCGTCAGGATCTACCTGTGGCAGAGCTTGCTCAACTCATGCATGAGTATCTTCTTGGCGATCCCAATCAAGAGATGGGCAGAGAATTTTTTTCAAGTAAGACACCGCTTACCCGCTCACTTGTCTATGAAGAGCATATTCCCGTAAGTTCCGCTGTTGCTACTTACGAAAGCGCCAGAAAAATTATTATCAACGCAGACTATGGCGCCATTGCCATGTGTTACTGTCGGCATAAGAAAGAACATTTACATCAAAACTGTGAAAAAGGTGCTCCGACGCAGGAAATTTGTATTTCTCTGGGAACAGCGGCAAGATTCATGGTCAGGCGTGGTTTTGCCGAAAAAAGAACTACGGACGAATTGCTGGCAATCCTCACAAAAGCAAGGGATCTGAATCTGACCCATATTACGGATAATATACGCTATAAGCCATCCTTTATCTGTAACTGCTGTTCCTGTTGCTGTGAGTTGCTTGGAGGAATCAACCGCGGATTTCCCATGGGAGTCGCCAAAACAAATTTCAGTTTGCACATTGATCTGGAGAGCTGCATTGGCTGCGGTCTATGTAAGAAGTCTTGCAATGTTACTGCACTGAAGCTTGTCGATGTCCAGGAAAAAAAGAAGGGAAAGCAAATGCAGGTTAACAGTGAACACTGCCTTGGCTGTGGCGCCTGCATCTCCGCATGTCCAACTCAATCACTATCACTCATTCCTATGCAGCGCACAAAGCCTCCAAAAAACAAAAGGGATCTTTTCAAACAGATCCTCAAGGAAAAAAAACGCCTTACCCCGTTTGTTGTGAGTGGAGTGAAAAAACAATTGCGGCGTATGCTGGGAATGGCTTAGTACCTTATTACCTTATAAATTCTTTCGAAGTCTACGCTTATCTCGTGTTTTTTTGAAAAGAATTTGGTGAAGGTACTTATGCCGACTTACCGTTTATCACCGGTGTTAGATCTCCTGATTGTGTCACCCCCCTGTATCAGGGTAGTTGTCTACATATTTTTACAAATTCAGCGTATTTCCACACCACTATCTGCCAGCGCCTGTTTCACCTCGGCAATAGGTACTTCCTTTCGATGAAAGATACCGGCTGCAAGAGCTGCTTCTGCGTCAGTTTCCTGAAAAACTTCCACAAAATGGGCAGCAGAGCCAGCACCGGAAGAGGCAATAACCGGAATTGAAACCGCACCTTTAACGTGATTGATCAATTCAAAATCAAAACCACTGTTTGTCCCATCCTTATCAATACAGTTCAAAAGGATCTCTCCGGCACCTAAGGCTTCACAACTCGTTGCAAGCTGCACAGCATCAAGATCCCGCCCTTCACGTCCACCTTTCACAGTACATTGATACCAGCAAAACTCCTCACCATCAGGACCGGGAACATTTGTTTTGATAGTATGATGGTTTGTATCTTCAGAACTTTTCACATACACTCGCCTGGGATCAACCGAAATGACAACTGCCTGGGCACCATAAACAAAGGAAATCTGCTCAATGGAACTTTTTCCGGTTTTTTTTCCGGTTTTCAGATATTCTTCGGCTGTGTAGCAGGCGTCTGAACCAATGGAAATTTTGTCTGCACCTGAGCGGAAATATTCAGAAGCCACATCGAGTGGGCTGTACTCTTTTCCATTGCTATCTGTAAATTCACGAATTCCGCCACCAATGGTCAGTGGCACAAAAACCTGTTCAGAAGTCTTTTGCAGAACCTCGATCATGGGTTGATCTTCCATGGGAAAATCTCTAAATCCGGTAATATTTAAAAAAGTAATCTCATCAGCGCCTTCTTCATAATACCGCCTGGCAAGTTCCACAGGTTTGCCAAGATTTCTGACCTCTCCCTCTTCACGCACATCGTACTGATCGCCCTTGGTGACCACAAGATCCCCCCTGTCATTGGTTCGTACGTCAAGACAGGCAATGACTCGTTTAGCCATATGGGTTTCTTTTTGATCAGCTGATATCTTTTCGGATGAAAGAGTAATAGATTCTGCATTTCCATCTTTCAAATAATTCCCAAGAATAGCAAGGCCTGCTTCACCACTTTTTTCAGGATGAAACTGAAAGGCTGTCACATTGCCTTTTTGAACACCACTGACAAACTCCTCACCATAATTGGTAGTACTAAGGAGCCATTCCTTGTCCGCATCCTCAAGAGTTGCCCGGTAAGAGTGAACAAAGTAGAGTTTTTCTCCATTATACCCGGCAAACAGAGGGGATTGTGCATGCAGATTCACGCCATTCCAGCCAATTTGAGGGACAGAAAGCTCGCTTTCAGCAAAGCGTTTGATCTGCCCTTTCAGAATCGACAAACCTGCCATACCCGGCGATTCATCACTGCCTTCAAACAGAGCCTGAAGTGCTACACAAATTCCAAGAACCGGTTTGTCAGAATGAATACGCTCAATAAGAGGTTCCACAAAACCGTCACGCCCCAAGCGCTCCATAACAGAACCATAACTCCCAACACCTGGAAAAATTAAACGTTCTGCGTTAAGAATATCAGCAGGGCTTTTTACATCCTGCACCGTGTAGCCTAGTTTTCTAATTGCATTTCGGACACTGCGGACATTGCCGGCGCCATAATCAAGTAATGTTATCATCTGTATTTATTGTAAAAGCGTGTAATATTTTCCATTGGCACAACCACGACAGAATGTTTTTCCATCTTTTTCCACATCACGACAATCCTGCACCCAATCGCCACAGCCCTCACATTGAACACGTTTAAGAGGCCTGCCCGGCATATCTTCCTCAGGAATGTCTATCTGGACTTCATCTACAGTAAAAAGTTCTTCCTGGGGCATCACGCGATAGGCACCAAGTTGACGTTGGTACTTGTTTTCGATCTCAGGACAATAGTTTTTTGACAGTTCACGGGATTCCTCCCGTGCAACAATTCGAACAGCCTTACCAGTGTCAAGATTGACAAATGTTGCAGCCATAACCCCATAGTCTATCCATCGCATGGACCGTTTTCCAAGACTGCATCCGGTAACAGATTGGACAGCATCAGTGGCACAACGATCAATCTCAACCAGCACATATACTTTTTTTCTATCCTGGCCTCGTGGATCCTGAATGCCAATGGCTTCAAGCCCGATCATTGACATTCTCACGCCAATAACCTGTCCGGCACAGATATGCCCATGAACCTTTGTTGAACGTTCCAACAGGACGTCAAATGATTCCATTATTTTCTCCGGGAATATGAGGGAACAAATCAATTTTTATCCGATTCTGCACAATAATCAGCTCAACTTCCAGTGTCAACATGCCATCAAAACTCAAAGCCCTTCTGTGCCTTGACACCGGTATTATAGGGATGTTTAATCTCAGTCATTTCAGTCACAAGATCAGCGAGTTCAATAAGATCATCAGACGCATAACGGCCAGTGATAACAACATGCTGTTCTTTCGGCTTATTCTTAAGTACCGAGAGAATCTCCTGTTCCTTAATCATCTTATAATGAGGGAGATAGGTGAGTTCATCAAGGATAACCATGGAGTATTGATTTTCCTCAATCACTTTTTTAGCAAACTCCCACGCTTCAAGTGCCACTTTCTTATCCTTTTCAAGATCGTCTGACTTCCAGGTAAAGCCTCGTCCCATCACATGAAAATCAAGTAGGGGTGTAAACTTTTTCGCAGTTTCCATTTCGCCGTATTTCCAGCTTCCTTTAATAAACTGGATAATACACACCCGTTGTTTGTGACCCAGTGCTCGAAATGCGAGGCCCAGAGCTGCCGTGGTTTTACCCTTCCCATTACCGGTAAAAACGGCCACCAGCCCCTTATTTTTCTGCTGCTTTTCTTGTCCCATGACTGAAGCTCCTGTCATACAGTTTGGAAACCGCCTGCAAATCAGTCTCATCAAAAACTTTGCCGACACAGATCAGTGCCGTTTTCCTGATGCCGGCCTCTTCTACTTTAGCAGCTATATTTTCAAGGGTTCCTCTCAGGATATATTCATCCTCCCAGGTTGCCTTTTCAACCACAGCAACTGGTGTATTGAGGGGATATCCTCCTGACGTCAATTCTTTTACCACGGTTTCTATCATTGAGACAGAAAGAAAGATAAGCATGGTAGTCTGATGGCTTGCCAAAAGCCGCAGTTTTTCAAATTCAGGAACCGGAGTGCGTCCCTCCTGACGAGTAATAATTACAGTCTGGGCAACCTCTGGCAAAGTTAACTCTGCATTAAGCGATGCTGCGGCACCAAAGGCAGAACTGACCCCAGGTACCACATGGTATGGAACCTCAAGTTTATCAAGCGCCTGCATCTGTTCTTTGATGGCACCAAAAATTGATGGGTCACCGGTATGCAGTCGAACAACACGCCCTCCTTTCTTCCAGGCAGTTGCCAGTATCTCTACAATCTCATCAAGGTTCATGCCCTGAGAATCATAAATTTCTGCTTTGCAGCCATCAAGCAGCTGTCTGTTCACAAGGCTGCCGGCAAAGACGATACAGTCAGCCTCATCGAGAAGTCGCCTGCCCTTTATGGTGATCAATTCAACATCACCAGGACCGGCACCCACGATAGCAATTGGATTTTTTTTATTTTTCACGACTTTTCACCTGGCACACTCGTTGGTTTTTCGCCAACAATTATTTTAATTGGATTGAACTGCTGTCTTTCTTCTTCAGGATAGCTGAAACGCTGTACAGCGATTTCCCGGATTTCAACATCCAGTCCTGATCTGTACAAGATCTCAGGCGCAAGTTTTGCAGTCCTGGCAATGACAGCGTTCACCACAATGATGCCTCCAGGTAATAACTTTTCTGTACAAAACTCAAGAATCTGCTGCAGATTACCACCACTGCCTCCAATAAATATCCTTGCAGGAAGCGGGAGGTGTTGCAAAACATCAGGTGCTTCACCTTGAACAAGTTCCATATTCCAGGCAGCAAATCGTTTTCGATTTGCCTCAATATTCTGCCACTGTTCTTTTTCCTTTTCAATGGCAAGAACATGCAACTCCGGGAAAAGACATGCCGCCTCAAGGCCAACCGACCCGGAACCAGCACCAACATCCCAAAGAACATCTTTCTGGGGTAAACGCAAGGCGTGGAGAGCGGCTGCACGGACTTCATTCTTTGTTATCAGTCCTCGACTGTGAACTATCTCCTTTTCCTGCAGGCCGAAATTTGGATGTTTTGTAATCAAACCTGCCAGTGGGTTCAGCAGGATCATCACATTGGGCTCAGTAAAATTTCCTGCTGCAATCTCTGTTAAATTCCCACTGGATAATCGCTCAGAACCGGAGCCAAGATGTTCTCCAACATGGATTATAATTTCAGATGTCACTTCCCGGCCACATTCTGCAAGTAACTGACCTGCAATCTCACTTGGGCTGTTCCGGGGGTCTGTGAACAAAAACACTTTGGGATACCGTAACAGTCGTGCAGCCAATAGGTTATTACTTCGACCATGAAGACTTATAAATCGTGCGTCATCCCAGGGAAGTTTAAATCGCGCAAAGGCCAGCTGCATGGATGACAGTGCCGGGTGAATACGAATATCAGAATCTGGAAAAGACTGTATCAACTTGCGGCCAATTCCAAAAAAAAGAGGGTCGCCGGAGGCGAGTACAGTAACATCCCCTTTCTCTAAATATTCTTTAATACGATCAATACAATGTTGGATAGGAACAATGGCAATAAGAAGCGGAAGCTGATCCTGAGGGAGCTGCAGTTTTAATTTCTCATAAAGCCGTTTTGATGCGACAAGAGCCACAGAAGACTCCAGGCTGGCTCTTAACTTTATAAGATCAGGATCGGGAATATTAAAACCAATGATATGAAGCACTGAATCCTTTTTCATATCTTCCCGGAAGTCGTGGCAACAACTGTTGTTGAAGCATCCACAAGATAAATAGTCACCTCAAGACCTGAAATCTTCTCAGCATATTCTCGTGCTGCCTCACAAACCTTAAAAATCATCAGGTTTTCACCACGATCCAAAAGTCGACCATAGATCTCACGTGCTGTATTGGAACCGGCAAGAGCCTGAAGAAGATCAGCACTGCAACCAAGTCCTTTTAAAAATACCAGCGCTGCTTCCACCTCAAGGGCACCATTTTTTACATGGGTCTGGGGAATCTGCATTCCACCTTTCATCACTTTGGCCCACATGGCAGCAAGATGTATTTTGGTAAATTTATGTTTAGCAGCTTCTTTAAGTGAAAAATGCAGGAAATCACCCATCATCACCAGAGCCTCTTCCGGAAATCCCAATAATTCCTCCACGGCTCTTTCGGAAGTTCTGCCAGTGGATAAAATGATTTCCTTTAAGCCGGCTTCTTTCGCGACATCCATCGAAGTTGCAATGGTGGCTGTCCAGGCATCAGCAGAAACCGGTCGTACAATTCCCGTTGTGCCAAGTATTGAAAGCCCGCCAACAATACCCAGTCGGTGATTCAAGGTTTTCTCAGCCAATGCCTCACCATCTGGAATGGAAATTGTTATTTCAAGACAACAATCTTTGGCCTTGCCCCCCTCAGCCAATGCCTCTGCAACAGCAGCTCTAATCATCTTTTGCGGTACTGGATTAATAGCAGGTTCTCCGACCGAAACAGCAAGACCTTTTTTGGTCACCCTGCCGACACCTTCCCCTCCATGGAGGATAAACTGTTCAGCACTCGTTGTTGATTTTCTGCAAAAACAGACCGATGCCTCGATTCTGGCACCGTTAGTTACGTCCGGATCATCCCCGGCATCTTTAATAACAGCAGCAATGGAAACAAGATTTTCATTGCCTGCAAAATTTGACTGAACAAGACGAAACTTCACCCGGGAACCATCAGGAAAAGGTATCTCCACGACTTCCTGAGAAACTCCTGTCACAAGCATCAACGTTGCAGCTTTGGATGCTGCTGCCGCACAGGCTCCTGTGGTATATCCGGATCGTAATTTTTTCATAAAATAAAAAAGGCCATCCTGCATAACAGGATGGCCTTTCAACATACTAGCAGCTCGATTATATGGTCGGGACGAGAGGATTTGAACCTCCGACCCCGTCGTCCCGAACGACGTGCTCTACCAGACTGAGCCACGTCCCGACCGAATTGATTGCTTATAGTTATTTTGAAATGTGTACCCAATGTGCCTTCATGATCTTAAACACATTTTTATCATCAGCATTACGCTGAAATATGCCTTATCTGAATTCTTTGTGCAATAGTTTTATGGCTGCCGAACAGTTACCAGCTGAGGTGTAATTAACTTTTGGCTATGCACCTGAATAATTACAAAATTGTAAGCATTAAAATGCCTGGAACCAGTCAGTTTGTTTTAGTGCCTTACTCCTCAAAAGCTGTCATAAAAAACAGGTAAGCGTAGACTCCGAGAAAATGAAAAGTTCGTTTAACATTAGCAAGTTGGATATACCACCAAGGCACTTATGCCGGCCTCACTTACCGTTTACCGGTGTTAGTGCCTTACAGAATATTTTCTTGTTTTTTTTGAACATATTCTGATAAGGCACTTATCCAGTGAACTGAATTGTTTCCGGTTGAACCGGGTTAGTGCTTTACTCCTCAAAAGCTGTCATAAAAAACAGGTAAGCGTAGACTCCGAGAAAATGAAAAGTTCGTTTAACATTAGCAAGTTGGATATACCACCAAGGCACTTATGCCGGCCTCACTTACCGTTTACCGGTGTTAGAGATCTTTTCACGTCCAAAAACTAAAAAGCCACTTCCACAACCAAGATCATGCAGTTCTCCATGTAGTTCTTTACGATATAGCGTTACCCTGAAAACCGAATCAAAAAACTGCTCGACTTTCCTGCCAAATTGCAATCGAAGAGAGTTTGTTCCAGGTTCTTTCCCTTTGCAACGCCTCCAGAAAGCATTGATTGCATTATCCCAGGACAAAGAAAAAAACAGGGCAAATGACTCCTGCTGTCTGGTATTATTTTTTTCGATTATCCCTGAAAGAGAAATCTCCAATGCATCCTCTGTTTCAACAACCTCCTCACAGTCAATAATCGTCTTCAGTCCCTCATCACATTCAAATCCACTTCCCTGATCATATAAAAAATCTTTTGACTCTATAATCAGTTCCACATCATGCTTTTCCAGGGATATTGCCAGCAGTTGCCCAACAAGATCAAATACTGCCATTTCAACCTGCCCTTTATTGCTATTATGGTGGTATGGGTGCTGTTTTGTTAATTCCATTTTTCACGGTGCTCCTGTTGAGTTATTGTGAAGTATGAAAATAATATAATACCATAAAGAGTACCGCGCTTGACAGTTTACGACAAAATATTGACAGTTTACGACAAAGCATACTATGGTAATTTTACTATTTGATCTTCTTTTCCCTTTTACAACAGGACAGGTATGTATTTGACAAAACTAGCGAGTATCCAGCAGGTTCTCTGGAATATTCTTGAAAAATATAATGTGGATCCAGAACCTGTTTTTAAACAGGTTCAACTCAATCCGGCACTCATGCATGAGCCAGGAGCACGATATTCTCTTAAAAAAATTGAGGACTTATGGGATGAAATGGGAAGGAGGATAGAAGATCCCTGTTTTGGACTATCAGCTGCAACCTGCTGGCACCCAACATATTTTGGAACTATGGGTTATGCAATGCTGGTAAGTAAAAGTCTGCGTGTAAGCCTTGAGAGGCTTATTCGTTTTCATCGGGTTATTTCAGACGCGGATTTTGGAGAACTTCATGAGGATCGCAATGCTGGAGCACTTGTTTTTACGTTGAAATACCAGGATGAATCCCACTATTCACGAGCACGTGAAGATGCTGCACTTGCATGGCTTATGAGTTTGTTACGAGTCAATTTCCAGAAAGATCTCACTCCTGTCTCTGTGCACCTGACTCACTCAAAACCGGATTGCAGTAGAAAATATTATGAATTTTTTCAATCACCGGTTCATTTCGATTCTTCTCTCTGCCGTCTGGCGCTTTCACTTGATGTTGTAGATCGCCTTCTCCCCAGTGGAAATGAAGAATTTGCCAAATTTGGTGATCAGGCAATGACAGCCTACCTGGCCTCGCTGGATAAAGGGCATCAGGTCACTCATATCAAAAAAATAATAATTGACAATATGCCTTCCGGGAATGTTACTGTAGAACAGGTGGCGGGCGAACTTGGTCTCAATTCCAGGAAATTACAGCGCATACTGCAAAAAAAAGGCACCACCTTTCTCTCCCTTTTAAATGAAACCCGCATGGATATAGCCAAGGATTATATCCAGGACAAAAATATAGACCTGACAGAAATTGCTTTTCTTTTGGGATTTGCTGAACTCAGTACTTTTTCAAGATCATTTAAAAGATGGACAGGAAAATCGCCCATTCAATTCAGAAAGACTGCATAGATACGTCAGAAACATAACACCGGTAAACGGTAAGATAAGCCGGCACTCATTTCAGTACCCCCTCGAGGGGTATAAGTGCCTTGGTTGTGTATTCAACCCCCTAACTTTAATGCATTTTTCGTTTTCTTGTTTTTTATACCCCTCAAGGGGGTACTAAAAAGAGTGACAGGAATTAAGGAGTAAGGCACTAAATAAAAAAACGCCCGGATCCTGACCGAATCGGGGCGTTTTAATAACTCAACTGGCAAATGGCTGTACAGATAAACGCTGATGATTTTTTTATGCTGGCTTACCGTTCAGCACCGGTATCAGTTAATAGCTTCTGAAAGTTTGGAGCCAGCTTTAAACTTAGCAACATTCTTCGCGGGAATATCGATAGTTTTTCCAGTTTGAGGATTTCTCCCTTTGCGCGCTTCACGTCTGGAAACAGAAAAAGTACCGAAACCAACTAAAGTTACCTTGTCGCCATCTTTCAATGTAGTTGCGATAGCTGCGAGAGTACTGTTTAGAGCTTTCTCAGCAGCAGCTTTAGAAATGTCTGCGGCACCTGCAATATTCTCAACCAATTCCTTTTTGTTCATGAATCCCTCCCCGGAAAACCACTTTTCTAATTAAACAGGACACAGGCTTTACTGTGCTCCCCCCGATCTCTTCTCTAATTCTTTAATAGAAGCCTGATTGATTGTCAAAAGAAAAAAAGACAAAATTACATTATTTCAATGAATACCTTGTCTCGACAATCCTTTATTATCACGCTTTTACATACTAAGAATTAATCCCACCCTAATTGAATCACCATTCAGACGCAAGCGCTTACTAGGTATTTAGAAAAAATTTACATACGTCCGATATCCACTAACCACGGGGCTTAAGATCGACAAGGACTCTTTCAAAGCCTTCCGACTGGAAAAGATGGCTGATTTCAATGCGCATAGACGACACTGCCAATCGTTCAATATCCTTTCCAGTGGCCTGTATAATGACATCTTTATTATCTGGTTTCACCCGACATCCGAGAAAACCACGACTTAAAAAAAATTCCTCGTATTTTTCAACCAGGTTCAATTTTCCTTTGTCAATATTTATTCCTTCAGCTAAGCGAGTGGCAAGACAGGAATTGGAAAGCTTGTCATGGTTATTTAATTGGTACATTTCAGCAAGGGAGCGAACTTCTTCCTTATTCAAGCCTGCATCAAGGAGTGGCGTTTTTACCCCAAGTTCATGAATTGCCCGAAATCCCGGCCTGCAACTTTTCAGATCATCAACATTGCTGCCATCAAGTAGAACTGCACAGTTGTTCTTCTCAAGTTCGCGAAAAAACGTCTGATACATTCTTTTCTTACAGAAATAGCAGCGTTCAGAAGTATTTGCGACAAATTCAGGCCAGATGAGTGGGTGAAGCTCCATTTCAAGCCTCATTCCATTATCAATCTTCAACTCATCCAGAATTTTTGCTGCACTATCTTTTTCTCTTTGGGAAAGCAGCTCAGACAAACCGTGCAACACAAAAACCTGCTCTCTGTCGATTGCTTCACAGGCTGCATAGAGCAAAAGTGTAGAATCCACGCCTCCGGAAAAGGCAACACCCACACAGTCAAAATGTTTCAGCGCTTCAATAAGGGTTGAATATTTTTTTTTAGTGTCCAGTGTCAACTTGTTCATTCATCTGCATCCGGAAAAAGTTGGGCAGGTTTATTGAGAAGAAATTTACCATCTTTCATCCAGGCTTTAAGAGTTTCTGCAATTTCTCTGGCCATGGGTATACTGGACAGCGGCGCTGTGGGAACCTCCTTTCCATTTACTTCAATAGTTCCGGATTTTAACTGGCCATAACTCACTTCACCATAGGTTCTGCTGATACCATTTGAATAATCAAAACCATAGTCAACAACCTGGGTAAAAAGCTCATCATCAGAAACCCCGGTGTAAGCTGCCATTTCCGCATTTAAAATGGGAATAGGAACTCCTAGACCAACAGCCAGGGTATTCCCATAACCCAGTATGGAAATACCACGAATCCAGCGGGCAGACATCTGTTTCATATCACCCTGAACCATCATTGTTCCTGCAGGTCGCACAGGAGTACCATTCTCATGCCTTGGAGCATTAGGATTATGTTGCGTACCGTGCCAGGTCACATATCCAATACCTCCACCCAGAAATATCCTGGTTCCAACGCCAATTGTCTGATAATGGGGATCATTGAACAATGGACTCAACTCACCGGCACTGCAGTAATTAGCATTCCTGCAATTGGGTTTTAATGTTCCCATATAAGTATGAACAATTTTTTCCGACAGATTCACAGCACAATTATAGTTCTGATACCCATTTCTCGGATTACAGAGCAGAGCATAGGGGAGATCATCCAATGTGAACTCCTTCTTCATCTTTTTTGCCAGATAACAATCTGTGCCATATGCCTTAGCTTCGAGAAAAACTTTTTTGCCAGCTATCAAGTCCTCGATAACGTGCCCGCCGCCATAGCAAAACTCGCCGGGATACACCTTGTTCAGGGGGTCATCCTCAACTGGTTCCGTGGCGCCAATATAGCAATCGACTGCTGCAAGACCAGCATAAGCGGAAACCTTATTGATCCATACATTGGAGGCTTTAATGGTAGGAGTCATCTGACCAAAATTGAGAAAAGCCCCGGAAGAACACATGGGCGAGAAGGTTCCGGTAGTCACAACATCCACTTCCCTTGCGGCACCTTCCGCACCCTTTGATTTTACAATATCAACCATTTCTTCAGCCGTGACAATTACTGCTTCACCGGCTTTAATTCTGGCATTAATTTCCTCGTAGGTCTTCTGCACTGGTTTGTCACTCATGATAATCTCTTATTTATACCCCTTAGGAAAAAATCTGTTTTTTAATGGCCCAAGAAAAATTTTCATTTACGAAAAAATTGAATATATCGTGGCATGAGAGCTTATTCCAGTCATTTTTTACAACTTGACATACTTTTTCCTTTAACCTACATTCCGTTGTCATTAGAGTCTCTTTAATTATTAGTGCCTTACTCCTGAAAAGCTGTAATAAAAAACAAGAAAGCTAGAGAGTATTTTAAAATGAATAAGTTACAAGTACAACCAAGGCACTTATACCCCTCGAGGGGGTACTGAAATGAGTGCCGGCCTCACTTACCGTTTACCGGTGTTAGTTGAACTCTATACATTATCATCTATGACAATCTCGTAAAAAAATATATTTTTCGATAGATTCACAAAAAGGAATTACAAATGGCAACAGAAAAAGCCAAAGACCTCACTAAGGTTCGAGACGGAATCGATACCATTGATAACACAATCCTCGATCTTCTCAAAAAACGCTTATCCCTGGCCAAAGACATTGGTCTGTTGAAAAACGAAAGCAAACGAGCAAAATGGGACCCCTTAAGGGAAAAACAAATTTATGATCGCTTGACCAAACAAAACAAAGGGGTTTTCCCGGATCAGGCACTGCATTCAATTTTTCATGAAATTATTACTACATGCAGACTGTCCCAGCAAAAAATTGCTGTTTCCTACCTTGGGCCGGAGGCAACTTTTACTCATCTTGCCGGTGTGAAATACTTTGGCCATTCCGCATCCTACAGCCCAATGGAATCCATTGCAGATGTTTTTTCCGAGGTGGAAAAAGGACGAACACAATATGGCATCGTACCCGTGGAAAACTCCATTGAAGGCGCAGTCTTTTCCACACTTGACTCATTCATGAAATACAGGACAAAAATTTGCGGAGAAGTACGGATGGAAATCTCCCATAACCTGGTATGTCAATCAGGAGACATCAATGACATCCAGACAGTGGCCTCACATACTCAACCTCTCGCCCAATGTCGCGAATGGTTACGCAAGCATCTGCCATCCTGCCCGACACTTCCTGTCTTTTCCACAGGAGCTGCAGCCCAGATGGCAGCCAACAACCCCAATATTGGGGCAATTGCGTCGTCTCTGGCTATCAAGACGTATGATCTGCAGGTGGTGGTTAAGGGCATAGAAGATTACCGGGGCAACACAACACGCTTTCTGGTTATTGGCAGGGAATCTCCATCTCCTAGTGGAGCAGACAGAACATCTCTGCTTTTGGGAATTAAGGAACGTCCGGGGGCACTGAATGAAATTTTAAGCGTGATTGCCCGGGCAGATATCAACCTGGCAAAAATTGAATCGCGCCCCATAAAAGGCAAGCAGTGGAAATATCTCTTTTTCCTTGACCTGATGGGACATATTGAAGATGAAAACATAAAAAACTGCTGTAAAACTCTCAGCGCGCTCTGCTCTTATTTTGAATGGCTGGGATCTTACCCAAGGTCTGACGATTCAGCCGCCGATGCGTGACATTTGACCGGCACAAATGGCCTGATCTTCAGCAAGAGTATGGCCTTTGGGCTTATCAAGGATAGTTTGTCTGATAAGCCCTCTAATCTCGTCATCTGTCCCGCCCTGGCGTAATAAAGTCTTCAAATCCGCCTCCCTGTCATGGAGCAGACAGGCTCTCAACATTCCGGCAGAGGTTAAACGAAGGCGGTTACAGGTGTCACAGAAATGATGGCTGATAGGGCTGATAAATCCTAGCTGCCCCTTTAAGCCATCTGCTGTAGTTAAAGAATATACCTTGGCGGGACCATCCATTCTGCAACCAGGCAGGGCCTCCAACGTTCCCATAGCTCCAATCAGCTCTATTAGCTCATCAGAAGTAATATAAGCAGACTTCTTCCAGGTGGATTTTTTGCCAACCGGCATAAATTCAATAAAACGCACCTGATACGGTTTTTCCACAGCAAGTCTTGCAAAATCCACAAACTCATCGTCATTGACCCCTTTCATGGCCACTAAATTAAGTTTGATATCAAAACCAAGCTCCGCTGCAGTCTCAATTCCCTGCCACACCTGATCAAAAAGATCCACTCCGGCAATCTCCTTGAAACGTTCCGGGCGCAGGGTATCGAGTGATATGTTCAATTTACGGATGCCGGCATCATACAATCCGGCTGCCTTTTCATGCAAAAGGACACCATTGGTGGTCAAGCGGATCTCATCAAGCCCGTCAATCCGGGATAAAGCAGTGATAAAATTCATTACCCCTTTTCGTACAAGAGGCTCCCCACCGGTCAGGCGCAGTTTATTCATCCCCATGGCAACAGCCAGCTTTACAATACGAAGCAACTCCTCATAGCTGAGGAGATCTTCATGTTTCAGAATCTGCAGGCCTCCTTCTCTGTCCACTGGCATACAGTAAACGCAACGAAGATTACAGCGATCAGTAAGAGAAAGACGAAGATACGATATGGTTCGTGAAAACCTATCCACCAACTCACCGTTATTTTTTATAGTTTGTTTCTGTTTATTCATAAATCAACACTCTTCAATTCACCACTGAGCCCTGCGCCATTGACTTTGAGAACAAGGATTAATATATTGGCATCCTCTTACCTCGATTATTGTTTTTCTGCCAGCAGTTATTTAATCTGTTCGACAGGGCAACGAAAAAGAAACTGACAACACAAGATGCTCACCCTTGGAATCGAAAGCTCCTGCGATGATACTGCTGCTGCAGTATTGCAGGATGAGTGCACCTTACTCTCGTCTGTTCTCACAAGCCAGGATCAGATCCATACTCGTTTTGGAGGGGTCGTTCCCGAACTTGCCTCACGCTGTCATCTGGAATCCATTGTCCCTGTAGTAAATAAAGCACTCAGCCGAGCCCAAACCACATTAAAAAAGATTGATCTCATTGCAGTCACCCAGGGACCTGGGCTTATCGGTTCACTGCTTGTGGGATTTTCCTATGCAAAAGCACTCTCCTATGTGAACAAAACACCCTGTGTCGGGGTGGATCACATGGCAGGCCATATACTCTCTGTTTTCCTGGAAGAAAAACAACCGGATTTTCCGTTCATTGCGCTCGTGGTCTCTGGAGGCACCAGTTCCATTTATAAAGCTGAGAGTTTTACCAGCTTTACCCTGCTGGGCAGAACTCGTGATGATGCGGCTGGTGAGGCATTTGATAAAATAGCGAAACTTCTCGGTTTCCCCTACCCTGGCGGGCCTGTCATTTCACGTGAAGCAGAAGCAGGAAACCATGAGGCCATCAAATTTCCACGTTCATGGCTGGAAAAAGGTTCTCTCGATTTTAGTTTTTCCGGGCTTAAAACCGCAGTACTGAATCACTGTAACAGGGAAAAGCAGAAGAACAAACCACTTCAGATACCAGATATCTGTGCGTCTTTTCAGGAAGCAGCGGTGGAAGTCCTGGTTGAAAAAACCTTGCTTGCAGCTGCGCAACAAAAAATTAAAACCATAGTTTTAGGAGGCGGAGTCTCTTCCAACCCACGTCTTCGTCAAGTCATGGAAAAGCGCTGTAATGAGGAACAAAAGACACTCTATATTCCCCGTCCAGGCTACTGCACGGACAACGGTGCAATGATTGCACTGGCCGGTGTTCACGCCCACCGACACAATTCAGATTTCTCCTATGACCGGGATGTGTACTGCCGTTCCCTTCTGTCCTGAACTCATCATGAAGCTGAAACGCACTTTTCGTTACTATTATCTAAAATTTACCCGGCTTCAAGGTGATCCCCAATCTCTTGCATTGGGGACAGCCATTGGAACTTTTTTAGGCATCCTTCCCACAATTCCTTTTCATACCGTGTCTGTTCTTCTGGTCACTTTTCTTACTCGAACTTCCACAATTGCCGGCTTTCTGGCAACCCTTATCGTATGCAATCCGTTTACCTATGTCCCTCAATACTATTTTTCCCTGATTATAGGTAACATGCTCACGCCCTACAATTTTAACTGGGAACGAATGAAAGGTGTGCTGGATATTCTCCTTGCCAAGCCGGGCTTTACAGAATCCATCCAAACGCTTGGCGAACTGGGCTATGAAGCTGTCATTGTCCTTCTTGTTGGCGGATCTGTTCTGGCTCTTCCTTTCAGCATTGCCGGTTATTTTCTTTCTTTGAGACTTTTTATCAAGGTTCGGGAGCAAAGAAGAAAAAAACATATTCTAGCACCCCGCAAGGGGGTATAAGTACCTTCACTAAATTTTTTTCAAAAAAACGCGAGATACGCGTAGACTTCGAAAGAATTTCTAAGGTACTAACCTGAGAGTTGACAATCCTATGACACGCTATGGTGATACCAGAAAATCCCTCAAAGAAGAAAAACTTGCGCCTATAAAAGAGCTTGGCCAAAATTTTCTTGTTCATAAATCAACTGCTGAAGCGGTTGCACGTTGTGGACAGATACACTCTGACGATATCATCATAGAAGTCGGAGTCGGCCTTGGTGCGCTTACGCAGCCTATTGCTGAGCAGGCCGCCCAGGTCATTGGCCTTGAGGTGGATAGCGGCCTTGTACGCTTTCATAAAGAAAAAGAAGATCTTCCAGATAATGTAACCCTGCTTCATCAGGATATCCTGAAAGCGGATTTTGAAGAGCTTCATCGACTCAGTAATGGGCCGCTCAAAATAATGGCCAATCTTCCCTATTCCATTTCAAATCCTTTTTTATTCAAGCTGATCGAACATCAGGAAAAAATGGATTGGGCCACTGTCATGCTGCAAAAAGAAGTGGCTGACCGGTTGACCGCAGAACCGGGTACAAAACAGTATGGAATTCCCACTGTTTTATTGAAAAGTTGTGCCACGGTAAAATCCCTGCTCACCTTAAAACCAGCTGAGTTTCATCCACGTCCAAAGATTGATTCGGTTGTGGTTCGCATCGAATTTATTGATAAAAAACAAGTTGAAGAAAGAGTTTACGACCGCCTTCTTTTTCAAAGGATGGTACGAGCTGCATTCAGTCAGCGAAGAAAAACCCTTCTCAACACTCTCACCGCTGGAGGGTTTTTCAGGTCGGTGGCAGATGGTGATAAAAAACTTGAAAAACAGCTTACCAAAGAGACCATTATTGAAGGAGGCATTAGCCCTGGCATCCGGGCAGAAGCCCTTGATCTTGATCAGTTTATTGATCTTACCCTGGCCTTTTCCTCTAAACTTAAAAGTATTTCTTCATAATTCACCCAGGTATATCCCATGCAAAATTTTGTCTTTCACAATCCCACCAAAATCTTATTCGGTAAAGGCACAGTAGCTTCAATTGGTGAGGAGACTGTACTGTTCGGAAAAAAAGTTCTTCTTGTTTACGGCTCAGGCTCCATAAAAAAAAATGGCTTATACGAACAGGTCATCCAGTCGTTTAACTCTGCAGGGGCCACAATCATCGAGTATCCCGGAGTTCAATCCAACCCGGTTCTTTCCCATGTCCATTCAGGTATACAGCTGGCCAAAGAAAACAACTGTGATGTGGTCTGCGCTGTGGGTGGAGGCTCTGTTCTTGATGAAGCCAAGGCCATCTGTGCAGGAGCCACAGTTCAGCATGATGTGTGGAAATTTTTTACCGGTAAAAAAAGCGTTAGAAATCCTCTGCCCCTTACTACCGTTCTGACCCTTGCCGCATCCGGTTCTGAAATGAATTCAGGCATGGTCATTACCAACACAGAAACTTCTCAAAAATTTGGCTTTGCCAACAAACATCTCTACCCAAAAACATCAATACTCGATCCAACTGTTACCTGTTCTGTACCTGCCAATTACACCGCATATGGCGCTGTTGATGCTGTTGCCCATGTGCTGGAGTTTTATTTCACCACCGTTGATCCCTACACACCTGTGCAGGACAGACTCATGGAAGGACTGGTCATAAACGCCATGGAAAGCTGCGACAGAGTGTTACAAAAACCTGATGACTACCAGGCCAGGGCAGATCTGATGTGGACTGCCACTCTTGCCTTGAACGGCCTCACCGGAGCAGGACTTGGAAAGGTTGGCTTTCCCATGCACATGATCGAACACTCCCTTTCAGCCTTTTACAATGTCCCCCATGGTGCCGGACTTTCTGCTGTTATTCCTGGATGGATGCGATATCATGCAGAACAGCAGGCAACACGCTTTACCCAGTTTGCTGAAAGGGTTTTTGACATCAGGGAAGGAGACGCAGAGCAAAAGGCAGAAAAAGGTATTGAAGCACTCAGCGCCTGGTTTACGAAAGTCCATTCCCCGACCAGTATTACAGCCCTGAATATCCCGGAAGGAGATATTTCAAGAATTTCTAAAAATGCTATGACTCTTGCGAAAGTGTGGAGAATGAAGGATTACAACGAAAAAAAGATAGAAGAGATTCTTCAGGAATGCCTATAACAATCAGTAATGATTGCGGGCAATCTGCTCAAACATCTTTACCAGACCAGCACAAAGCGTATAAAGCGATTTTATGTGCAGGTTTGTCCCGCAGCATTCATCGAAAAACAGAGTAAGCTCCGACTCTAATTCCCCGTCTGATGCCTGATAACAGATGAGAATGGGAATATGAGGGAAGGGATAGAGAACAAGTGCGATATCAGCATCAAAGCCATCGACTTCCTCTCCCTGAAAAAGATCTACGATATCGGCAAGAAGCTCAGGATATTTATCAGCAAGATTTTTAAGTGGTGTTTCACAACGACTTCTGAAGAGTCCCCGCCAGTCAATTCCACCTTTAATCTCCCGAAAAGAGATCCAGTTCCGGGTAATTTGCTGATGGCCTGCATGACAGATATAAGCAAGGAGTGGTGCCTCAACCCAGGGAATAATATGACATTCTGACCGCACCAGGCCATCTCTGTCCACATAAAAATCTTTGCCCAATGACCTCACACTCAACACATCGTCACAATACTCTCCCCCTCTTTCTGACGCCACGGCAACAAAATCAAGCTTCCTGACCTGTTGCAGCAGTTTGGCCATGAACTCTGCCTGCGGTGGATCAGCAGTGGAACGTTTTACGAGGTTCGCCGATAAAGATTCCTTTGCAGTATTTGATAGAAATGGACAGTCATCCAGATTTTTCTTCCCGCCAATAACGGCAGCAGCAAAGGCCAGGCAACTTGGCAACATACATTGCTTACAATTACTTTTTTCTAGAACCTTATAAATTTCCAAAGGGGTTAAAACCTTCCCATGCTTCATCTAGTTCAATTACTCCTATCACTCGCCAAAAACAGACAACGATGGTATATGTATATTATTCTCATCCTACTACAATACAGTAAAGGTAAAATAAAATGAAAGATAAGTACGATAAAAAGGAAGGATATTGTAAAATGCTCGGGCATTTTCTCACCTTTAATTACTGCCGCAGCGCAAACAAAGGACTTCCCTGCAGTAAAGTGCTTGACTGCTGGTTCCAGCACTTTCCAATTCAGGAATATATCAATGAAAACTACTCGGCTGATGAACAGACAAAAATATTTGAGCCACCAAAAACAAAAATATTAACTCTTGCTGAGATTCTGGAACAAGCCCAGCAGCGATTACAAAAAAACACTAAATAACAATATTTTTTCATAACAATTCAAGTGCCAACCCGGAACTTTAATTACTCTCGGCATGTGACTGTTTAGGAACGTACAATAAATAACTTGATAGCATAGGAATTTTCATTTTTTACGAATCTTAAAAAATGAAGACCGAACATTAAAGGACGAATATCGAATATCGAACAAGGAATGTCGAACCGCAGAAGGGGAAAAGCTCTTGATCCGTCGTTTTTTATTCCGATCGATATTCGATATTCCTTGTTCGACATTCGATATTCTCTTTTTAAAACCCGCCCGCAGGGCGATAAGTTCAACAAATTAATGTATTTTTTTTCCGTCTTCTGTGTTGCTCGTTGCTCACGTAACCCGTTATGCTCCCGCCTCGCGCCTTGAATACGAAAAAAAACTCCTATTAATTTTTGTTCAAGTTATTTATCTCCCGTTCCTTAGCAGTGCTCCATTTTCGTTTTTTCTTCATCACTTCTTCGCTTTATCCACCAGCACTTTCTTATCCAAAGTCAAATGCACAATCTCGCCACTCTTCCGTGAAACCCGACAGGTTCCGGAATAGGCAACCTGCCCGCCATTGGAATTCCTGATAAAGATTGAAAGCGGTTTCCTCCAGGAAAAATAAAAAAAGTCGTCATCCTCTGTCCGCTTTTTACAATTTGACACCTTGACCACTCCTTCAGGTCTCTGGGATTTATACTTTGCCTTGCATTTTTCTGCAGCATCAGCCCAGGAAAGACCATCTGATGATAATGACTGATTCCTCGAATTTTGTCTAAACATGGAAGCAACCATTGCTATCAGGAAGACAGCAGTAAGCAAAACCAGACAGCCTGCACGAGAGGTTTTCATTTTTTTCATTATATTTTGCCTGATCAAATGTTCATAAAATGGAATAGATAGGTAAAGATCCAGGAATAGACCTTACTCACGATTTTTCTTAAATACTGAAAATTGTCACTGGCGTGTTCTCTTATTGGGATACTGTTTGAGAGCAATAGAATTCACTTAGAAAATGCGCAGCCAACCTGAATATTGCTCTATTCCCCTGCCATGATATTGGCAGCACAGGTCATGACCAGTATGAGGGTGAGCAGTATGTGCTTCATTTTTCCTTGCGAAGTTGATAAATGACGTTGGTGGTAAAATTGTGTAAGAAAAAATATTCCGTTGGCACGAACGATTTGCATCCTTAATTTTCCTTACCTTTACGCTGGCGAAGCCATCCGCCTATTGCTCCCCCGATCCCGGTTGCTATCAGTGTACTGATATAAGTTGCGCCACCCTGGTTAAAGCCAAAAACATTAGCCAGTACGAGAGCTGCAATGCCGCCGCAAGAACAAAGAATCGCATATTTAACAGGCAGTCCTTACTTGTTTAGTGCCTTACTCCTCAAAAGCTATCATAAAAAAACAAGAAAATGAAAAGTTCGTTTAACATTAGCAAGTTGGATATACCAACAAGGCACTTATACCCCTCAAGGGGGTACTGAAAAGAGTGCCGGCCTCACTTACCGTTTACCGGTGTTAGTCTGTCAAACATATCTTGTTATCCTCTTCAAGTAACTGTGTTTTAATCCTTAATTATAACTCGATGGAGTCGTAAAAACTCTTCATCTGCTTCGTTGCTGTAAATTTCAAGTCATTTCAATGTACCCTAGTATCCCGAAACAACATAAAATCCCCCCCCCTTAAAACGGGTATAAGCACGCCTCGCATATGAAGTTTTTTACAACTCCATCCAAGATTTTGATTTTTTACGAGATTATCATAACTTGATACGTTTTAAAAAAAACACAAAAAAATGATCAAAAAAAACTTCTATGATTTCGGTTAGAACGAACACAAAACAGGTAAATATACCCTATCTAAATGTGATATACGTAGCAGTTATATAGTTAGACTGACTATTGGAAAACAAAAAATAGTGATGTATTTTATTTGCATGAATGACAAGCAGTTTCTTGTCATTTAAGACTGGATCAGATAAAGCCAAACCTGTTGAAAAACAGGGACGGAAAGCCACGGGTCTATACAGATAGCCGGGTTGCCTATTGATATTGATAAGGCGACTCGGCTTTTTTTGTTTGTTGAACTCTAGACAAGTACTACCTATGCCGCTCAGCTAAGATATAGCAACGCAGAACTCAACAGGATCTGCTTATATTTCGGACGATTTGAGCAATTGACGAATGGCAAATCTTTCTGACATGCCTCATCTTAATTAGTCGTTGAAACACGCTAAGAAGAACTGAAAGAAGGAGGACAGTATGACATTTCTTGAAGGATTACTCTGGTTGACATTGAATGTTTACCATGAAGCACGCTCAGAGCCTGAAATTGGCCAGGTGGCAGTAGCCCACGTCACCCTGAATCGTGCAGCTAAAAGAGAACTCAGCATCAAAAATGTTGTTAATCAACCATATCAGTTCAGCTGGATTGCCCAGAAGAATTCTTATATACCAGACGATCCTCAGGCATTCTTCCAGTGCATGAAATCTGTCTATATCGCCCTCAATTCTGCAGATTTCACAGCAGGCGCAACCTACTACCATTTAGACAATATCGCCCCATACTGGGCCGCTGAATATACATTTGTCAATCAGTACGGCAGTCATAAGTTCTATAAGCAATAACTTTTAGTAGATCTCAAAGCAAAACTCAGCCTTTTTTCATGAACATGAGCAAAACCAGTGTTGACATAGCTTTTTTCTGAAGAGTTATTTTCTTTTCATAAAAATAATTTTCTGCGGCTGCCAATACTGAGAAAGCATCTCACTTCAACCAAAATTGCCCAATCTGACCTTGTCAGGAAAAAAGTATTTTTTGTCCTTGCTGTACTTTGATCTCGCAATGGGCAGTTTATATACTTGACACTGAGCAGTAAACATGGTCTTTCCCCGAATTGTTCTTATCAAATCAGTAATAAAAACAACAAATATGCAAACAGGGCAAAGCAGTGCGCTAACACCGGTGACGAATGGTAAGCCGACACTCATTTCAGTACCCGCACTGAGCCAAGACCAACAAGCAATATGCATTTACAATCAAGCAAAACGAAATACAGGGCAGATATTGATGGTGTAAGAGCTCTGGCAGTACTATCGGTTTTCCTGTTTCACCTCCATCCGTCTTTACTCCCTGGCGGATTTCTAGGCGTTGACGTGTTCTTCGTAATTTCTGGATATCTTATCACTAGCATTATTTTACGTGAGCATCATCTCAGGACGTTTTCTTTCGCACATTTTTATGCTCGCCGAGTTAAGAGAATTTTTCCAGCATTATTTGTAGTTATCATATTATCAACGCTTATTGCTATATTACTCCTTCCTCCAGAAGCATATATCAATTTCATGAAATCAGCCCGATATGCTTCAGGACAACTTTCAAATGTTTTCTTTGCCCGAAAGGTTGATTATTTTGATGAAGGCTTTTCGAGTCAGCCTTTACTTCATACCTGGTCTCTAGGGGTAGAAGAACAATTTTATCTTTTTTGGCCATTTCTTATATTTTTATGTTTCCGTATCTGGAATACATCAAACACAGCACATCCAGAAGATAGATCTCACGATACAACAAGAGTCACCGCAGGAATACGCCAAGGAATCAATAACAAAATCGCAGGAATACTTTTCCTTTTCTCACTGTTTTCATATGTTATTTGTTATATTCTGGTATCCGAAAACTATAATCTTGCTTTTTATATGTTTTATACCAGAGTTCTGGAGTTCTGTATTGGTGGTTTCATTTCATTGGGGATCTTGCCAGAATCAGAAAAAAAATCGACAAATTCTATCTTGGGATTTTTGGGGATTTTTTTACTATGCTATAGCTTTTTCTTTATTAAGGAAGAATACCTTGGCAGGTCATTCTTGCAATTCGGGGTGGTGATTCCGTGTATTGGTACCGCCCTCATCATCCTTGCCAACTCAAAAAGTTCCCAAGTCAACAGGATACTGGGAACAAGACCACTTTCTTATATTGGCAAGATCTCTTATTCTCTCTATCTTTTCCACTGGCCAGTAATCATTTTCTGGAAGACATACAGTGGGCAGCATGACATTGGGATGGCAGCTTCTCTCTGTATTATATTGATATCGTTTACTCTCTCAACTCTCAGTTATTTCCTGATTGAACAACCTGCAAGAAAATCAAGCTTTCACGACAAGCATATTCTAATCTATGCGATTCTAATTATAATTGTTTTTGCCTCATCTTTCAAACAACTGGAAAAACATGAAATTGCACCTTGGCGTATCACTAAATACCAAAAAACTCAATTTGAGCCTCCAAAACAATATGCTCCAGAGTGCCGCGAAACACAATCAAACCAAATATTTTTTTATGAATGCCAGGATACGAGTAAATCCGACACTCCCATTATCGCACTTGTGGGAGATAGTCATGCACCCCATTTTCTCCGTTCCACTACAGAATGGGCAAGCAAAAATGGTTACAATGTCAAATTTTCAGGAATAGCTGGTTGCCCAATGCTGCTCGGTGATGTGAACATCCAAACTGAACTTTCCGACGAGTACAAGAAAAGTTGTGATGTTGTTCGGCAGATATTTAAAGACCATATTGTTCCTGATCCAAGAGTTGAAATCATCCTCATCGCCCAACGATTCGATCTATTCCATAACGGTATGGGGCATTCAAGCACAAAGCGGACAATAACATTTAAAGATCCGCAAGGTGAAATAGTTAAGGATCATACCAGGTATTACAGAGACCAGCTATCCTACACCGTCCGTACTTTAGAAAAAGCAGATAAAAAGTTGGTCATACTCAAGCAGGTACCTATTTTTAACACTATTGATGCCTGCAACTGGGAACCACTTATAAAAAAACTTTCCAATCAAAAAAGGGTCTGTGAATTCGACACCAAATTCATAAAGAAATGGCAGCAGCCAAGTATCGATTTCATCAATGATTTTGCAAGCACTCATCAAGTAGACATTTTTGACCCGGTTCCTTTTTTTGACAACCCTCTACAGGATGGAATCAATACCTACAACGACAAAGATCATCTGAATAACTATGGTACCAAATTCCTTGTACCTCATTTTAAAGAAGTAATGGATAAAATAATAGCTGGACAACAGACAGAGAACTGAAGCCTATTACCCCTTGTGGGATGTTAGAGCCTTACTTCTGAAAAGCTGTCATAAAAAACAAGGAAATGAAGATTTCTATTAAAGTTAGGCAGTTGAATACATCAACAAGGCACTTATGCCGACCTCACTTACCGGTTTACCGGTGTTAGACTTCATGGTTGACACCCGTAAGATTTCTAGAATCTGTCAGCCATAAAATCTGACGTTTGACACATTTTTTACTTACTGTTATTTCAGTGTGTTACAGGTGTCAACCATATCAGTGCCTTATTCCTGAAAAGATGTCATAAAAAACAGGTAAGCACCCTAAAGAGACAGGGTATAAACGCCGACTCCGAGAAAATGGAAAGTTCTATTAAAGTTAGCAAGTTGAACATACCAACAAGGCACTTATACCCCTCAGGTAAGCGATAGACTCCGAGGGGGTACTGAAAAGAGTGCCGGCCTCACTTTCCGTTTACCGGTGTTAGTGCCTTACTCCTCAAAAGCCGTCATAAAAAAACAAGAAAATGAAAAGTTCGTTTAACGTTAGCAAGTTGGACATACCAACAAGGCACTTATGCCGGCCTCACTTTCCGTTTACCGGTGTTAGAATCACTACCCAGCGACTTGTCTGTATACTTGTAACGTCTGTTCCGCAGTTTTCTTCCATGAAAATTCAGCCGATCTAGCATACCCATTTTTCACACATACACCTCTCACCTGCTTATCCATTATTTTTTCCAAACCCTTGGCAATATCCCTATAATCAGTTGGATCGACCAGTATTGCAGCATCTCCACCTACTTCCGGCATAGATGTTCTGTTGGACGTTATCACAGGTACACCTCGCTCCATTGCTTCAAGAATTGGAAGGCCAAACCCTTCATACAAGGAAGGATAGAGAAGGGCATGGGCCTTTCGATACAAACTATCGAGTTCATCCTCTGAAACAAAGCCTGTTGTGATAATCTGCGTTTTTTGCATGGCATCCATATCGGCAGCCAAATGTTTACTGTCAGCATAAGGTTGAGCACTTCCGGTAATAACGAGTTGTAAATCATCACTGCCAGTTTTCTCCATCAAATATAAAAATGCCTTAATTGCATTTTTTATATTCTTATGGGGCCGCCTGCATCCAATAATTAAAAAATACTTTTTGCTAATAGAAAACTTAGTACATACAGCCTGTTGTTCATCCTCAGAAGCGACTGTATCAATATGCAGTGTTGATGCTTCTGGAATGACATGAATCTTATTCGCACTTACACCAACATATTTGACAAGATCCTGTTTCGTGGACTCAGAAATTGAAATAATGCGAGAACATTTATGCGATGCAAATCTGGTAATCCAGTAAAAATATAACTTCTTGAGTGTTGCCTTACTGTGCATGTACTCCGGGTGAACAATAAATTTCAAATCATGCACAGTACAAACACTTTTATAAGTATTAAAAAGTAACGGAAGATTATATGTTAAACAATGAAAAACATCAGGGTTTACCCGGTTTCTAGGGAGACACAGTTTAAATTGCTGTTGGGGACCTCCAAGTCGCAATGGAGTACCAATCAGCTTAAAATTATCTTGACCTGACAAGTCAAAAACCTGATTGGATTTGGCAAGTTTCTCTTTGATCAATATAGAATATCTATTTCCATTATCAATTCCAGCCAATTCTCGCAAAAGACATAGTGCGTACTGACTTGTACCAAATGTTTCGTCAGATATACAGGTTGCGTCTATTAATATATGCATGGATTACCCTGGAAAAAGGAAACAAATCCTTCTTAACGTTTTTATCGATATTGAAAAAAGTGCGCGGCTAATTTTTCAATTGAAACAGCATTAGAATATTCATCCACGACAACCTGACGCCCCAAGGCTCCCATTTCCTGCCGCAATGATCTGTTGGTAATTAAACAATCAACACTGTCTACCCAATCTTGTATCGTTTTGGCAGCAAAACCAGCAGCAGCATGCCGAAGCACATCTCGATTCATGCCAAAAGGTGACACAACCACCGGTTTGCCACATGCCATATATAAAAGCATTTTGAAGCTGCATTTGCCACGAGCACATATACTGTCATCGATTGGCATGATCCCAATATCCATGGCCTGAATTGTTTGCACTTCATTAGCAGGAGACCAAACAGTAAAAACAACTTGTTCCGGTGGAAGAATCTTAAAATCCGGTTTACGATCAGCAACAATTGAGAGAATAGCTCGAGGGTTATTGTCCAATACTATCTTCAATGCTGACTCAATCTCATAAAGATAATCAAAACCGCCACTTCCACCGCTCCAGCCTATAATACAATTATCTAAAGAAGACTTTAATGATGGACAAAAATAATCTGTGTCTACACCTGTTGGAATCACAACAACATTTTTGTTCCACTTGCTGAACTGATCTGCAAGAAAACTATTGCCGCAAACAATGGAATCACAGAGACCGGCAAGACGTATTACGAATTCACTTCGCTTCGTATATGCCCAGATTGCATCATCAACATCAAGTATACGGGGACGTGCAGTCAATCCTTCCAAGGTCACATAAGTTGAAACCAGGGATTGCTGCAACAAGGTAACATCATAAAAATGTGACGCTGTAATAGCTGGCAACCTACTGGCTAGAGTAGCCACCCCCCATGCCGGACGCAACCAGCGTTTTCCAGGAGGCCAGGAACTCAGGGGAGCAGCGAATTCTTTCATGTCAATATCATAGGATCTCAAAAGATCAATATATTGACGTACCCGAAACCTGGCAGGAGAAGCATTTTCTCCACCAGTGAATGCAGCAACCTTGAGCATATATGGTTTATCCTTGAGCCTTTTTAAGAGGAAAATCAAGCTCCAGATGACGAAGATATACGACAAGAAACGGAAACATAAACATAAATCGAAAATATTTCAGATAAGGAAACCCAAGCTCATTAATAAATATAATGATAAAAATAAGCCAATATGTCGACCTTGACGGTAAATGGAAACGCAAAAATCTGAACAAACTGTAATAAATGGCAAATACCAAAAAGACAGATCCTCTTAACATGTACTCAATAATACCGGAATCCATAAACCAAAACTGACTACTACTACGAAAGCCAACAGGAAAAAATGGATTTTCCTTAATATATTGAACATTTCCAAACAAAACACCATTGGCACTATAACGGCCCAAAAAACCATTCCCTGGACTAGACAAACGTTTTTCAACAAAACAAAAAAAATTCATCAAATCATTATACAATAAATTATTACTATAATAATTAACCAATAACAGACTTCCAGCAACAATAAATAATGTGATTAAAATATTTTTTTTATACTGGATAAGTATATTAAAAGAATAAACAACAAAAACAAATAACACAATAATTAATGAATAATATGAAGAGCTTGATCTTAAAAAAAACAAGAATATAACATAAAATATTGCAAACAATATGTATATATTTTTTCTACAATGTTGAAAAATTTTAAAGTTTACAAAGAAGAACATAAAATAGACAAACGATGCGATAGAATGAGAAGAAAAAAATGACACAGGCTTATTCTGGTACAACATATTCGGAAGTAAACTATGAGTAAAAGCACTATATAAATTCATAAAAAAACTTTCAAACATTAAAACATCATATACAATGGCAAAAGAAGATATAATTATAGTTACATTAACAACACCCCAAACACCAGACAATAAGATAGACCAGGAAACACCTTTTAGATTCACACAAAAAAGCAACGACATTGGTAAAAAAGCCACGTATGCACCGAGATGCACATCCTGCAATGACGAAAAAAAAGTGGCTACAAAAAGAACTAAAGGAATTGCTAAAGCACAACGATAGGCCTTGCGATCACCGAGTCCATTCAACAATAATAAAATAAAAAGCAGGATATTTAAAAGGTAAAGCGAGCTGCGCCTGAACACGACAGAGATTTCCATGTTCCACGATGTCGGATGAAACATGCCAATCAACAATAATGCCAATAAAAGATACTGACTATATTGCTGTCGACGCTTGATGGGTTTAATATATTTTTGCCACAAACCATCAATAAATCCATACCCATCCAGATTGGACAGTAATTGTAATTCTAATGGTTTAATCTTGGACATTTTCAATTCGTCCAATAGCAGCATGGTAAATGCCGCTAATCATTGCAGTCAACTTTGGTACTTTATGCTTTTCAAAAAAAGCAATTAATATAAACGTTTTCACGATATAACAGACACTCTTCCAGGCCCATGCCGGTTCCTTCAAACAATACTCACGCACCAGTATCAAATTATTACGAGCCATATAATACCGTCGCACAGCACTATGATTTGATGAAGCTGTTTTCTTCCAAGCCAAACCATGCCTGGACTGCATCCCTATTGCATGGTGCATAAGAGGTTCACAACTTAAAACAACTTTAATTCCTTTAGAAGCTGCTCTGAGACAATAATCATGATCTACTGCATCAATAAAAAACTCATCACGAAACGGCCCAATACGATTATAGACGTCAAGAGATAACAAAGTACCCGATGTAATAATTGTCTTTCTCGAAATCAACGAAGTTTTCGAATCGCCACAGGACACCTGCACCTCCCCTAACCCATTGATATAGTTAGAGCCAACAAGAGCTCTTCCGCCATTCCTACAGCATTCCTGATACAGACCAAGCAATACACTACTCATCCTTTCTGTTGGTTCCGTATCCTGATCAAACAAAATGGCCCATTGATATCCATACTGCTCAGCAAATTGTACACCTTGATTAAGAGCCGTGGCCACACCAAGATTAGAATCATTCCAAAGAAAATGAACCTGCTGTTCTGCAAACTCATTTGGAAGATCTCTGGTTTCAGCATCAGCACCGCTGTTATCAACAATTACAACAGCATCAACCTGCTTTATGATACGATGCAAGCGTTTCCTGAAATCAATATCCGGGAAATGGAGAATAATAACTGCACAAATTGATAAAGAATGCATAATCCAATTCCCTTTATCTGCTTATGCACTTATTCAGATAACTCAACAGGAGTTTTCTCTCATTTTCACCAAGTAAAAATCTATACACAATCAATACAAATACAAACGACAAAAAAACAAAATAACTCGACTTCCAAATAGCTCCCTGAAGAAACATCCCAAGTAACATAAGCATGGAAAGTACACCCAAAACCACTGCCAACCGCTGAATAAAATGAACAGAAGCTGGAAAAAGAATCATGGTTGCCCAGAACAGCAATATCCCGTCCAATATTACTCGTACACTCCACACACCCGCTGCCCCGACAATACCATAACGTGGCAAAACAAACGATAATGCAAGAATATATACCGGCAACTCAAACAAATGAAATTTTGCTGTCAAATCTGGTCGGCCTGCACTCTGGATATAAGTAAACGGCACCAGTGTTAAACTATTGACCAGAATGCCAATAGCTAAAATTTGTAACACCACAGTACTATTTTCAGCAAACTCAAGCCCCAACCATAAGTTCAATCCTTCATGAGCAAAAAACAGAATAATCATAGTAACAGGAAAAAGAATTATACATATGGCCTGAATTCCATTCTCGAAGAGTTGTTGGGCACGATGCCTATCGGTATTCAAAGAGGATGAGAAAGCAGGAAAAAGAACACCCAGCAGAGCCCCGGGAACAATTAATAACTTCGTCACAACCTGATAAGGGGCAGCGTAATAAGCAACAGCTGTTGTCGACACTACAGATGCTATAAAAAAACGATCCAGATACGTCATCAACGGACTCACGATGTTTGATACTGTCATCCAGCTGCCAAATCCCAACAAAGGACGAATAACACTTCGTTTAATCTGTATATTACGGTAAAGCATGGGATTTTTTTTTAAACATAGGTAAAGGTAAGCGAACCATACCAGAATGCGCAAGACGATAAGTACAGAAACAACAGGAATAAGACTTGTAGAGAAAGGTAAGACCGCCAAGGGAGCAAGAAAATTTAAAACTCCCTGGGGTACTCTGATGGCATTCACCAGACCAAAACGCTGATATGCAATCAGAATACCACGTAATGCTGAGGTGTTTATAATAAAAGGTAAAGAAACAGCTATTGCATAAAAAGAAAATATCGTTTCATCTTCAAATGAAGTCGAGATGTTTAATACATCACGAACAAGCCACGGTGTAACTCCGACCAACACCATCAGCCCAACAATACTCAACAACAGCATAAGGAATACTGATGTCCATACTAATGGAGAAATCTGGTCCTCCTCATCAGTACCAATTTTCTCAGCAACCAACTTTGTAACAGCCTTCCCCAAGCCAAGATCAAAAAGACTAAAATACCCTACGAACATCCACACTAACGATAAGATGCCAAATCGTTCTGTACCAATACCCCGGACAAGGATGGGAATAGCTATTATGGCGACCAGAACCGGTAGTATAGACCCAAGTAAATTCAGAAGTGAATTACGAGCGAGCAGCTTTCGACTCAGGAGATTATCAGAAAAGCTATTCATAGAGAAGGATTCATCATCATTCAAATTGACTTCGTCACGACACTCCCGACCTTGCCTTTTCAGTTACTGAGGCGATTAACAGCTATGTGACCCAACACAAACCGCACGCAACTGTACAACACTCACGCATCAACAAACCAATCAAGAGTAGCCTGCAAACCGCGCTCAAGCGGTACCTCAGGCTGCCATCCCAAACGTGCCTTAGCCTTGGAGGTATCAGAAAAATTACGTTTCACATCGCCAAGCCGGGATTCCATATAGACAATTCGGATATTATTTTTAGGATCGATCTCCTGAAAAAGGTGTCTCAACCTGTCAGCGATCTCCCCCACCGTTGTCTCCCGGGCAGCCGCAATCTGAAACGTTTCGCCACCAATATCAGGCGTTGTGCTGGCAAGCCTGACAGCATGAATCAAATCATCAATATGAAGAAAATCTCTGGTTTGCAAGCCATCGCCATAAATCTCAAGAGTTTCTCCAGCCATGGCTCTTTTAATAAATTTAGCCACCACGCTTTCTTTTTTGGCGGACAGTGGACCATAAACATTACTGAAGCGCAGGGCTACAGTATCCACACCATAGGTTCGGAAATATGCAGAACAGTATCCTTCACCAGCCAATTTACTTGCACCATAGGGTGAGACAGGATGCGGCGGCAATTCTTCATGGATTGGTGGTTCACATTCTCCTGCTGGTGCACCACTTGATGCAAACACAAACCGCGCCACATGATTTACACGTGCGGCTTCCAGATAATTAAAGGTTCCAAGGACATTTATTACACAGTCCATTCGCGGGTTGTCAACCGATGGCCCCACCCCTGTGTTGGCCGCAAGGTGCACGATAATATCCACACCTTGAGCGGAATCCAGTGCAAGTTTTTCATTGAGGATATCACCAACTATTAATTGTACCATGGAATCAGGAGATAACTCACCTGGTTCAACAACGGCAGGTTCGGCAAAATCAGTTATTAGAGCCAACTCTTGCCGACTACCGACCGAAAGGTTATCAACAATACGGATTGCATGACCGCCTTCCGCAAGAAGATTCTTAATTAAACTGCGACCAATAAAACCACATCCTCCAGTAATCAGCCATCTCATTACCACTTAACCCCACGAAAAACAGTATCCTCTCGTATTGTGTCTTTGTGACTTGCTACAATTTCAAACATTTCAGTCATAACCTCATCAGTCAAATAGTGTGGTTTCACCCCTAACTCCAGTAATCCCTGATAACATGGATTATAGTAATGTTCTTCAGCTTCTTTACGGGGATTCTCAATATGATTAACCTGAACATCGAAACCAAGACTTGTCGCAACTCGACTGGTCATTTCAGCCAACTCCACAACACTGAAAGTTTCCATAATCTGATTAAATATCCTCAAGTCTCCACTCTTGGCAGGGTTTTCAATCGCTTGTTGCACACACTGCAAGGTATCTTTAATATTAATATATCCCCTCGTCTGTCCTCCAGCACCGTATACAGTCAAAGGATAGCCGGCAACAGCCTGTACAATAAAACGATTAATGACAGTACCAAAGATCTCATCGTAATTAAAAAGTGTCCGTAATTTATGATTATCTTTTGACTCTTCAGTCTCAATGCCATACACTGGCCCCTGCATCAAGTCAGTTACTCGTAAATCCCACATCCGCACACCAAACCACAAGAGATCGGTATCCATTATTTTGCTGGTATGGTACAGCGATCCAGCCTGTCTTGGAAAAAGAAAGGTATCCTTTCTTCCCTTATGAGTAATATCAATCCATCCCTCCTCTATATCAATATCAGGAGTACCATATTCACCCATTGTTCCAAGTTTCACAATATGAGTTTCAGGTGACAGATCACGCACAGCAAACATCACATTATTGGTCACCAATAGATTATTGCTTAAAGTGGTATTGGCATATTTATAATTTAGAAGGGAATAGGGGGCAGATGGCTGCTCAGCATAATGAATTACAGCTTCAGGAATCCCAAAATTTTTACCCGAAGCAGTAAAAGCATACTGAAAAGAATCGTAAAAAAAAGAACGTACCAGCTCAGGATCAGTCAGATCTCCTATAACAACTTTAATTTCTTTACCACTGTGCTGATACCAGATGGCCGCCCTCTCAACAAGTGATGGCAGCGGATAGAGCATGGTAACGTCAAGTTCAAGGCAGGAGTTCCGGCGAAAATAATTATCCACCACCGTCACATCATATCCCGCCTGAGAAAGACACATGGCAGTAGGCCATCCCAGATATCCATCACCACCAAGAATAAGGATGTGCATGGCTTACTCTCTCTCTCCTGGCCAGTATCGTCTGGCCAATTGATCCTCGGGCAATGCCTGGGGCATCAAAAGGTGGGCATCCAGCAGAAATGTACGCAATGCATCCTGGCTCATTGGTTGCTCATTGGATGAATTGTAGGGATTTGTCACCGTATCAGTGACAAGGTTATCAAACTCATACGTGATCTGTTTATACATGCCACGAAAGGCCGGCAGAACAACAAAATATTTTTCAAGCTCCAAGGCTCTACGAGTTTCCTCATCACTCATTAACTCCTCATACAACTTCTCGCCAGGCTTGGTACCAATTTCAACAATTTCAATCTGATCAAGACGATAGCCATAAGCAGGAGCCAGTTCCTGAATCATAACTTTGGCAAGATCCTCTATTCGAATCACAGGCATCTTAGTGATAAAAACTCCTCCTCCTTTGGCCAGGGTAGCAGAATCAATAACCAGATTAACAGCCTGTTCAATACTCATAATAAAACGAGTCATATCTTTATGAGTCAAGGTAACTGGCCCACCTTCCGATATCTGGCGATGAAATATCGGAATAACAGATCCACTGGAGCCAAGTACATTACCAAACCTTGTGGAGGTAAAAACAGATTCACTTTTAAGAAAACTACTATTGGCAGCAGTCATGAGTCTCTCACCCATGAGCTTGGAAGTCCCCATTACATTAGTGGGATTAACTGCCTTATCAGAACTTGTAAAAATAACCTTTTCCACATTATTTTCACACGCTGCATAAATAATATTCTGAACACCAACAATATTTGTCTGTACCGCTTCAAAGGGAGAACGTTCACAGAGAACAACATGCTTAAAGGCAGCGGCATGAAAAACAATATCTATGCCCTGCATTTTACGGCATAATTTATCCCGATCCCGGATGTCAGCAAGAAAGAAACCAGCTCTTGAATCGTGCAAAAATTGCTGCTCAAGCAGAAACAGTCCACTTTCGTTATTATCAAGGCCAATAACCTCTGAAACACCATACGTTTCATCAAGCAACATACTGACAAGCTGAGAACCTATCGTTCCACACGCACCGGTGACAAGAATACGTTTATCATGAAAAAACAAGCCATTAGGGGACATTTTCACACCAACACCTTAAAAACAGGATAGTAAAAACATTTTGGTTCGCACTCAATAACACAAAAAAACCACGAAAACATGATTAAATTCTATTTTCATTGGCCAAAAAAAATCTCAACCTGCAAGAGCAGATTGAGATTTTTTTCGATACATTTAACACATGCGGCTAAACAGTCTTCTTCCGAAAAATAAAAAAAAACACGGCTAAATCTAAAGAACGCTTAGCAAAGCATCAAACAGCTACTACAGATTGGCGTTATCAAGACCAATTTCAAGAATCACTGTAGAACCAGCGCTAGGCTTACCAACACGAACTTTGTTACCAAGAGAAATGGCCGTCAAGGCAATCGCCAGACTTTGATCATCAGACCCTTGAGGAACTGTATACCATGTAAAACTTCCACTATTTGAGGTTGTTTCCAGCATTAATGTGGTTAAACCATTTGGTTTAACTGTTGCACGTTTTACTGTAAGGGTTTCATATACAGCCGCCAATGCAGACGAAGACATCATCGCTACTGCCACCACAGAAACACAACCAATCAATAATCCTTTTTTCATGCTACTTCCTCCAGTTTTTTAAAAAAAATGCCTTCCTTCGTATTTCCATTTTTACATTAATTCTTACTTACTCGTCAACCTAACATTTTCAGCAGTACTGATAACGTAAATCTTAAGTTACTGGGATTACTTATTTCAGCAAACATGCTCAAATATAATCCCCCAAAGGCTTACATTGCGTAAAATCAACAATTTACTAAAAAATTTAGACACTCAAGTTATTTATAGTAACTACTATATTGAATTTTCCCACACAATTCAATATTATTATTTTATTTTTTATAAAAAAACATCCAACTAACACCGGTAAACGGTAAGTGAGGCCGGCATAAGTGCCTTGGTTGTACTTGTAACTTATTCATTTTAAAATAGTCTCAAGTTTTCTTATTTTTTTATTACAGCTTTTCAGGAGTAAGGCACTAAATATTCAGTTCTTTAAAAACCCGGTCACGTTCATCAAGCAAATCCTGAAATGTTCTGCCAGGTTGCCCATCAAGATCATATTTACTCGCATCATAATTTTTAAATTGTTCGGTTTGTTCATCAAGTAAATCTTGAGTCGTTTTGCCTGGAAAGCCATCAAGAACATTCCGTACAGGATCATATTTTTTAAAAGCCTCTTCACGGTCTCTTAAGAGATCAGCAGTCGTTTTACCCGACTCACCATCCAGCACAACTACAGCCGGATCATATTTTTCAAATGCTGCTGCCCGCTCATCAAGTAAATCCTGGCTTGTTCTTTCAGGCTCACCATCGAGTCCATAGTCAGCAGGATTATAATTTTTAAAAACTTCCAATCGATCTTGTAAAAGTTCCTTGTTAGTTCTACCCGGCTCACCATCTAACCAGTTGTCTTCAACATTACCCTGACGATCTGTGTCAACCACCAGGATTCGATCCTGCTGGTTCCTGAGAGTTGTGTAAACTAAAATCGCTTTACTTTCCTGATCAATAACCTGAAAAACATCGCTGCCTCTCATTAATCGACGAAAAAAGGTTGATATATCTACATCTACAAACTCCCCACTTACCTTTATACTTAGCAGGCTCTCACTAATTTCGATTCTATAGCCGGACTGTTTTGAAACTTCTCGTACTATATCTTTTAAAGGACGATTGTCCCCACTGATATTAACACGTGGAACATCAGACACTTGATGTTCACTTGCTGCATATCCATCCACACAAACAAAACTCATACCCAGACAAGCAACCAACAGAAACAGCAGCCTTTCACTCAGTCTTATCCGTCTTATTTTACCATACATATAATTCACTACTTACTTAATAACAATACCTTCGCCAAATTTTGTACAGGCTCTTTTTGCAACAACTGTACACATCAGGTTGTGCACAAAAACAATTGAGCAACGCTATATGATGTGTGTTGCCATCTGAAAAAGACAAATTTTACATTTTGGCGAAGGTATTGTAATAAATTAATCGTAACTATTCAGGTGACACCCATATTTAGACAAACCACCCTCATAAAGAAACTGCCTGTCCATCTCCTATACCAAAAACTACTTTGGCCTGTCAATCCTTCTCATCTCATTCTCATCTCAAGTTTTAAATATTTCAACCCAAGAAAAAAACAACCTGTCACCTAACCCTGCTCTTTACGACGCCATCAAACTTATCAGCTATTTTAACCGGAAGGACTGTTCAACATCCAACCTTCAAACACTTGATCACTCAGCGGTTGAACAGTTAGTTTCAATGTTTTTCCTGAACCACGGATTTCAACTTCTGCACCCGGATCACTTCCCTTCATTTTTTTTCCATAGCGCACAACCAGACTTGCTGCAATCTGCAGTGTTTTGTAATTACTACCTGCAATAAAATCATGCTGTTTCATTCCTCGAAGCAAAGCAGTAGGGCCTGGACGCTTGGACATTCGGAGAAGAATATCATTTCCCCCTGCCAAATCGTCAATCCTACTGTTTTCTTTTTCATTACGACCAAGGATTATCCATGAACCATCCGGTAAAAGAAACTGCCTGCCAAGAAGAAGAAGGCGTACATCAGTTACTGTAATTTTTTCTGCCTTGATGACAAAGTCACCTTTGTATATTTTTTCAATCCTGGTGCTGAGAATGGGATCGGCAAGAATACAGCCGCCGCCCGGGGCCGGAAAATCAGTAACACCATACTCTTTTGCCAGTTGTATCTGCCTGGAGCGCCCACGGCCACTGAAATTAAGCAGCTTTTCACGATCAATCCAACCTTCTGTTTCTGCTGTTGCAGGGTCCATCAGTTTTGCTGAAAGAGGTCGTAACAAAAGCCCGTCATTGTTGGAATCTCGCTCAATGACCCGCATGGTATCCCGGCGCTGGGACATGGGGCGTTGGCCAAGTACTTCGCCGCTTATTAGAAAAGATGCCCCAAATTCTGCCATCATTTCTCTTGCCCGGGAACACATCAAAATTTTACAATCGATACATGGATTAAAATTTTTCCCAAATCCATGTGACGGATTATGCAGCAGGTCAAGATAGTTGTGGCTGAGATCATGGAGAAAAACTTCTATTCCATACTTATCCAGGATTTCCTGTTTATACTTTTCAGGATCTTCCAGTAATTCATAATCAAAAAAAGGGGTGACAAATTTTACAGCAAATACCCGTACGCCCAAAGACGCAACCAGCTTGGCAGCCAGAATGGAATCCAAACCACCTGAAAAAAGAGCAAGTGCTGTCACCTGTTTCATGCTGCTCCCCTTCCCTTTGCTAAAAGTTCTTCCGCCCACGCTCTAGTCTGGGCAGAAACTGACTCACCGGCCAGCATTCTACTCACCTCGTCAACGCGCTCAACTGATGACAACAAATTAATTCCTGATTGTGTTCGTCCATCCTCAACACCTTTCTCAACAAGAAAATGACTATTTCCCCGAGCTGCAATCTGTGGCAAATGGGTTATACAAAAAACCTGATGGTGGGTGGAGAGTTCCTGGATTTTTCTGGCCACAGCTTCTGCGGCCTCGCCGCCAATTCCCGCATCGACTTCATCAAAAATAACAGTTTCAACCATATCTTTTTTTGCGAGCAAACATTTAAAAGCCAGCATTAAACGGGAAAGCTCTCCACCGGATGCCACCTTCACAAGAGGCCGTACCGGCTCACCAGGGTTTGCTGAGAAGAAAAATTCCACTTTATCCCATCCCCCCTGGCACAGGGCATCCACTCCGGCAGCATGTTCCTGAAAACGCACTTCAAGACCTGATTGCCCAAAAGCAAGGGATACAAGCTCTGCTTCCATGGATTGTTCAAGCCTGGCAGCTGTCTTTTTTCTCTGCCCTGTGAGAACACCTGCCTGAACACAGAGTTCTTTTTCAAACGCCAGCACTTCTTCTTCACATTCTTTTACTGCCTTGTCCAGATTTTTTATCTGCTGCAATTCCGCATCAGCTTCCTCGGCAAAGCAAATAACAGCCTCAAGACTGTTCCCATATTTTCTTTTCAACCCCTGCAACTCATTCAATCGTTCATTTACTGCGTCCAGCCGATATGGATCATTATTCAACGAATCTCTATATTCACGCAGTTTCACAACCAGATCTTCAGCCTGATAGCTGAACCCTGCAAGTTCTGCCGCCAATTCCTCAGCATCACTGTCAAGCTCAGCCACCTGACTCATATCCATACGGATCTGAATTAAGCCATCAAGCAGAGAATACTCCATAAGTTTATGAGATTTCCTGCTGATTTTTATCAGGGTATCAGCACTTTTCAGCCGTTTCTTTTCTTCGCTCAGTGCCTCATCTTCCCCTGGAACCGGTTGCATATCCTGAATCTCTTTTAACTGGTACTTGAGAAAATCTTTGCGCTGTTCTTTTTCCTGTTCCTGCTTTTGCAGTTGCTGCAGTGTTGCCTGTTTTGCCTGCCACTTGCCAAATAGCTGATCAAAACGTTGCCTGAGAGGCCATGTTTCTCCCATGGTATCGAGAAAATCCAAATGAAAGCAGGGCTGCAGCAGTTGCTGATGATCATGCTGACTAGCCACATTCAGTAAATTCACTGCAAGCTCAGCTGCCATTTTTGCAGTGGCAGGAGAACCATTAATATACATCCGGCTTCTTCCCTTACTGCTAACCACCCGCTTCATAACAAGGGCTTCTCCCGCATCTATCCCCTGTTTGACAAACAGACTCTGCAGCAGATCATTTTCAGAAGACACCTCAAAGAGTGCCTCAACCGTGCAATGCTCTGCTCCGCTGCGAATCCAGTCAGCAGACGCCCTTCCACCAGTGAGCAGGTGAATAGCTCTAAGCATGATAGATTTTCCTGCACCAGTTTCCCCGGTCATCACAACCAGACCATTTCCGCCATTCTCACAAAGATCCAGGTGAAGACTCTCAATTAAGGCAAGATTCGTAATTTTCAATTCACAGAGCATATCTTTTTCTACTTTTCACGCATATACACATTTCTTTCGCCTACAAACTTGACGACACAAGCAAACAAAGGTAGTTTAACAGTTATCAATTTTATCCTTACAATTCATGAGATAAACTCGCCATGTCCATTCAAACGATTATCCTCAGTGCAAGCCTGGAAGATTACATTGAGGCCATTTATCATATTATCACTAAAAAACAGGTTGCCCGAAGTAAAGATATAGCAACCCGCCTGGATGTGAGCAGAGCATCAGTGACAGAGGCGCTTCGTACCCTTTCCAAAAAAGGCCTCATCAATTATGCCCCTTATGAACCCATTACCCTTACCACCATTGGCAAAACAACAGCAGAAGACGTGATCTTCCGGCATAATGCCTTGAAACGCTTTTTCATTGAAGTCCTGGCCATTGATGGAAACATAGCAGAAGAGGGAGCCTGCAAGATAGAACATGCCGCCCCTCCGGAAGTTATCTCCCGTATGATCTCGTTTATTGACTTTCTACAGGTCTGTCCAAGAGGTGGCAACGAACTGCTTCAGGGCTTTGCTGATTATTACAAACGTGGCAAAACCAGAAATAATTGCGATGAATGTATATCTTCCTGTAATTTACTGCCAAATAACAAATAAGCTCTTCCTGTCCGCTTTCATTAGACTTCATGGCTGACACCCGTAAGATTTCTAGAATCTGTCAGCCATAAAATCTGACGTTTGACACATTTTTTACTTACTGTTATTTCAATGTGTTACAGGTGTCAACCATATCAGTGCCTTACTCCTGAAAAGCTGTCATAAAAAACAAGAAAATGAAAAGTTCGTTTAACATTAGCAAGTTGGATATACCAACAAGGCACTTATACCCCTCAAGGGGGTACTGAAATGAGTGCCGGCCTCACTTACCGTTTACCGGTGTTAGCCTTGTATCAGTTTGACAATCTCCCCATCATCAGGAAAACGGCTCAGCGCTTTCTTGGAAAATATTTTTTTTCCATCAACTACAATTTCATAAACACCACCTGACGAGGCAATTAACTCGAGATCTGCCTCAAACTCTTTTTTCAATTCTTCTTCCAGCCTGGAAGCACGAGGTTTGTAGTTTCACTTGGTACAATATTCAATGGAAATCTTCATGTTGCGTCTCCTGTTAACAAATACATTCTGTTAAATTATAAATGAATTTTACAATTCTACCATACTCCTTTGGAAAGAAAACCATCTTTTCTAACACCGGTAAGTGAGGCCGGCACTCATTTCAGTACCCCCTTGAGGGGTATAAGTGCCTTGGTTGTACTTGTAACTTATTCATTTTAAAATAGTCTCAAGTTTTCTTGTTTTTTATTACAGCTTTTCAGGAGTAAGGCACAACTAACTTGTTTCTGTCCGCTAAACCTCACTTTTTCATTGGATTCACGCGTCAAAAGGTGCTTTTTCTGTTTAGTCTGGTATAATAATCTCTTTTGGGAAAATTTCCCTCAACCAACACCTACCTTGACACAGCAACGATGCCGGAAACTCCATCACATACTAAACTTCTTCCAACTCTGAATCATTTAAACAGGATAGAAGACGAAAGGCTCTCTTATGGAGCCACCCGCAGTACACAGGCTGTACGTCGAAAAGAAGAGGAACGTAGCGGATACCGGCAAGCATTCAGTCTTGATGCCGACCGCATCATCCATTCCAGGGCCTACACCCGCTATATAGATAAAACCCAGGTGTTTTGTCTGGTATCAAATGATCATATCACCCACAGGGTTCTCCATGTACAACTGGTTTCTAGAATTGCACGAACCATTGGCCGTTTTCTCAGTCTTAACGAAGACCTGATCGAAGCCATTGCCCTTGGCCATGACATTGGCCATGCACCGTTTGGCCATGATGGAGAAAATTTTCTTGCAAAACTCTGTGTTGGGCATGGGCTGCCTCCCTTTCAACACAATATTCAATCTGTCCGCTTTCTTGACCACCTGGAACGAAAAGGACGTGGATGGAATCTCAGCCTGCAGACCCTTGATGGTATCCTTTGCCACGACGGAGAAATTCATGCAAACCGGATTTCTCCAAATCCCGGCAAAAGCTTTGCTTCTCTAAATAAAGAACTGAAACAGAAACAAAATGACCCGAAGTATAAACTTGCACCAATGAGCCTGGAAGGTTGTGTAGTTCGTATGGCTGACACAGTCGCTTATATTGGCAGAGACATTGAAGATGCCATCCTTTTGGGCCTTATTAAGCGCAGCGATATTCCAAAATCATGCAGAGAGAAGATTGGTAACAGTAACGGAGAAATCGTTTACACACTGGTAACGGATCTCATTGCAAACAGTTTCATCCCAACCAACAAAGCAGATGGAAAAGGGTATATCGGTTTTTCCATTAAAATGGCTGACCACCTGAAAGAACTGAAAACATTTAACTATAGCAGTATCTATCTCCACCCCAAAACAAAAACAAACTTGCCTCTTATCCAAAATTGCTACGAAACACTCTTTGATCACTATCTGCAACAACTTGAAAATGGTCATGCCACAGAACACGTTGACATCATGACTGATATGGACTCAAGCTATCTCGCCTCCCACACACCGGGTGCCATGGTTTGTGATTACATTGCCGGGATGACCGATGATTTTTTCCTTAAACAGGCTGCCGATGTTGGCTGTAAGGTACCGGAAAAACAATGAAAAACAATATGCAAAAATTCATGCCTGGGGAAAACACCGGTATGATGATCATCGCCTCTGTTATCGGGCTTATGGCCGGCTTGTGCAATATTATATTTCGAACTACAGTGCATTGGGTGGATACTTTTATTCTTCATGGAGGTAAAGACCTGCTTGGTGTTGACCAGGGTGGCTGGCACCTCCTTCTCCTGCCTCTGATTCCAATGCTTGGGATGGTGCTGCTCATTCCACTCTCGCTCCGCTATCCCGGTGAGGTGAATGGCTACAGTTTCACTAAATTCCTTCGCAAGGTTAATCTGGAAGGCGGATATATCAAGGCCAGAACCATTGCCCTGAAAATTGTATCCACAGCACTTACCATTGGTACGGGTAACTCTGCTGGCGTGGAAGGACCCATTGCAGCCATTGGTGGAGCTGCCGGTTCTCAAGTTGGACAATTTTTCAGAGTGTCCGGCAGCAGAATGAAAGTCTATATTGCAGCAGGAGCTGCAGGCGGCATTGCCGGAATGTTTAATGCCCCGCTTGCCGGCATTTTCTTTGCCTCGGAAATTGTGCTCCTCGGAACCTTTGAAATTACATCCTTTGGTGCTCTGGTCATTGCTTCTGCCCTGTCAACCGTTGTTACCAGAGCCTATTACGGTGGAACGCCGGCTTTTCCCATCCCTCACTATGAAATGGTCAATCCTTTTATTGAAATTCCACTCTACAGCCTGATGGCAATCATAATCGGACTGATTGCTGTCTGCCATATTCATATTTTTTACTGGGTGCGTGATAAATATGATGCATTGCCCATTCACCCCCAACTCAAACCCATAACCGGTGCCTTTATTATTGGCTGTATTGCAATTTTCTACCCACAGATCATGGGTGATGGCTATCCATTTCTTGAAACTGTTTTAAATGGAGAAGGGGCCATTCTTCTTCTTCTCGCACTTGTCTTTCTGAAAATTATTGCCACAGCCGTAACTCTTGGTTCCGGAGGCGCGGGAGGTGTCTTTGCGCCCGCTCTGTTCATCGGAGCAATGATCGGTGGCTGTTTTGGTCATGTGGCCAATATTTTATTCCCTACCCTCACTGCAGATCCCGGTGCTTATGCCACTGTGGGTATTGGTGCCTTTCTTGCCGCATCCACCCATGCGCCAATGACCGCCATCTTTCTTCTTTTTGAGATGACAGGCAACTACATGATTATTGTCCCTATCATGCTCACCTCCATCATAGGAACCATGGTTGCCACGAAATTCAAGCATGATTCCATTGATACCGTTGATTTCAGCAGAGAAGGCATTGATATTCACGAAGGTCGTGAAGCTGCCATCATGAAATCCACACGTGTTGGAAAAGCCATTTCTGAAGATGTGGATTTCATTTCTGAACGTGCTAATATCAACCACCTCCTTGAAATTTTCAGGATGGCCAAAAACAGCTTTTACTTCCCGGTTGTGGACGATTCAGGAAGAATGACAGGTATTATATCCATGCAGGATGTGAAAGGTATCCTTCATAGAGCAGAAGAAGAACGAGTCTGCTACCTGGTGGGAGGTATCTGCAGCCGTGATGTGATCATGCTTACTCCTGACGATTCACTCTACAAGGCCATGCAACTTTTTGATGTAAAAGGAATTGATGAAATTCCAGTGGTTGAAGATCTTGAAAACAAATGGGTGGTGGGGATGCTTAAACGCCGAAATGTAATTGATGCCTACAACCATGAAGTTCTGAAAAAAGGGATCAGTGAACAAGCGGAATCCATCCGTATCACCTGTGGCGGTTGATTCTTTGGTGCCCCTGATAGCAATTGACAAGACACAACTTGTAGATTATTTTCTCCATTAACGTAAATTACGACTTTCATTTAAATGATGTCAGGTGCAGCAGGATTGTTCAATCGTCCTTGTCCGCAATAGTAAACCTATGCGGCCAAGGACGATTGGACAAAAATGCTGTGCCTGACATCATTTAAAAGGCACCCATAGCTCAGCTGGATAGAGCACCAGGCTTCGAACCTGGGAGTCGCAGGTTCGAATCCTGCTGGGTGCACCATACAATGGTTTCATGTTGGGTATCGACTACTGGTTGCTACCTAACAGAAACCATGCTCACATTTCATCAAGGGATTTGAGCAAATCTGTCAGTCAATCAGCCTATTGCACATATCAGAAATAATCTCTTGTTTCTCCTAGGAGCTTGTCCGAGAATAGGCATTTCTTCTCAAATCGAGGCATTTTGAAAAAACAAGCACAGGTGCCCTGTAAGAAATGCCCTTGGGGTGCATATAGTTGATATTCCGAGCATTGTTTTTTTAAAATAACAAAGAGTTGAGGATAAAGGGCACTTGTACCCGTAGTTTTGGTGTTCTCGGACAGCCTCCTAGAGGTGCTGCTGAACAGTTACAATAAAAGTATCGGTCGTGTTTATGGTAATGAATAACTGGTTACTCTTTATAATTGTAATCCTTCTTGGCAATTATCTCCTGGAACAGGTCATATCCTACCTTAACATCAAGGCATTGGTAAACAAGGTACCAGTGGAGTTTCAGGATGTAATTGATGCAGAAAAATATCATAAATCTCAGGGGTACACCAGAGCTACAAGCAAATTCGGGCTGGTGGAGTCCACTGCCAGTACATTTGTCCTGCTTATTTTCCTTTTGGCCGGAGGATTCAACTCGGTTGATATCTTTGTTCGCAGTTTCCAACAGGGATCAATTGTAAGCGGTATACTCTACATCGCATCTCTCCTCCTGCTCAGTTCAGTACTTGCTCTCCCCTTTAGTTTCTATTCAACCTTTGTCATAGAAGAACGGTTTGGCTTTAATAACACCACTATAAAAACATTCTGTACCGATATTATAAAAGGACTTTTCCTCAGTATACTCATTGGAACTCCGATTCTTTACCTCATTCTCTGGTTTTTTGAAACTACTGGCGATTTTGCCTGGATCTATTGCTGGGCAGGTCTCACACTTATCAGCGTTGTTCTGCAATTTCTTGCACCTGTTCTGATAATGCCGTTTTTTAACAAATTTACCCTTCTCGAAGACGGGACATTAAAAGAAAAAGTACTCGCCTTTGCCCAAAATGCATCATTTGACATCCAGGGAATTTACACCATGGATGGTTCCAAAAGATCCAGCAAACTCAATGCATTTTTCACCGGCTTTGGTAAATTCAGAAAAATTGTCTTTTACGATACCCTCCTTGAAAAACTGGAAGATGATGAGATTATAGCAGTCCTTGCTCATGAAATGGGGCATTATAAACATCGACACATATTTAAAATGATGGCAATCTCCATCTGCCATACAGGCCTGCTCTTTTTCCTCCTCTCACTTTTTATTGGGAACGAAAACCTGTTCGCGGCTTTTCAGGTGGAGCACATCTCAATCTATGGTGCGTTGATCTTTTTTTCCTTTATTTTTTCTCCGTTCAATCTTCTTCTTGGAATTGCGGTTAACTCCCTTTCCCGTAAACATGAATTTCAGGCAGACCGCTATGCTGCACATCCTCCCAGTCGTGGAACAGCTCTGGTGAGTGGGCTCAAGAAACTCTCTGTTGCCAATTTGTCAAACCTTACTCCACATCCGGCGATGGTCTTCTTCCATTACAGCCATCCACCAGTACTCGCAAGGATACGAGCTTTGTACAAATAAGCAGGAGATAGGCATATGTGAACAGGTGGGCTGGAATGGCTCTATCAATGAGATTTCTGATTTTGTTAAAAAAATTTGCCGGCCACGAGGAATCCCTGGCCACCGCTTTGAAAAAAAATAAACGGTTATTTTTGAAACTGGAGCACGCAAAAAATATTATCTTTCTACAATCATTGCTTTTGACTGATAACATCAACAATGCTTGCCGGAAAACATTGGGAATATGACGACCAGCACCATACGCCACATAATCAGTGTCATCCTCTGGCTGGCCATCTTCATTATCGTCCTTATGGTATTTTTCTATCTTGATGGTCATCGTACCAGCGTCTATCCCGAGCAACGGACCGCCAACCAGTATAAAGATCACGAACAGCAAAACACCGGCTATGGCCGCGTAGTGCTGCATGCCATGCGCTCCGGGCACTTTGATGTAAAAGCCTATATCAACGATTACAGCGTTAATTTGCTGGCGGATACCGGCGCTACCTATGTGATTTTGACCTGGGAGGACGCCGACACACTTGGCCTCACCTATGATCTGAAATTCATCGCCCAGGTCCACACCGCCAATGGTATTTCAACAGTAGCTCCTGTCATGCTGGATTCCATAGAAATCGGTACTATTCAGGTTGAAAATGTCCACGCCTGTGTTGCCGAAGAAGGCAAACTCAAGCAAAGCCTGCTGGGTATGAGCTTCATTGGCCGCCTCGAAAGTTTCCATATGAGCGGACAAGAGTTGATATTGGTGCAATAAGACTCTATCAGGGTTTACAAACCGAATATACAATTCCTGTTCAACGACAATTATAACTCCCTGACGTATGCCTTCAGACCCTTCATTGGCTCACATTCACTGTTTGCTCCCTCCTCGGACAGCTCATGTGAATTTTTTTCGGGCACCCTTGCTTTTGTCTACATATTCTTTACCCTTCAGGGTTATGGCAGGCCTTGCGCCAGCTAGATCGTGCCCATGCCGCTCACACAACACCTAGCCCGAGTTTCCTAGTTATGGAAACGGCGTTCTGATTTTATCATATTTTCAACATGTTACAAGGGTAACAACCTTACCCTAAAATGGCATTTCTTATGTTTTTGGTAGTGCACAATCGGCATGTTTTTTGTTGAAAATCAGAAGTTTTACTTATCATCGGTTCTTTTTCCTTATTTTTGTGATAACTTTTACTGCAATTGCTTTTATGGAGAACGACCAATTGACACAAATAATCAAGAGAAATATTGGAAAATCAAACTCTTACAATGAGCTTAATAGCGTTGGTTCTGCTAGATTAGGGCACAGTGTTAAAATGTCAAGTCATATTTAACGGGAGGTTGTCAATGTATTTTCGCACATATTTTTAGGGCATATTCGACAGCCAAGCAATTGACTGTATTTCCGAATAGTTAGGCAATACCACAAGTCGTAACTAGTACCCCGTCCCAAAAGTCTTGACGGGTTTTTTGGCTGTTTATGTTTGCGAAAAGAAGAACGTGAAACGAACCTATTTAAATTTCATAACTAGTTGATGTCTCGTATGTTAATTTCAAAAAATAGGTTCAAAGCATCGCGTTTTCTTGCCGGTTTTAAATTGCCAAATATCATGTCAGAACTTTTGGGACGCACTACTAGGAAACTCGGGCTAGACATTCTAGTTGTTTGTGACAAGGTCATACTTTCCTCCTTCTTCTTATGAAAAAACAGGGCGTTAATGACCTTATTGTGGCATATTTCCGGTCTTTATTTTATTACGTATATTCAGGAAGAAGATTAAATCGCCTGTTATCCCATGCGATTAACCTTGTCATTGGTATTATCTTTCCTCCCGTGTATGCCAAAGTCCCAAAAGATAAATGGTAGTCCCTTGGATCTCCTATCGCATCTCATACTTCCTTACGATAATTCGTCGCACTTCGCGGGGCTCGAATTGGAACAATTGCTCTCAAATGCGTGGATTATCCCAAAGAGTTATTGGCTTGCACTGCACGTGCTGCCGCCTCTTGATTTACTGGAGCCAGAAATTCGTATTATAATCTTATGAACGTCCCCTATTTTACTCAATAAACAGCAAAAGGAACACGTTCAGAGAGCAATCGGTGCTACACTCCCATTGTTTGGGAAGAACATCAATATTCATAAACTCAACCGCCGTACTGACAAAATATTGGCAGCATAAAGAGAATTGAGTGTTACAATAGTTAGTATGAGCCAGCACCCGAGGTAAACCATAGCTAAGGAGGTATCATGAAAACAAATATCTTTATTATCGGTCTCGATGATTTCCACCGCAAGATTCTGAATACAGTTCGCAATGCTGACAGTTACAGGTTCCATGGTCTCCTTGTTTACGATCAAATAATTCATCCCAAACACTACGCCATAGAGGAAATGCTGGAGTACGGCTGCCGTCAGCTGGAAGATTTTGACGGCAATGTCGATGCTATTATTGGTCACTGGGATTTTCCCACGCCTCTTATGCTTGCAGTGTTTCGCAAACAGTTGGGATTAGGTGGCCCCGCTTTACCTGATGTACTGGTATCTGAGCATAAATATTGGTACAGGCTGCGCCAGAAACAGGTTATACCAGAATGTACACCCAGATTTGAGGCAGTAAACCCTTTTGCTGAAAACGCGGCCGACAAGATCGAACTCAGTTATCCCTTCTGGCTTAAACCGGTCATCGCTTTCTCCTCGCAGATGGCTTTTTTTGTTGGGAACCGGCAACAATTAGATAAGGCTTTACGACTGACACGAGAAGGTATTGGCCTATTCGGTGAGCCATTTCGAGCTTTTACCAGTCGCTGTGAGCTCCCTCCCGATATTCCAGGCCATATCGATGCCTTCTGGTGCATAGCCGAAGAACCCATCGGTGGAGAACAGTGCACCACGGAAGGCTATATCCGTAATGGCAAAGCGCATGTCTATGGCGTAGTCGATTCCTTTCGTGAAGGACGTTACAATTCTTCCTTTTCCAGGTATCAACTTCCTTCCAGGTTACCACAAGGTGTACAGGCGCGGATGATTGATGCGGCAAAGCGTACCATTCCCGCTCTGGGTCTGGACAACACCCCTTTTAACATCGAATTTTACTGGGACAAAAAGAACGATTGTATCTGGCAGTTAGAGGTTAATGCACGTTTATCCAAATCCCACTGTCCTCTTTTTGTTGACGTATACGGCTCTTCCCATCACCAGGTGGCCATTGATATTGCCTTGGGACGTGAACCGGACTATTCGAGTCGGATGGGGGATTATAACGTTGCTGCCAAATTTATGCTACGCCGCCACCGTGATGCCCGTGTCATTAGAGTGCCCACCGAAGATGAACTTGAGCAACTGAAAGAGCGTTATCCAGGCACCATGATTCAGATCGCTGTAGAGGAAGGAATGTTGTTATCGGAACTTCGTGGCCAGGATGCCTACAGTTATGAGGTAGCGGTTATTTTCATGGGCGCCTCTGATTCCGAGAACCTTGAGGCACGCTTTGACCAGCTCAAAGAGGAACTCCCTCTTGAATTCGATGAAAAAGCAGTGGCCTGATTATGCGGATACAAAACGAGTTTCCTTACAAATATATGCAACAGGAGCTGGTCTGGATCCCGATGTCCGATGGCATTAAGCTGGCAGCAAGAATCTGGCTTCCTGAAACAGATGGGAAACACCCGGTTCCCGCGATCCTAGAGTACATTCCTTACCGTCGGCGCGACAATACCCGTGGTCGCGATGATCTTATGCATCCTTACTTTGCCGGTCACGGTTATGCCTGTGTGCGTGTGGATATCCGTGGCAGCGGAGACTCCGAGGGTATCTTGAAAGACGAGTACCTGCAAAGTGAACTGGACGACGGTACCCAAATTTTACGCTGGCTTGCTACAAGGCCCTGGTGCGATGGCAATATCGGCATGATCGGCATCTCCTGGGGTGGGTTTAACGGCCTGCAGATTGCTGCTATGCGTCCCCCGGAACTCAAAACGGTGATCACAGTATGCTCTACTGATGATCGCTATGCAGATGATGTGCATAATATGGGAGGCTGTCTCCTTGGTGACAACCTTTCCTGGTCATCCACCATGTTTGCATTCAACTCGCTTCCTCCTGATCCTGCTATTGTTGGCGAAAAGTGGCGTAAAATGTGGATGGAGCGATTGCGTAAAAGCGACCTGTGGCTTGAAAAATGGTTGCGCCATCAGAGACGTGATGAATATTGGCGGCACGGTTCCATCTGTGAGGATTGGGGGGCGATACAGTGCCCTGTAATGGCTGTTTCCGGCTGGGCTGATGGTTACTCCAATGCTGTATTTCGTTTGCTGACGGGGTTGCAGGTTCCACGCCTTGGTCTGGTTGGACCGTGGAGCCACAAGTATCCCCACGAAGGAATTCCCGGACCGGCCATCGGTTTTCTGCAGGAGGCCCTGCGTTGGTGGGATCATTGGCTAAAAGGGCAGGATACGGGGATAATGGAAGAACCGATGCTGCGGGCGTGGATACAGAAATCCGTAGCACCGGACTCCTATTACGAGTGTCGTCCGGGGCGCTGGGTCGGTGAGCCCTCCTGGCCTTCACCTAATGTCCAGGAACAGGCCTTGACCCTGGCCTATCCCGGTACCCTTGAATCACCGCACGTTCAGGTCGAAACAAAATCCATGACAATTCAGTCGCCGCTCAGTACGGGGCTTTTTGCCGGCAAGTGGTGTTCCTACGCTGCCGCCCCGGACCAGCCCCACGATCAACGCGAAGAAGACGGCGGTGCACTGCTATTCGACACTCAACCACTGAAAAAATCGATGGAAATCCTCGGAAGCCCCTGGCTTGATCTGCAACTGAGCAGTGATCAGCCGGTGGCAATGATCGCCGTGCGGCTCTCTGATGTGGCACCCGACGACAAAGCGACCCGGGTCACCTATGGTCTGCTTAATCTTACTCATCGTGAGGGATCGGAAAACCCAAGCAAACTGGAACCTGCACGGTTCTATCGCGTGCAGGTTAAACTCAATGATATTGGGTATAGTTTTCCTGCCCGTCATCGCCTGCGTGTTTCCATATCCACCTCCTACTGGCCACTGGCCTGGCCGGCACCGCGGCCTGTCCGTTTGACAATCCGTACAGGAACCAGTTCTCTGGGATTGCCGGTGCGGCCATCACTTGATGAGACAGATCAGCGCGTTGATTTTGCTGACCCGGAAGGTGCCCAGCCAATGGTCAAGAAAACTCTACGATGGAGTCGCCATAGCTGGCGCGTTATCCGCGATCTGGGTACCGCTTTGTCAACTCTGGAGGTGATTAATGATGACGGCACCGTCTATATCCCTGATGCCGACATTGAAATGCAGCGCAGTGCGGAGGAATGGTATACTTATAAAAAGTGTGACTTCGACACACTGCGCGGTGAAACTGTCTGGAATCGCGGCTTTCGTCGAGGAGACTGGAATGTTCGTACTGTCACCCGCACTGTTCTCACCTCTGATCCACACTCTTTCCATATCCATGCGGAACTTGATGCCTATGAGGGCGAGAAACGTGTCTACTCGAAAAATTGGGATTATGTGATTCCCCGGGATCTTGTTTGATTGTTTGAGAATGGTAACAATTGAACAATTGGTGACAGACCACGTTTTTGCAGTTAGGGTTGCCACATGGAAGGTGTTAATATCTGGTATCCCTTCAATCTGAAGGTGTCTACTGTTATGTTGCGAGTTGGCCTATCTAGCTTGAATTAAAGGGTTTTTGCGATATTCTCAAGTGTTAGCATATTCGCAAGGACATCAAGAGCTTACGGTGAGTTTGGGAATTGCTACTAAAAAGCTCGCAACATAATTATCTTACTTTAATTAAACTACTACGGTAAGATTTCTATAGGCACTTAAGGGCTACCTAAGTAAGAAACAATTAAATAAGGAAAGAAAATCAACAATTAAGTCGTTCATATCACTCGTAATAATTTAATCTTTTTAGTGGTCCTGCACCATTACACTATAAACAGTTACAAGAATTTTTGAGTTTGTAAACACAAAAAAGTAAAAAAATAAAATATAAAGAATAAGGAGGAATAAAAAGCAATATTTGCAATATTTTTTTAAAATTAAATGTGAGTTTCGACTCTACCTGTCATTTTTGGGCCTGCTGTCCCAGACAATTTTTCAGAAATAATCTTCAATCACGTCAGATCTCAAGACAATCACACTTACAATGATTTTCTTGAAGCTATCTGAATTACAAAAATTACTCCTTCAAAAATTCAGCCAGTCCCTCACTGTCATAAAAGGCTTTCTCGAAAAACAGGCCAGCGCCCGGTGCAGTATGATGAGATGGTAAAGCATCAGAATGGTCTTCGAGCATATTTTGAATACTTTCTTCCGTTAGGCGGTGACAGCCCACCTCGACCATAATCCCTACCATCCGTCGAACCATATGCCAGAGAAAATGAGACCCGACAACCCGGATTTTGAGAATTTCCTTCTCTGTAAAAACTTCAACTTTGTGAATCAATACCTTGGTTGACTTTTTCAGCTCCTTTTTTTCGGCAAAAGCGGCAAAATCATGCATGCCTGTCATCAACGATCCGGCATGCCGCATAGCAGGCAGATCCAACTCCGCCTGCACCCACCAGTCATAACGTTTGCCAAAGGCCGATTTTTCTGTGCGGAGATGATATATATAGCTTCTGGCTATACAGTTATGACGTGCATAAAAACGTAAGCCCGCCGCCACAACTGACTTTACGGCAATATCTTTAGGCAGGGTCTCATTGAGTTTTCTTGCAACTTCGTGCGGACCCATAGCAGCTGCGACCTCAAGGTGGGCCACATATTCAGGAGCATGAACTCCTGAATCGGTTCAACCACAGCCTTGAAGATCCATCGGAACTTCACCAAAAACACGCACAGCACCCTTCAGTACATCCCCCTGTACAGTCCTGGCATCCTTTTGTTTCTGCCAGCCGCTGAAATTGGTACCGTCATACTCAATCACCGACCACGCCCAGAGGACGTGGTTTGGGGAAGCCCCCTCGAAGGGGGCTGGGGTTCAACGGTTATACAAACACCTTCGTAAATATACAGATTAATGGTTATTCTAAACTTTTTCACAAATC